>NZ_JBFUCY010000003.1:0-306379 GCF_056404995.1 Mucilaginibacter sp. P2_A5
CGCCCGATCAAACCGGCGTTTCCAGCACGGCAACTCAGCTTGCTGCAAAGTTCCAGTTAGGTTGGAACATTGGTAACACATTGGAGGCAATAGGCGGCGAAACAAATTGGGGCAACCCTACAATAACCCAGGCGCTTATTGACCAGGTTAAAAGAAGTGGTTTCACCGCGGTGCGTATCCCTTGCAGCTGGGACCAGTATGCTAATCAAACCACGGCCCAAATTCAGCAAACATGGCTTGACAGGGTTAAGCAGGTTGTTCAGTACTGCGTTAACGACGGTTTGTACGTAATATTAAATGTTCATTGGGATGGCGGATGGCTGGAGAACAATTGCACTACCAGCGCGCAGGCAGCAGTTAATGCCAAACAAAAGGCTTTTTGGGAGCAGATTGCTACTCAAATGCGTGGCTTTGACGAGCATGTGATTTTTGCAAGCGCCAATGAACCCGCTGTATCAGATGCTACAGGGATGGGGGTGCTGCTTTCATATCATCAAACATTTGTTAATGCGGTAAGATCAACCGGTGGGCACAACAGTTACCGGGTGCTGCTTATCCAGGGCCCATCTACAAATATCGACAACTCAAATACATTAATGAATACCCTTCCCACCGATCCGGCTTCCAATCGCCTGATGGTTGAAGTACACTATTACACTCCCTTTAATTTTGCCGGTTTAACCTCCGATGTAAGCTGGGGCACTATGGCCTATTATTGGGGCAATGGATATCTTTCTACAACCGATGCTTCACGAAATGCYACCTCGGGCGACGAGTCGGATGCTACCACAGAGTTTCCAAAGATGAAGACAAAGTTCATTGATAAGGGTATCCCCGTATTATTGGGAGAATATGGCGCTATCCGCAGGTTCCAAACRCTTTCGGGGGAYGCATTAACTTTGCACCAGGCCGGCAGGGCGTATTATATTAATTACATTACCCACCAGGCGTTGAAATATGGCTTGCTYCCATTTTATTTTGATGATGGATCGCAGGGAAATAATGCATTCMGACTTATTARCAGGCAAACYAACGSAGTTGCCGACCAGCAAGGTTTAGCCGCGGYGGYACARGGCCTGCAAAACGGYACATCGTCAACCATCCAGGTTGGGCAAGTTTACCAGATTTATAACAGGAACAGCTTTAAAGCCCTGGAAATTGCTGGCTGGGGTACCACAAATCAAACGCCGGCCGGCCAATGGGAATATTTAGCCGGCGCAAACCAACAATTTAAAATTGAAGATGCCGGGGGCGGTTACTACCGGTTAACCCCTATGCATGCCACCGGAAAATGTTTGGAAATGTATGGCTTTGGCACCGGTAATGGCGGGCAGGTAGATTTATGGGATTACAACGGCGGTCCAAACCAAAAATGGTCAATTCAGATAACCGACAACGGGTATTATAAAATTACCAATGCAAACAGCGGAAAAGTTTTGGACGTTGCAGCATCTTCGCTCAATAACGGCGGTGCACTTGACCAATGGACCTACTCCGGAGGCCGTAATCAGCAATGGGGATTTGTGAAAATATAAGGTAGTATAAATCAATTAAGTTATACCAACTGCCAAAAATCTCTAATGCCTCCGTTTTAAATGAGGTGTTAGAGATTTTTTGTTAGGTATTGAGGGTTGGAATGGATTCCTGCTGGTCAGATACCGGGGCTTTCATAAAATCCTCCTTGATCTGTCGTATTTTTATCGAAAAACCTGCCATGAGGGCATAAAAAAGCCTTTTTAGAAAACTGGTGGATGGCAGTGCAAAACCCGAACCATTTTGAGGAAGAATTGATTGAAACAGGCAGTTTTTCAAAATTTTTACAGCTCAAGAATAATTTATTAGCTAAACCAGAAATTAAGGTGTTTGCGTTATAACTCGCTAAGACCTTAATGCGAATGTAAAGAAAACCCATGCATCTATCGCATTAGCCGTCATTAGATAAACCAATTCATTCGGATGGCGATAGTGGTTTGCATCACCATCTGCAAGCTAAGCAGCCGGATCATTGGTATTTCTCATTACCTGATCGTAAATTCCGCATCCACTAACTTTATCCCCAGTAACGCCAGCATTTGAATCCCATAACGCCTGCCTAACTTACAGTAACCCGCTGCATCGAAATGCAATTTATCTAAGGATGCTGAGCAGCCGGTGGAAGAAATAACATAAGAATTGGGGATAAGCTCCGGTAAACGGGCAATAATCTTATTCATGGAAGCGCAGGCGCCACCTTGGTCGGCATTTACCAGTTCCCCGGCCAGCAAGGGCACTTTCTTTGGTTTGAGCTGCAGATCCTTCATCAGGTTATCGTATATCACCTTTATCTTACGTGTCCATAGCGTATCATTAGTGTTGGATTCCCCTTGATGCAGCAGTATGCCTTTTATCACGCCCTGCTTTTGTGCCAGCCTGGCCAGCTCCACCAACCGGGCATACGGGTTACCGTTGTACTCCGCAACTATTCCTTTCATCCAGTCCGGAGCTGTCGCTACATAGGATTGGTAATTGTCCTTATCGAATATCTCTATCTTTGAACCGGCTACTGAAACATTGATGATACCTACTTTTATTTTTTCAGGCAGATTGGCAACCAGTGTCCGGCCAAAGTAATCAGCCGGGTTTATGCCTGTTTTACAGCGGCACAAGGGTGGTTGCGCGGTGTACCAGCTGTCTTTACTCCGGCCAAGTTCAACACAGTCAACGGCCTGCAATACGCGAAAGCGGGGGTCAATCCCGACTGTATCCTGCGCTTCATATCGCGCGTTACCTTCCATATTAGATTGCCCAAAACATAAAAAGATATAAAACTTGGAGTCCTGTGCAAAACTGCTTTGTACCGCCAGCAAAACCAGGATAATTAATGATATTTTTTTCATTGCTATAAAATGTTTCAGGCAGCAGCCTATACCTGCTCCCTATCCATCATTAAAAAACTTGGGTAATTAATTTAAGAATTGTATACTTCTAACCACCAGCCCCCTCGCCGCCTTAACCGGAAATTTGATAAAAACATCGTGCTGACCGGTAAGCCCTTTTAGCCCGCTGCGGTAGTGCCTCCAGCCGAATTTGCTATTGACGGGTATTTTAGCAATCAACTTTCCGTGCTGCAAATCGTCAAGCCAAATTTCCAATTGCACGTTCACCTTAGCATTAGCCAATACGCTAACAGCTGACGGCGACCGGTTACCGAGTTCGACACCCGAAAGCATGAACCAGCCGCCATAATCCGACGTATTGGTTACCCCTTTACCAGATGCGTCGTTCACAGTAATTATGCCATAGTAATTGCTGTACCCCACGGCTGGCAACGCCGATGTACCATCCTTACAAATAAAACAATTAAAATCGGCTGGCTGGCCTTCCGCAAACAACCCTACGCTTGTCCCTACCCATGAATTATAATTGGGTTGCGTTTTGTCCATGTCGGCAGCATTTACAGGCGCACCCAACGACGTCCAGATTTTTCCATCACCGCTGCACCAGGCACGCAGTAAATGCTGATTCCTTTCCAGTTTAAGCCACACCCTATTTCCAAAGCTATTCGGAATGCTGCGCCTGGCGGTGTCTAACTCGAAAGTTATCTTTTTACCCTGATCATAACCCGTGAATAATTTGGCAACCACTTTCTCGCTACCGTTGGTCAGGTAAATTCCGGCCTGGCTTGTTGCTGTTGTGGCATTAAGATCCACCTGAGTTACTGCTGTATAATAATGGTCGGTTTCCTTTTGCACCACGTGTGTACGGCAGGTATCAGGCTTCAACCGGAGCCAGCCATTGCGCTCATTGAGCGAATAACGGGTGCTGGCTTTCCGGGTTAAGAAATGCCAGTTAAGATCGAGCGTGCCGCTGTCAAAATAATCGGTTTTAACACTCCGCCAGGGAATGCCCGCTTGCGGAAGGTTAGGTTTGATAATTGGCTTCGTGGAAGGCGCCATCCCCCACGGCCGGTCGCCTTCCCAGGTTACCGGATACAAGGCCGTTTGCCGGCCTAATCCAGACCAATCATCTCCCTCATATTTTTCATAACTCTGCCCTATTGTCCACCAGGTGCCATCGGCTAATCGGAAAGGAGCCGAAATATGATTTGGCCGGCGAAACCCGACTTTAGGATCCGTAACCGGCTTGAAGAAATCGCCCAGCCGCTCCCACTTTGTCGAATCGGCGGTCAAAGCAGTTCCCCTCAATACATACTGGCCGCCAGAAACATCCCCGGCAGGAAAATAGTAGTAAAAGCCATTGCGCTTGCACATTACCGGCCCTTCTGCCCAACTATATTGCAGATTAGCGTTAACCCAATCCATATTGATCACAGTGCCGGTTAACTGGCCATCACGGCCTAATTCCTGCAGGCGGTTCACCCTCTGCCCGTTCTTGATCACCATGTAGGGCTTCCCGTCGTCATCAACAAAAATAGAATTATCATACCCCAGGTTGCCGGTCACCGCATTTGATTTCACTTGTACTGGCTCTGTCCAAGGACCTGCAGGCGAACTCGCCTTACTAAACCATTGACCGTTTGCAGAAAAGTAGATCCAGTAAGAGCCATAAAAATAAGTTATGGCACCCTGCCAGATACCCGCCGAGGGGCGATCGGTTACCCAGGCCGCTTTAGCAGGCGATAAAACCCGGCTGATCACCTGCCAGTGCACCAGATCCTTAGAATGGCAGATGGGCATATAGGGATTGAAATGAAAAGTAGAACCGCAATGATAAAAGTCATCCCCAACCTTCAATAAGGTAGGGTCCGGGTGGTCGCCGGGCAAGACGGGATTAACGTAGGTTCTTACAGTTTGATAAAAGGAGGACGAATCGGCAACCGACTTTGGCTGTGAGCGGGCCGCTGATGTACAAAATAACAGCAATGCAAGGCATTGCAGCAGACGGTAGAAATTATTGATCATATGGTTAGTTAAAAATCCAGTTCTTATTAATTGCGCCGCGATGTTGTTACTTCGCCAACTAACGGGCATCAGCCAACGGATGAGCCTTGTTGAAAAGCGTCCGTCATTTTTTAAAGTTTGCCGGTTTCTGTTTACAATTGCGGTTGGCTAATGTAGGATAAAGGGCCTCTCCTCCCCTGTCGCTGATGTTTAAATTACTACCACAAATGTTTAACGTCCGCGCTTTTGAAGTTAAATATTGATGGTAACGGACGAAATACCGCTCCGCGAATAAAAGCGGCCTTTTATTATCAGGGGGGTGGAGATCGTTATTAGTTTAATAACGAATAACGTAAAAACATCATTGGTATATTACAATCGATTGCACACAACATTTTCGATACATACCTAAATTCGCCGAAATCAAATTATTATCTAGCCGAACACGGAAAATTGAATATTTGAGCCCTATATTTGTTTAGGAACAGCCAATTATCCTTATTATTAAATATAAAAAACAGCACCAACCAGCAATCGATTGCAAAATCATCAGACAGGGGGGCTAAATTAAACGAACCTATGTGGAAACGGATTAAAAGTTACTTTTTTGCGTTGTTATTTACCGTTACAGTTCCGTTCAGCGCGGCTGCTCAGGATGCCATTAAATTCACCACTATTACCGTTCAGGAAGGCCTGTCATCTAATACCGTCAATGCAATAATCAAAGATAGAAACGGGCTGATGTGGTTTGCAACAACCAACGGCCTGGGCAAATTTGACGGAAGTGCTTTTACCACCTACCGGCACGAACCTGCCAATCAGTACAGCCTGCCCTCCAATGAAGTACTTACGCTGTTTGAAGACCGCCAGGGAAGGATATGGATAGGCACCAGCGGTGGGGGGCTTTGTTATTATGATCAAAAATATGATCGTTTCGAAAACTACAAGGGGGATGGCAGCTGGAAAGAGTTGTCGGGTATTTCCGCACGTGCGATATTAGAAGATCACAAGGGCCAGCTTTGGGTTGGAACCTATGGCGACCTCCGGAAGTTCGACCTGAAAACGGGCAAGGTTGGGGGCCCTGCGATACCTAAGCCGATGCTAAGTGATATGGGAACGTTTGTGATTCTTTGTTTGTATGAAGACAGGGAGCACCGGATATGGGCAGGCACCAACAGCGGCCTCTTCCTTTACGAGCCCGCAAAGGGTAAATTTCACAAATTTGAGCATCAGGCCAATGTCCCATCCAGCCTTAGCGATAATGCTGTTAAAGCAATTATGGAAGACAAGCAGGGGAATTTATGGTTTGCAACCCTGGATGGTTTGAGTAAATGGCTGGGAAATGGCCGGTTCATGATTTATCGCCACGATCCCCGCCGAAGCCGGTCTCTCAGCAATAATGCCGTGTGTACGTTGGCGTTGGATGGCGAAGGGAAGCTATGGGTGGGTACCGAAGATGGAGTCAATATACTGAACCCGGCCACCGCTACTTTTCAGCAAGTTGGTCCAAATCCCAGGGATATCTTTAGTCTCAAAAGCAGGTATATCCGTAGCTTTTTTTATGACCCCAAAGGCATTTTTTGGGTGGGGACTTTAGGAGGTGGTGTTAGCAAGTACAATCAGCAACTTTCGCTCTTTGATCTTAAGCGCAGCGACGCTTTCGATCCTGCCGGGTTGAAATCGCCTTTTGTTACCGCATTTGCAGCTTACCGAAACGACAAAATCTTCATCGGTACAGACGGCGGCGGGCTCCAATTATTTGATAAAGTCAGCGGTCTCTTTAAAACTTATCCAATCAGCAGCAAATTAGACAGGTCGCAGGAGTTGACAATAGCTGCACTTCATTTAGATATTAGCGGGCAATTGTGGGCCGGCACGCATCATCACGGTTTATTCCGGATCGATCCGGTTTCCGGGACATTTAAACAATTTATATCTGACGGCAGTGCGCGCGGCCCAGGTTACAATAGCATCACCACCTTTACTGAAGACCGAAAAGGGAGGTTATGGATGGGCACCATCGGTCGCGGAATTAGCATATATGATCCTAAAACGCAGCTTTTTACAAACTTCGACAAATATTCGGCTGCCAGCTTTCGTCGGGTATTGCCCTTAAACGGTTATATCAATGCGCTGGCCATACAGCCTGATGGTGATATCTGGATTGCTTCGTCAGGAACCGGTGTTGCCGTCTGTCACGCCGGTAACGGCAGTATTACGCATTACAACAAAGCCAACAGCGGCTTGGCAGACGATGTGGTTATTGATTTGCTGGTAGCCAGGGACGGAACACTGTGGGCGGGGACCAACGAGGGTATCAGTTGCTTTGACCCGAAAACCAAGCGCTTTAATTCTTATACGGAACACGATGGACTCGGAAATAATTTCGTTAAGAATATCCAGGAGGATGATCATGGATTACTTTGGCTGAGTACCGACCGCGGGATAAGTGCTTTTGACCGAAAGAAAAAAACCTTCAGAAACTTCACAAGCGAAAATGGCGTACAGTCAAGCTCATTCCTCAACGGGTCGGGCTTAAAAACCTCCGATGGCGATCTTTTCTTCGGTGGGCAGGACGGATTTAATTATTTCAACCCTGCAAAACTCCCACCTCCGCAGGTACCAGGCCCGGTCCTGTTCAACGAATTAAAGATCGGCAATGTTCCTGTAACGCCGGATTCGGATGCGCCAATAACGGAACAGATCACTACTGCCAGCGAGATACGGTTACGTTATGGACAAAATTTCTCAATCGGCTACGTTGCTACCGACTATACCTCGCCCAAACAAGATTTGTACGCTTACCGGCTGCTTGGATTTGAAAAGGAATGGAATTACGTGCGTAAAGCCAGGGTTGCTAATTACACCAACCTTGACCCGGGCACCTATGTGTTCCAGGTAATGGCTACCAAAAATGAACGGGACTGGAGTAATACTATATCGGAAATAAAAGT
This sequence comes from Mucilaginibacter sp. P2_A5, assembly GCF_056404995.1. Classification (NCBI taxonomy): domain Bacteria; kingdom Pseudomonadati; phylum Bacteroidota; class Sphingobacteriia; order Sphingobacteriales; family Sphingobacteriaceae; genus Mucilaginibacter; species Mucilaginibacter sp. P2_A5. The sequence continues at coordinate 7,835 of NZ_JBFUCY010000003.1, forward strand.
GACGGTGCAGCCACCATTCTGGCGGACAATTTATGCTTATGTGGCTTATGTGATTTTAGGAGGCTCTGTCTTATTGCTTATCCGGCGGCGGGGAATCCAAAAACTGCAGCGCCAATTTCAAATTACCCAGGAAAAATTAAAGGCCGAACAATTAATTGAGCAGGAGCGCCTGCAGGCCGAACGGTTACATCAACTGGATCAGTCGAAAATTAAATTTTTGACGGACTTAAGCCATGAATTCAGAACGCCGATTTCACTGATATTGGCACCTGTTGAAAAGCTGCTCGAACGCTCTTTTAAAGAGGATGATGCGACTCACCTAAAAATGGTATCCAGAAATGTTAAAAGGCTGTTAAACCTGGTTAACCAGTTACTGGATTTCCGAAAAATGGAGGAACACGAATTGAAATTGAACCTGATGCCCGGCGACATTATTCAATTTATATTGGAAGCCACCGAATCTTTTGTGGATGTTGCCGACAGAAAACAGATTACCTTCCATGTAACAACCAAGCAGCAGCACTGGCAAACCCTTTTTGATCATGACAAGCTTGAAAAAGTGATTTTTAATTTATTATCTAATGCCTTCAAGTTCACCCCCCGCGGTGGATCGGTAGATTTATATCTGGACATAAGCGAATCAAACAGAGCGTCTCCTGCTTTAGAGATACGTGTAGTGGATTCAGGTGTAGGCATAGCCGAAAATGAACTGGATAAAATATTTGAACGTTTTTATCAAGCTGACCAAAACGGAAAGATCTTAAACCAGGGCACCGGCATCGGCCTGGCGATTGCCAAGGAGTTTGTAGAACTCCATCAGGGTCATATTTGCGCATCGGGCAAACCTACCGGCGGCTCTGTTTTTTTTATCACTTTACCGGTGGTGCAATTGCCGGAACCGGCCAGTCAAAACGAACCTGAAATTTTGCCGGTTGCCAGCGTAGAAATGGATTTAATACCAAATTCATCCCATATTGATGAGGGTTCGAACACAAGCGAGTTGCCAACTGTACTGCTGGTAGAGGATAACGATGAATTCCGTTTTTATCTGGCCGAACACTTAAAACAACATTATCGCATTGTGGAAGCGGTGAACGGCAGGGAGGGCTGGCAAAAAGCCTTGGGCACGCACCCTCAGCTGGTGGTGAGTGATATCAGCATGCCGGAGATGAACGGTATTGAACTATGTAAAAAATTAAAAGATGACAAACGGACTTCGCATATTCCGGTCATCCTGCTTACGGCAATGACCGGTGAGGAAGATCAGTTAAAGGGCCTGCAAACCGGTGCGAGTGATTATCTGTCCAAGCCCTTTAATTTCCAGATTCTGCAGACAAAAATAAGTAACCTGCTACTTTTGAACAAAAAATTAAAAGCCACCTATTCCAAACAAATTCAGCTCACGGGCACCGAGATCGCCTGCGAGTCTGCCGATGTTAAATTACTGAACGCCATTATGAAATGGGTGGAAGACCAGCTCAGCGATTCCGAACTATCGGTAGAGGAGTTAAGCCGTCATGTGGGGATGAGCCGGGGATCATTATATTACAAGTTACTGGAAATTACCGGACTGAGCCCTGTAGAATACATCAGGACCATCAGGCTGGATAAAGCCAGAGCACTGCTGGAAGCCAGTGATTTTAACGTGGCGCAAATTGCTTACATGACAGGTTTTGGAACGCCCAGCTACTTTTCTAAGAATTTCAAGAAAAAATATGGCTTATCGCCTTCGGAGTTTTTAACCGGGCGCAGGGCTAAGCGTTCAAAAAGCCTCCTGACAGAAATCGCGGACTAAATTTAAGCATTCGAATGGCGGTGTATAGAGATTAGCGCCATAGTTTCAATCGCATTGAGAACTATTGCGCAGGAACCGTTACCTTCTTCCGTAATATACTAATGTAAGAAGAGGCTATTTCGTCGAAATAGCCTCTCCTGTTAAGTATCAATCCGGCAAATTAGTTATAACCTGGATTTTGATATGCAGCCTTATCCGCATCGCTCATAACCAATGCATCAATTTGCCCCTGCGGGATAGGGCGCAGATAAAGATGAGCATCAATAGAGCGGGTGACTTTAACCGGAGTGTGATCTCCGAAAGTTGTTCCCGCTATCGTATATGAAGCGGCAAGTTCTGCCCATTTTTGAGTCCGTACCAGGTCAAACCAACGTCCGCCTTCAGCATAGAATTCCCGGGAACGTTCTGCTAAAACGTAATTGATATCAATGCTGGCCGGCGTTGCGTCAGTCATCGCCTGGCTATCGTCTTCAACCTTCGCCACGTTTCCGTTGTTGTTGAAACGCCATTTCCCTGCCCGCGCACGCAGTACGTTAATGAGCTCTCTGGCTGACTTTCCTGACTTAACAGTGGCGCCCTTTACTGCTGCTTCAGCTGCTATCAGGTATAGTTCAGAAAACTTAGCAATCGGGTAAGGACGCGTGCTGCCCGCGTTGGGCTGGCCTAACCCTGTGCCATTGTCTGTGCGGTACGGCCCCAGTTTCCATAGCCCCGGGTAAATTATCCTGCTTATATCACTAAGGTTGATAACCCAATCTGATCTTCCCGGCAGCAGGCCGGCCCCAACATTCCCATTCGATTTAGCATACGTAACGTTTGAATCGTCACTATCAAGAAAAGTTAGGATAGCACCACCCTGCGCAACAGGTAAACCGTTTGCATTGGTTAACGTTTGAGCAGTATTACCTCCCTTTTGCCAGTTACCGCGGTACACGGTAGTGAAGGTTCCATCATATCGGGAATCATTTACTTTATCAGCAAAAGTATTTTTAAACACTTCAACAGTAGGCGCCATACGTACCCAGGGGCGGCCCAAATGTTGCTCTGCTTCACGCAGAACAGAATTTACCCCGCCACTGATAATGTTTGGATAGTTCCAGGTCATCATCCAGCCGGCAAAGTTGTCCGGGGCGCCACCGCTGCCATAAGTTAAACTTGAGCCGTTATATTTCTCGCTGCTTTGCGTATGGTCGGCATATAGCACCATTTCGCTGTTCCGGTCGTTTGATCCAACATTTACATCATAGAAAGTTGGTTGTAGTTTAAAGGCCCCGGGGTTATCGATAGCGGTAGTTGCGATATCATAAGCGTTTTGAAAATACCATGCAGCATCATGCTTGTCGGGGTCTGTCCGATTGCTTGCGGGATAGGTTGGAATACCGTTAGGATTTTGAAGCCACCACGCATAAGTTAAATATGCTTTCGACAAGAAAAGCCGGGCCGTTGTTTTGGTCAATCCGCCGGTTACCCGGCCGGTTTCCGGCAGATCATTGATGGCTTGCAACAAGTCGGGGAATATCGCCTTAGTATATACGTCAGGCACCGTATTACGTACAGATGTTCTCGACGGAGATATATTAAATTTCAAAATACCTGAACCCAGATCCAGTGGTACGCCACCGTAGGATTGCACCAACAAAAAATAATCAAAGGCCCTAAAAAACCGGGCCTCGGCAATCAGTGCGTTAGAAATACCTACCGTGCTGGCGTTTTCGATTACCCCGCTTGCAGTATTAATATCAGTGAAGGATTCACCCCATATAATACTGGTTGGATAACTGGTTGATGATATGACACCTACGCCGGAACAATCCATATCCTTAAAGTTCCCGTCCGCGCTCTGGCCCCAGGTAGCTTCATCGGTACCGGTAACGCCGGAATTGTAATAATAGGCCTGGCCGTAAATGTTACGTAAGTGGGCATACATAGCTGTCAATCCCCCGTTTACACCCTGCTCCGTTTTAAAATATTCTGGTGTGAATGAAGAACGAGGTTGTTCATTAAGCACCTTTTTGCATCCTGTTGATAAGATGACCAACAACAGCGTGGATTTTATGATGCTTTTTATCTTCAAAGTTTTCATGTTAATAGTGTTAAAATGTCAAATTCAATCCAAGCACATAATTTCTGGTCGAAGGCGCGTTACTACCGACAGTAAGGAAGCGCCTTTGTGCGTAAGAGAGTGGCACCGCAGCGTTCTCGTTACCGTACGAATTGGGCTCAGGATCCATCCCCGATTCTTTGTGGTAGGGCGAGAAAAATACAAAAGGATTTTGCACGGTGAAATACGTACGCAATCTCATATTGGCATGCCCGGATAGCAGTTTGCTGAAATCATACCCAAGCGTCATCGTACGTATTTTCACATATGATGCGTCAAAGTAACCCAGTGTACTGCCATATTTTGGATTGTCGCCACTAAGGATACCACCTGGTTTCGGATATTTTGCGGCCGTATTTTCCGGTGTCCAGTAATCAACCTGAACGTTATTGTTACGGCCGGTCATCAGGTTTAGATAACCTCCTGAACCATAAAGGCTGCTGATGACGATCCCGCCGTCTTTAAAAGCCCCAACTACGCTGAAATCAAAGCCTTTGTAAGCCACACGCGTGTTAAAGCCACCTTCAAATTTAGGGTCCACGTCTATAATCTGGCGATCGGCAGCGCCTATAGCCCGTGTTGGCTGACCGTTGGCATCATAAGTACCGGTATATAGTACCTTGATCATACCTACATTACCACCTGGTTCCAGGGTACTCAGATAAGGATCTCCGGCCTGCCACAATCCTGTTTTCTTATAATCGTAAATGGAGTTGATATTGTGGCCAACAAACCATGCGTTTCCTTCATCCCTGGTTTGACCTGATGCGAGCGCCATAAGTTTATTCCGGTTTCTATATACGTTGACGCCGATATCCCAGGTAAATCCGTTTTGGTTAATGATTGTGCCATTCAAACTCAATTCAATACCCTTATTTTGCGTACGCCCAACATTAGCAGTATAGCTGCCAACACCGGCAGTAGGCGGCAAGCCAACACTCAGCAATATGTCGTTAGTGTTGGTAACGTAATACTCCACTGTACCTGACAAACGATGTTTAAAAAGAGAGAAATCCAATCCGTAGTTCCAGGTTTTTGAATATTCCCAGCCTAACGTCGGGCTGGGCAGTTGGGTTACATAATAACCTGTGGCATAATTTGTATTCCCAAAGTTATACTGACGGGTGCCCAGGGTACCAAGTGTCTGGTACGCGTTTACCGCCTGATTTGAAGTTTGCCCAAAACCTACACGCAGTTTCAAATTGTCTATAACCGAAATATTTTTCATGAAAGACTCATTCATCATATTCCAACCAGCTGAAACAGCTGGATAGGTATGCCATTTGTGACCCGGGGCCAAACGCGAAGAGGCGTCTGAACGAACCGTGGCCGATAACAGGAAGCGGTCGTCATAAGAATACATCACACGCCCCATGTAAGACATCAGGCCGCTTTGGCTGTAGTTGCCATTGCCAATGGTGATTTCGCCTGTAGCTGCACCCAGGTTATAAAACTGGAAAGCGTCTGCAGGAATGTCTTTGGCCGACATAGTAGAGTAATTGTATCTGGTTTGCTCTGTAGAATACAAGGCTACCGCGTTTATATTATGTTTTTTAGCAAACGTATGGTCATAAGTCAATAAATTTTCAACCGCCCAATGATATTGTGCGGAGTTGCTGACGCCGGCGGTTGACGATGTTGTCGGGGTAGAGCTTCCGATGCCCACTCCGGTGTAATTTCCGTTGTTGCTTTGCACATAATCCAGCCCCAGGTTAACCCGGTATTTCAGGCCTTCCACCCATGGAATTTTTACTTCTCCATAAACAGAGTTGTAAGTAGCATAGTTCCTGGTTTCATTGAGCCATTTGTCATGGATATTATTGATGACATCTTTGGTCAAAACGAAGCTTTCGCTCAATGGCGTTTTTACCGTTCTTTTTAAACTGCCATCGGCATTGTAAGGATTAGCAAGCGGAGAAAGCCCTAAAACGCTGCCGACACTAACCTGGTTTCCTTCGGATATATTATAGTTATTATTGGTAGTGAAACCTACTTTGAAATACCTGCCGACATTCTGGTCAACTGAGCCTCTCATAGAGTAGCGGGTATATTGCTGCGTAGGAATAAGACCCTGGTTCTTATAATAGCCTCCCCCGAAATTATAAGTTCCTGTCTGGCTTCCCCCGGAAACACCAACGTCATTGCTGAAAACCATTCCTTTTCTGTAGAATAATTTTTGCCAATCGGTATTGACATTATCAGCTTCATCAACCGCATTGGTATATAACCCGGCCGTTTTACGGAAGGTTGAGAATTGAGGCCCCGTCATCATGGGATATCTGGCGAAAAGAGTTTGCTCGCCGTAATACGCGTTATAGGTTATTTTGGCGGCTCCTCCCATCTGCCCTCTGTTTGTAGTTACAATGATAACGCCATTGGCGCCCCTGGAACCGTAAATTGCCGTAGCCGAAGCATCTTTAAGTATATCTACGCTTTTAACATCACTCGGATTGATATCGCCGATAGATCCGGTAAATGGAATTCCATCAAGGACGATCAAAGGATCGTTGCTGGCAGTCAGTGATCGTTGACCACGAATCAGGATTTGCATTGTAGCCCCAGGCTTGGTAGACGTTTGTGACACCTCTACACCCGGTAATCTGCCCTGTATGGCCTGGCTAATGTTAGGTGCGGGAATATCGCGTATCTTCTCGCCACTGATGGAGGCAACTGAACCGGTAACTGCTTCCCTCCGCTGGTTGCCATAACCTATAACTACCACGTCGTTCAGGCTGTTATTGCTTTGAGTAAGATGGATGGAAAGATGAGATTGGTCGTTAATTTGAATTTCCTGGTCGGCATAGCCAATAAAAGTGACAATGAGGATTTTCTCAGTTGGGGGTACTGTTATAACGAAATTGCCGGCCGCATCTGTAACCGATGTTGCTTTGCCCACTTTTGCCCTTATAGTGGCGCCCGGTAAGGGCTGGCCTTTTTCATCAATCACTGTTCCGCTTATTTTTTTGCCCTGTCCGAATGCTGTAAGGCCGGAAAGCAAAATCAGAATCAGCAACAGGAGTGGCTTTTTTTTGAAATGTTGTAATGATTTTTTCATAATTCAGGTTAAAAAGGTTTGTATTTTTTCTTGTATGGTTTGGTTAGTCCTGGTTAGCACTTGCCCCGAATCTTGTCTGGGCCTCTTATCACATTTTTCATTTTTATTATTTATCAAAGGTTAAAACATTGATTTTGACCTGGCCGATACAATCGATTGCGAAACCAGAGGTGACATTAGCGGGGCCTGCCCAGCCGATATCAAAAATTCAAAATGCTTTTTTGGTTTATATAATTGTCTATGGCGACAAGAGTGTTGTCATAGCTGCTGCCGAAGTTCAGCGCTTTCGTTTTTTTCAAGTATCACAAATCGTCAAATTCATGATACTTTTGTTCAAATGTTGGTTTCAAAGTCATTAATAAGCAGGAAGGCACTGAACCGGAAACGAACACGCGCAAAATACCCTATATAACGGCCATATACCGCTATCAAATTATTCATGATCATTTTACTTAAACGATAATATGGTACAACTTGCTCCGGTTTTGAACATTTGTTATATAAACTTCTTGATTTGTGAGATGCAGTAAATTTTTGAATCGGGAACTTTGTATAATTCTCCCAGGTACTAAGCCTGACCGTTTAAATGGCTGCCCTTTTAAATGAATTCATATATTGAGATCAATTTAGTAATTAAGTAATTATAGAACAAAGACATACAATATATGAAAGAAAGACTAACCAGGATATGGCCATTATTATGGATGTTAACAATGGGGCTGTTAAACACTCAGGCGCAGACGGCGCGAAACCCTACCGTATTTACAGATGTTCCAGATCAATCAATTATCCGCGTGGGGCGTAATTACTACATGAGCAGCACCACAATGCACATGAGCCCGGGATTACCGATTATGAAATCCAACGACCTTGTCAATTGGAAAATCATAAACTATGTCTACAACATATTGGATGATGTTGATGAGCTTAACCTGGCAAATGGCAAAAGCACTTATGGCCGCGGGTCCTGGGCCAGCAGCCTGCGTTATCACAACGGTATATTTTATGTAAGCACCTTTGCACAAACTACCGGCAAAACTTATATTTTTTCGACCAGGGATATTGAAAAAGGCCCATGGAAGGCAGTATCGTTTAAACCGGCGCTGCATGATCATTCTTTATTTTTTGATGACGACGGAAAGGCTTACATGATTTACGGCAGCGGCAGGATTATGCTTGCCGAGCTAAGTGACGATCTGACAGGGATCAAACAGGGTACAGCCCCCAGGGTGCTTATTGAAAATGCTACCGCTGTTTCGGGTAATGGCGGACTTGGTGCCGAAGGATCGCAAATGTTTAAAATCAACGGAAAATATTATTTATTCAATATCACCTGGCCAAAGGGAAACATGCGCACTGTAATAATCCACCGTGCCGATAACCTGACAGGCCCATATGAAGGCCGAGTTGCATTACAGGATAAGGGCGTTGCCCAGGGTGGTTTGGTTGACACGCCTGAAGGCGATTGGTATAGCTACTTGTTTAGGGATTACGGATCCGTTGGCCGCGTACCTTATCTGGCTCCGGTTAAATGGGACAATGGATGGCCTGTTTTAGGCGAAAATGGTAAAGTCTCTGATACAGTTAAACTACCAGCCGCTATAGGCAGAATACCTGCTATTGTAGCATCCGACGAATTTACCCGGAGCCGGGCTGACCGGCCTTTACCCCTGGTTTGGCAATGGAATCACAATCCGGCCAATTCATTGTGGTCGCTTACCAAACGCCCCGGCTATTTGCGGTTAACAACGGGACGGGTTGATACCAATTTGTTATTGGCACGCAACACGCTTACACAGCGCACTTTCGGGCCTATCTGTACCGGCGTCACCGCTATCGATGTTTCTCATATGAAAGATGGCGATTGTGCGGGCATTGTTTTGCTGCAACGCAGGTACGGATGGGTTGGCGTGAAAGTAATCAACGGAAATAAATTTATTGTGATGGTCAATGCTCAAACAGATTCTCCGGTCCAGGTAGCCAGGATACCACTAAGCCGCAGGGTAGTCTATCTGAAGGCCTCGTGCGACTTCAGAGAAAAAACGGATAAGGGCAATTTCTTTTACAGCGTTGACGGTAAACTATGGAATACCATTGGCTCGACCCTGCAAATGGCTTATACGATACCTCATTTCATGGGATATCGGTTTGGCCTGTTCAATTTTGCTACCAAAGTACCGGGAGGATATGCCGATTTTGACTTTTTCAGGATAAAGGAAGAGTAATCCTTTCGAATAAAGCATGGCTCCAAAGGTTCGCCGGAGCGTTTTGTGTTACACCTAAATCAACTTAAGCAAACCATAAATTACACAATATGAATCTGAAAACGCTATCTATTGCTGCGGCAATTATGATTACTGCTCACATTTGTGATGCACAAAACACTCTGCCAGGTTTAGCGGATGACTTTAAGCCCTCGGTTTTTAACCAACCGGGGCAAGATTATCCCCAGGTGAATTCACAGGGTTATGCCCGGTTCCGTATTAAAGCTCCACAGGCTGATAGTATTAAGGTCAGCCTGGGCCTGGGCGGCCGGGGTGGCACTAAGCTATCAAAAGATGCCGACGGTTTTTTTACCGGCACCACAGAAGGCCCGATGGATGAAGGCTTTCATTATTATCATCTGACCGTAGATGGCGGAGTTTTTAATGACCCCGGCACATTGAACTTCTATGGTTCAACCAGGTGGGAAAGCGGGATAGAAATACCCGCTCATGATCAGGATTTTTACTCGCTTAAAAACGTCCCGCATGGTAATGTACAACAGGTTCTGTTCCCTTCCCCAAGTACAGGTACCTCGCGCAGGGCTTTTGTTTATACGCCTCCCGGATACGATAAAAACAAAAGTGACCGATATCCGGTATTGTATTTACAGCATGGCTGGGGTGAGGATGAAACCGCCTGGAGCAAACAGGGACACGCCAATCTGATTATGGACAACCTTATAGCGGAAGGCAAGACAAAGCCCTTTATTATTGTAATGACATATGGAATGACCAATGATGTTAAGATTGGCCGCGGCGGCTTAAAAAGTTTTAAGATTGAACCATTCCAAACAGTTTTAACCCACGAGTTGATCCCATACATCGATGCCAACTTCCGAACCTCTGCCGACAGGGCCCATCGCGCTATGGCAGGCCTTTCAATGGGTGGCATGGAAACCCACATGATCACGCTCAACAATCCTGATCTTTTTGCCTATTACGGTCTTCTAAGCGGTGGCACCTATACATCAGCCGAAATTAAAGATAAGTCGAAGGTGAAACTGATATTTATGAGCTGTGGCAGCCGCGAAAGGCCGGATGGTGTAAAAAATGCGTCAGCTGAGTTAAAAAGTGCCGGCATAAACGCGATATCATTTGTTTCTGAAAATACAGCGCACGAGTTTCTGACATGGCGGCGCAGTCTTCATGAACTGGCGCCAATGCTATTCAATGTTAATTGACCTAAATTATGAATCACTTTAAAAAGGCCACACATCGAGCCTTTATTCTTACTTATCAATAATCATTTACAGTCCTAAATACTATGCAAAAACACACATGTCTCATTATTTTGTTGGTGCTTCTCACAAGCATTACAAAAGCCCAAACAACAGTTAAACAGGCGCCCGCCGGCTTCGACACGTTTCGTTCCGGAATACCGCATGGTGTCATCGATACCATCAAATATGATTCCAAGACAGTTGGCGTAACGCGCAGGGCAACCGTTTACCTGCCTCCCGGCATTACAAAAAATAAGAAATACCCGGTATTATACCTTTTACACGGTATCGGAGGCGACGAATTTGAATGGCTCAACAACGGACATCCTGAGATAATTCTGGACAACCTGTATGCCGATAGTAAGCTTGAGCCAATGATTGTAGTGCTGCCCAATGGCCGGGCAATGAAAGAAGACCGTGCCACCGGCAATATTATGGCCCCTGACAAAGTACAGGCTTTCTCTGATTTTGAAAAAGATTTACTTAACGACCTGGTGCCTTTTATACAGGGGAAATACCCGGTTTATAAAGACCGGGAGCATCGGGCACTGGCCGGTTTGTCTATGGGCGGGGGGCAGTCGCTCAATTTTGGGTTAGGAAATCTTGACATTTTTGCGTGGATCGGCGGATTTTCTTCCGCTCCCAACACCCGTAAGCCCGAAGAATTGCTTCCTAACCCTAAACTGGCCAAAAGTAAATTGAAACTACTTTGGATTTCCTGTGGCGATCACGACAATTTAATCTCATTTAGCCAGCGTACCCACGACTACCTTGTTAAAAACAATGTTCCCCATATCTTTTACATTGAGCCTGGCGTGCATGATTTCAGGGTATGGAAGAACGATTTATATCTGTTTTCGCAACTATTGTTCAAACCTGTTGATATAGCAAAATTCAACAACGATGTCACTGGCGGAAACAAATAAGTTAACTATTATCAAAACAACGGGCATACATAACGAATAAATGAGCCGATGCACTGAGGAACGAATAAACAGAGTGCTTATAATTCTGCTTGATCCCTCAAAATGGCATTAAACGGTGTTTTCCCCACAAAAAAAGCCTCTTAGAATTACCTAAGAAGCTTTTGAAAGTGTGGTGGCTACTGTACAAATCTCGAACCATTTCCTTTCGAATTTGCAGCTAATTGCAAATTTGAACCAATAAATTTATTGGTTCAAATTGTTGTAGTTAAGTGATCCGGGGTGATCTATGTCACAAAGTATGGTATCTGAACAATAAATTCAGCCCCTTCCGCAATTGTGCTATTTATGGCAATATTTCCTCCGTGTCCTTTTACCACAATATCATAACTAAGTGACAATCCCAAACCTGTGCCTTCGCCGGCTGGCTTTGTAGTAAAAAACGGTTGTAATATCTTGTCCTTAATAGCATCGGGGATACCGATGCTATTATCTTTCACATGAATAACAATATTATCTACGGACAGTAAAGTGGTGATTTCAACTGTCGGCTTATAATCCTCGCCAGCTATTTTTCGTTTTTGTTGTGTGGCATAAAAGGCATTATTGAATAGGTTGAGCAAAACACGGCCAATGTTCTGCGGGATGATATTTACCCGTGGAAGGCCTTGTTCAAAATGAGTGATCAGTTCGGCATTGAAGCTTTTGTCTTTTGCCCGGAGACCATGATAGGCCAGCCGTAAGTACTCGTCAGTCAGCTTGTTCAGATCGGTTGGTTCTTTCTGGCCGGTTGAGGGGCGACTATGCTCCAGCATGCCTTTGACAATGCCGTCTGCACGCTTGCCATGGTGATTTATTTTCTCCAGGTTTTGGGTAAGATCAGTGGCTATAGCTATCACATCCTCATGATGACCAGCTCGCGCTTCTTCTTTTAATTCATCTAATAATTCAATACTTACCTCCGAAAAATTGTTTACAAAGTTCAGCGGGTTTTGTATTTCATGTGCTATACCTGCTGTAAGTTCACCCAGGGAGGCCATTTTCTCTGTTTGAATGAGTTGCTGCTGGGCCGTTTTTAAATTGGCAAGAGTATGCTCCAGTTGATCACGCTGGGCTGTTATTTCCTCGCGCTGTTCGCTCAGTTCATGATTGGCATTGGTGACCTGATCATTGGCGGCAGCCAGCAATTTGTTCGACTTGCGCTGGTTATTGTAATTCAGCGCGATAAACAGCGACAAAACCAATAATGCGGCTATCCCCCCTATAAAAAAATAACTTTGCTGCTTTTTTTGTTTCAGTTGAGCGTTCGTAATGTTCTGATTATATTTAAGCGAATCTTCTTTATGCGAATAGTTAAGTTGCGCCTCTTTCAGTAAAATAGCCTTTTCGTTCTTTAAGCTGTCTGTGCTATCCCTTTGGGTTATATAGGTTTTGTAGGCTTTAAAAGCGTCGGCATAACGGTTCATTTTTTCATAGGTCAGGCTTAACTCCCTCCAGCTTTCGTTCACCAAATCAAAATCCCGGTGCGCTTCGCCATAGTTGAGCCCTTCAGATAATAAGGCAAGCGATTTCTCATACTGCTGGCCAGGTTTCAAGCCTGCCTTCTCCATAACAGAATTTGGCGCTTCTCTGTAAATACTGCCCAAAGTAGATAATGCATAAGCTAATATTGATGAGTCGGCTTTTATATAGGATGTCGCGCGTTTAGCATGCAGCCAGGCCTTGTCATAGTCTTTCATTACAAAATAATCCCAGCTGATCTCATTTTCTGTCCCGCACAAACTATTATAGTTATTTGTTTTTTGAGCTACCTGTATCGCTTTATTATAATAGACCATTGCCCTGGAATAATCATGCTCCACATCGGCACAATGCGCCAGACCAATGTAAGTATCGACAATGCCGCCCTTATCGCCGGTCTGCTCAGCCATTTTGGCGGCTTTCAGAAAGATCGTCCTTGCTTTTTTGATATTGTGCAGCCGAAAATAGAAGTTGGCTACCACAATCAAATCGTATGTGCTCAAATAGTTACGCGGAGTGGCTGCCTGCAGTTTCAATGCTTTATCAAAGTAATCCATGGCTGTATTGTAATTAAATTCATGCAGGCTACCATTCCCTATCAGCACATACGTATTTATCAGTAGTCCCGTCTGGTTGTTTTTTTTAAAACGTCCGGCGGCAGGCAACAGGTAGCTGATCACCGCGGAACCTTTTTTCTGCGCATATATCGCGCCGGCAAGGTAGCTAACCGATTTAAAGGCAAACTGGTAATCGCCGATCTTAAAACTCAGTTCAGTAGCTTCCTTCAGATAGTTTTGCGCTTTGATGTAATCTGCCTGGCTATAGTAATGGTCTCCCAGATAATAATATAATCTGGCCACGCCCTTTTGCCATGGAAGCTTTTCTGCCAGTAACCGGGCGCTCTGCAGATAGTAAACGGCAGAGTCTGCTTTTTTGAAGGTTGAATAGGTTCGCCCCAGATTTATTAACAGGTTAGCTTTATTGGTGTCTTCTTTTGCGGGAGGCAGCTGTTTGAGCAGCGAATCGATACGAGCCCGCTCTTTTTTTTGAGCTGAAACACTTAGCGAAATCAGCATAAGCAAGCACGTCAATGTGTATTTTAATGATAAAGGTTTGAAATTCATTAGTAAAAAGGTCTTCGGATTTTTGAACTGGTCATGATAGCCTGCCTAAAAATAGGAAATTCATACCAACGTAGAAATATAAATTAACCGATAAAGAAAAAGCCTTCAGAGTTTCATCTAAAGGCTTTATAAAAACTTCTTGAACGCTTTCACACTATTATATATAACATAGTGTATTTTTTGTGGTATCAGCTGGGATCGAACCAGCGACACAAGGATTTTCAGTCCTTTGCTCTACCGACTGAGCTATGATACCTCCTTTTGGGGAGTGCAAATGTAGCTTTTTTTTTGTGTTTGAGAATTATTTTTTGAAAATAGTTTAAAAAAACAACTCAACACACTGTAACAAAGGGCGTTATTTTTACTATAATAACACTACCCTTACTCATTACCTTAATTACCATTTATCTTTCTATTTGGCCAGTATTCCCACTGATATAAAAAAACGATGTATAAAAACAATCTAACTACATCAGTTTGCATAGGTTTTGTATATTTAGGTATTTAAAACATTTATAAACCTGGCTATCAAGGCCTAAAACCAATGTTATGATGACAACTAAACCAACATCTATTGATGAATATATTGCAGCCTTCCCCCAGGATGTTCAGCAAATACTGCAACAGGTACGTACTACCATCAGGGAAGCGGCCCCCGAAGCCAAAGAAAAGATAAGCTATGCAATGCCTGCCTTTACCCTCAACGGCAACCTTATTTACTTTGCGGGCTATAAAAACCATATTGGGCTTTACCCTACACCAGGCGGCATAGATGAATTTAAAGAAGAACTATCCAACTACAAAGGCGCCAAAGGATCGGTTCAATTCCCCCTGGATAAACCAATGCCTTTAGATTTGATAACCAGGATCACCAAATTCCTGGTAAAGCGGAACCTGGAAAAAGCAAAAAAGTAAACCCTTTTTTTTCAATTATCCATATTACCGCCCCGCTACACACACAAATCTGGCAAATCATGGCAAATCATTAAACTACGCGGCCCTCTTTAACGCCTTTGGAAAAATAAAACTGAGTGAAAAATCGTGTTATCTTTGTAACGCTATGAAAAATCTATCTGTTTATATTTTGTCTATCGCCCTGCTCGCATCCGCCTGCACCAAAAAAGATGTTGCCTGGTACAGTATATCCAAAGTAACTAAATCAGACACGGCCAGTAAGGTTATCGTTAATATCAAAGCCCGCCTCACCAAGGACCAACTGCTTGACATCGCCGGAAAAATAAAATCGGACAGTGCAGCTTTGCCCAACCTGCAGCTTTGTTATATGCTGCCCGGCCATAGCGATAAAAATACCGGGGCGAATAATTTTTACGCCATTGCCAAATATCCCAGTGCCCAAACGGCCACTATGCTGGATACTTTAAAAGATTCAGATGGCAATGTGGTAAGGCTGAAAATTACCGGCGTATCTGCCCAAATGGCCCAAAAACTGATTAATTTTCATCCAAAGGAATTAAAAGACCAAAACTTTTTCGGGCACTTTATTGATGATAATAACCATACCGTTATCATCCCTTTCAGAGACTTAACCGACCCGAAGAAGGAGTATTATATACTGGAATTGGATACAACAGGCAAAGTGGTATCGGCAACAATCCCAACAGTGGTTACTAAAGATGGTATCGAAAAATGGTTTGTTACCGACCGTGGAGATTATATCACCATAAAAGATAGCATACTTACCCAATACTCCATCGATGATTTAGGCATGCCTTACAATAGTATTAAATCGGGCTTATAAATAATATCCTAATCGATTTATACCTTTTAACTAAAAATTAAGTTAAAAAAGGATAAATTTTTCCTTTTCATAATTTATACCAATATATTTATGGTGTTTAAAAACATTATAATATATCTATGACCCGAAATCTTATTAAAACCTTAACACTGAGTGTTATCGGGGTATTTAGCTTTTGCCTTGCAATTGCGCAGCCCCGCTTACCGGAAGGTTACTTCTGGAAAAAGCTTCCAAACGGACTGGAAGTGGTTGTTATTGAAAATAGCAAAGTGCCTTTGGCCACTATCGAAATTGCCGTAAAAAACGGTGCTTATACCGAAGGCCCCGAATTTAGCGGCCTATCGCATATGTTCGAGCATATGTTTTTTAAAGCCAACAAAGATTATCCCGACCAGGCATCGTTCCTGAAACGCACCCAGGAGCTTGGCGCCATCTGGAATGGTACTACCGATGTGGAGCGTGTAAACTACTTTTTTACTTTTGACAGGGACAGCCTTAGCGCCGGTTTAAAATTCATGAACGCCGCCATCCGTTTCCCTATTTACCGCGAAGAGGACATGAAAAAAGAGCGACCCGTTGTTGACGGTGAGTTTCAGCGTGCCGAAAGCGATCCGGGATTCCAGTTATGGTACGGTATCCAGCAAAAATTGTGGGGCGACCTTATCACCCGTAAAAACCCAATCGGGATTCACGAAGTGATCAACACCGCTACGCCCGAGAAAATGATGGTTATCAAAAACAAATATTACTTCCCTAACAACAGCTTGCTTACCATTTGCGGCGACGTAAAACATGACGCGGCTTTTGCCATGGCCGAAAAAATATTTGGCGATTGGGAAAGCAGTGGTTTCAATCCGCACGAAAAATATCCTATCCCGCCATTTAAGCCGTTAACCAAAAAAGAATATTTTATTAAAGAAACTACCATAGCGCAAACACCATCGATGCAAATTTCATGGCAGGGGCCGTCGTATTTAACCGATTCGGCATCTACCGTGGCTGCGGATTTGTTTGGTACCATTATAGGTTTAAACTCGTCAAAATTACAGCAGGCATTGGTTGATAAAGGACTGGCAAGCAGCGTTTACGTAAATTATACCACCAGTCGGTACGTTGGCCCTATTGATATGGGTATTGAGCCAAATCCAACCAAATTAAAAGAATGTTATGATGAGGTAATTAACCAGATAAGCTTGTGGGCAAAAGACGATTATTACACCGATGAGCAACTGAAGGATGCCAAAGCCATTTTGTTGCGTAACAGCATCCACCGCAAAGAGAAACCATCAACCCTGGCCAGCCAGTTGAGTTACCAATGGTGCAGCACATCGCTCAATTTTGCTACCGACCTTGATAGTAATTACCAGAAGGTAACCCGTGCCGACATCAAAAAATTTGTGGATACCTATATTATAGGCAAACCATACGCGGCCGGCTTAATTATATCGCCCGATTTGAGTAAACAACTGAATGCGGCTTCATTTTTTGTAGCTAAGTAATTAAAAGATCTTATCATGATGAAGAAATATATGTTCGGCCTGCTAATTATAGCGGCGATAGGAAATATAAAAACAGTACAGGCACAAAAAACTGCTTATGAAACTTCGGTTGACGGTGTTAAGGTAATTGTACAGCCAAGCGGTAATGATATTGTAGAGATACAAACCATTATTAAAGGCGGCGTACAAAACTACACTGCCGAAAAAATGGGGATCGAATCTATGGCGATGAACGCCCTAACCGAATGCGGCACCCTTAAACACGATAAAAACGCGTTTAAGGATATCCTGGATAAAGTTAGCTCAACCATTTACGGTTACAGCAACAAAAACTATTCGGTAGTTCGCATGAACTGTATTAAAAGCGATTTAGACGTGGTTTGGCCGCTATATGTTGAGGCCATGACCCAGCCACGTTTTGATGCCAAGGAGTTTGCACGTATTAAACAGGACGCCATTACCAATTTAAAAAGCCTTGACTCCAGGCCCGATAATGCCATTGATAAGTTTGCCGATAAAATTGCCTTTGCAAACCGCGACTACGCCAAAGACCCTATGGGTACAGTGGACATACTGACTAAATTAACTCCCGAAGAAACCAAAGCTTATTATACCTCAATCTTCACCAAATCGCGCTTGCTGATTGTTGTAGTGGCCGATCTTGACCAGGCTACTATCGAGGCTAAAGTAAAAGCGATGTTGGATGGTGTTAAAAAAGGCCCTGCATTCACGTTTAAAAAAGCATCGTTTAAAGTTTACAAAAACAGCATTAATGTGGAAAAGCGCGATTTAGCTACCAACTATGTAGAAGGCATCACCAGCGGCCCAATACCGGGTACCGAAGATTTTGATGCCTTTAACGTGGCCATGCGTATCTTCGCTAACCGCCACTTTTTAGATGTGCGTACCAACAACGGTTTATCATACGCCCCGCAAGCCTGGTTTAGCGTTGGGCAAACTTCAACCGCCCGCTTCTCGGTATCAACCACCCAGCCGGATAAATATATAGCTGTATTTGATAAGCTGGTTGATAAAGTAAAAACAGAAGGCTTTAAACCCGAAGAGGTAGCCAATATGAAAGTTACCTACCTAACCGGTTTTTACTATAAAAACGAAACCAACAGCGCCCAGGCATCATCTATAGCATCAAACGAGGTATTGTTTGATAACTGGAAACGGTCATTAACTTTGGTAGACGATGTTAAAAAATTAACAGTAGAGCAGGTTAATAACGCCTTTAAAACCTACATCAACAATATAGTTTGGGTATACCAGGGCGATCCTAAAAAAGTGAACCAAATTTTATACATCAACGGAACTTTGAATAAAGGCGAGAATGGTGTTAGTCATTAATTTAAGTCAAAACTAAAAGGTCAAAAGTCAAAATTGCATCGCGGTTTTGGCTTTTGCTTTTATAAAGCATTCCATCCAAACCAATTGGCCGATCCCTTTTTTTGAATTGGCAATGGTATAAATTGATATATAGGCTTACCTCCAAATATTGAATTACCTGGCCTTTTTACATCCAATACTTTACAAAAAAGTTATTTATGACGAGGCTCAATTGTCATTTTATTGTTACAATCAAATTAATGCAATTAACAAAATCTCTATACAATTAATTATTTATAGCTGCATCATCCTTGCACATTGCTTAATATAAAATATTTGTTTACGAGCCTTTAAAATCGCACCTACTGGAATGTTATACCTATAGTACTCAGGCAATAAACAAGCAAATCATCCCTTTTTGGAATATTATCGCCTTTGATTGCTGCAAATGATTTTTTCAAATGTTTGGTATATATTTGGAAACATACTTGCTAACTAGTATAGTAAATTAGGTAAATTTCATTAAAGAACCACATATGAATTGCGCCCCAGCTATAGACAAAATTAATAGTACTTTCCAATTTATAAGGGAAACGTCTTTCCAAGAAAAGAAAGAGAGTGCGACTTATGAAGAAAGGATTAATACGTTTTTGGATAAAATTTTAGATTTCAAAAAAAATCTTTCTGAAAGGTGTGACAAGGTGGAACGAATAAACGGGAGTCTTGAAGGTCTTACTTGGATGAGCGGGATAGACGACGATTGTCTAATGGCAATAAATGATCTTATTGCTTCAGCACGAGAATTGCATTCTGTTCTAATTAGGCAATACGTTAAAATAAACTCAATTAAAGAAAAAGGTATTGCCAAGGACGAAATACATAGATTCAAAGCCTGCATTGATGATTTAAAAGAGATTGTATCTGACTTAGACACGACTTTTTTCCACTTACCTAACGTGCCCGGATTCAAGGAAACCACAAAGGAACTTTCTTTGATCTAATGAATATCTATTGTTTAGAGCGTTTTAAGGTTGAATTCGAAAAACTTAAAAACAAAAAACCATATAAAAATTTAGAAAAAGAATTAGTTGAGTATTTTTTTGGAAAAAATACGGCTGATTTGTGCAATGGCACTCGTCTTAATAATAGTGACACTGAGCCTTTCATAAAAAAGAGATTGGTTGGTTCTGGTGGATTTAGATTGTACTTTTTAGTTATAATAAAAAACGATTGCTTGTACTTAATGTTTGTACATCCCAAAACAGGCCCAGAAGGAGCTGACAATATAAAAGCTGAATCTCAAGCGCTAATTTATAAAGAAGTCCTAGAGTGTATAAAAAATCAAGACTTGTACGAGCTTTCAATTTCAGAAAATAGCGATTTTATAGTATTTGAGAAAATTAGAGTATCACCTCAACAAAAAATCAGCTAAATCAAAAAAATGTTTAATCCTTATCTGACTTACCCGCCCTTGCTTCTGCAAAGTAAAATAGGTATTATACATCAACGGAACTTTGAATAAAGGCGAGAATGGCGTCAGCCATTAATTTAAGTCAAAATTAAAAAATCAAAAGTCAAAATTGCAAAGCGATTTTGGCTTTTGATTTTTATAGCCACCATTACATCGATCGCCTTGCCTCCTTTTTGAATTTTGAGTTTTGAATTTTGACTTACTCCGCTGGCAAAATAACTTTCTTCCTCCTCCCCCATATCTCACCTTTGTGGCGGGTGGGTACGGTGTCGCCAAGCAGTTTGCCCCATGGTTTCAGGCCATCTATTCTGTCAAAAATAATCTTCAGCACTGCAATAAAGGGAATAGAAAGGAACATACCCGATAGACCCCATAACATGTTGCCCAGCAATACAACAATGATTGATATGAGCGCGTTGATTTGCACCTTGGATGATACAATACGAGGCACCAGGATATTGTTATCAATAAACTGGATTACGAGGTAGGCTACTATGACGCCCAGTTGTGTTGTATAGCCATCTTTAGTGACGGTTGCCATCAACACTGGCAGCGCAATGGCTATAATACCGCCAAGGTATGGCACCAGGTTAAGTATGGCCCCTATAACCCCAATCAAGATGCCATATTTTACGCCAAGCAGGATAAGTGCCATGGAATTCAGGGCTGCCACGATGATCATTTCTATCAGCAAACCTATAATATAGCTTTGGATTGCCGCTTTGGTTTCATGCAATACATCGGCCACGCGTTTGGAGTTTTCCTCCGAAAACACTTCGTAGAAAAAGTTGAGCAACAAAGTTTTATAATATAGTATCAGGAAAACATATACTGGAATAATCAATATCAACCCAAAAACGCCTATCACCGAGCCTAAAGTGCTCCCTAACAGCGAATGGCTATTATCCATTGCCTCTTTAATTAATTGGTTTTGTTTTTGAATAGAATAACCAAAAGTTGTTGCTACCCAATCTTTAGCATCAACGGATATTGCTGCAAACTTTTGTTTCAGCACGGGCAGCGAATCGGCAAACTGGATAATTTGGGTAGATAGAAAATAAAACAATCCTGCTATTACGATGGATGCCAGCAATAAGGTAATGGAAATAGCCAACGCTTTGGGTACTCTTTTAATTTCCAGCCAGTTGCTCAGCGGGTTCAATAAAATAGCGATGAATAAGGAGTAGGCTATCGGCACAAAAACATCGGCCAGCTGTGAAAATATATAGACTAATAAAATGAGCCCGAACATGATAACGGTGCTCTTGAGATAAAAAGGGTATTCTTTGGCAGGCATAAAAGCAGGAGATAAAGTATTATCCATCAAGGAGTAAAAAGCTTAATTGTTTGAAGGATAGTAAATGTTTATGCTTTTAAAATAAAAATGCCATTGCAAGGCACGAAGCCTCACAATGACATATCGATAAGTATTTTATTTGGATCCCTTCTATTTTGTATTTAACGTAATCGTAGCTGCCGGCAACCCTTTTGATGTTGCGGTAAACGTAACAACTCCGGCCTTTTCTCCAGCCTGCACAATGGCAAGAGCCAACCCGTGGAATGCTTTGCGGTACGGCACTTTAAATGAATCGTGACTTACCGGGTCGCCGTTATCAACGCTGGCTATGGTGGCCTGGCCGTTGATCTTAAAGTTAACCAGCGTTTCGGCATCAGGAACTACGTTGCCGTTTTTATCCAATATTTTTACGGTGATGAACGACATGTCTTTTCCGTCAGCTTTAATCACTTTCCGATCTGCTGATAGTTCTATTCTTGCCGGTTCGCCTGCTGTGTGGATCGAGCGGGTTAGTACAATTTTACCATTTTTACGGGAAACGGCTTTCAGCGTACCTGGCTCATATTTTACACGCCACATGATATGCAGATCTTCGCCGGTTTTCTTTTTGGAGCCTAATGATTTGCCGTTCAGGAAAAGCTCCACTTCATCGGCATTATTGTAATAAGCCCAAACATCCACCACCTTGCCGGGGGTCCAGTTCCAATGCGGAAATATGTGCAGTACTGTTTTGTTTGTCCATTCGCTTTGGTACATGTAATAAACATCCTTAGGGAAACCAGCCAGATCAACAATACCAAAATACGAACTGCGCGACGGCCAGCTATATGGCGTTGGTTCGCCTAAATAATCAAAGCCGGTCCAGATGAACATCCCCGAAAGGAAGTCATATTTTTTCATCACTTTCCAGGTCATCTCATGCGTCGATCCCCAAGGTGGTCGTACGTTATCATAAGCCGATACGTTATTACCTTCTCTTTCAAATGGTTTATCCCATTTTTCGGGCCATACACGGATGCTATCTGATGGCATTTCGTAAAAGCCGCGGGTTTCAAGGCCGGATGTTGTTTCGGTAGCTATGAATTTTTTACCTGGGTAGCGGTCATGAAATGCAGCGTACTCCCCTTCATGGTAATTGTAACCCACTAAATCTATCGCACCCGAACTTATGATCTTGTTATTTTTATCCGGATTGTTGTTGGCCGCGGTTATAGGGCGGGTGGTATCAAGGCTGTGTACAATGGCAGCAAGTTCAGGGGCTATCCTTAAAGCCGTGGTATCATGCTGTTGCGGAATTTCGTTACCAATACTCCATATCATTACACTGGGGTGGTTACGGTCGCGCAGCACCTGGTCTTCTAAGTCGCGTTTATGCCATTCTTTAAAAAACAGGTGGTAATCATATTTCGCTTTTTCCCATTCCCAGCAATCAAAGGCTTCGTCCATTACAATGAACCCCATTTTATCGCAAAGATCAAGCAACTCAGGCGCTGGTGGATTGTGCGAGGTACGGATACCATTACAACCCATTGCTTTTAAAATTTGCAGTTGGCGCTCCAATGCGCGCGTATTGATGGCCGCGCCGAGGCTGCCCAGGTCATGGTGATCGCACACGCCTAAAATTTTCATGGCTTTACCATTCAAACTGAAACCTTTGTCCAAATCGAAATTAAAATAACGGATGCCTACAGGGGTAGTGTACTCGTCGATAATGGTTTTGCCAGATAGCACTTGCGTAACCGCTTTGTATAAATAAGGTTTATCAACACTCCAAAGGGCTGGATTTTTTACTGAAAGGGTAGTATTTGTTTCAAACACAGTATCCTGCAGTTGTGCTTTAGATGGTATCGATCCGCCGTCGGCTACTATTTTGCCAAGTGCATCATATAAAGTAGTTTTTACAACCAACGCAGCAGAGGATGATCCATTTTTTACGCTTACTTTAATATTTACTTTTGCAGATGCAGCGCTGACATCGGTAGTGGTTACAAAAGTACCCCAATGATTAATAGCGGTTTTATTGGTAGTTACCAGCCAAACATTCCTGTAAATGCCAGAACCTGAATACCAGCGCGAATTTGGCTGAACCGAGTTATCAACCTTAACAGCAATAACATTATTGCCACCATAGATTAGATATGGAGTTAGCTCATACCGGAACGAGATATAACCATTGGGCCTGAAACCAAGCAGGTGGCCGTTGATCCATACCTGGCTTTTTTGGTATACGCCATCAAAATCGATATAAACCAATTTACCTTTGGATGATGCCGGAACGGTAAATGTTTTACGGTACCAGCCTATGCCACCGGGCAATGCGCCACCTTCGGGTGTTGCGGGGTTATCTTTGCTGAATTTCCCTTCAACACTCCAGTCATGCGGCAGGTTAAGGCTGCGCCATTTGGCATCGCTGGTTGCCGGCTTTTCGGCATCGACTACTTCGCCAAGGTTAAAGCGCCAGCCTTTATCAAAATCAAGTGTTTGACGGGTTTGCTGAGCAAACGTATTGGCACTAAAAAACAGCGCGACAAGCAACAGGCCACTAAGCTTAATGACCTTGGGGGATGATTTTATAGCGTACATATAGGCAGTAATTGGATTAAATGTAATTACGACACTAAATTATAAATAATTGTGGTATGTGAAAGGGTCGAATAAAAAACCAATATAACAACGCCAACAAATAGATATGGACGATGCTTTATTAGTTTAGTAAAAAATTTACACTTGTTATTTTACCCGCGGCAAGAGGTGATACCTGTAAAACTTTATCCTGATTATTAATTATCCCATCTACATTTACATCCTGGTAAATATCATCACCAACTTTAGCCTCTGGTGTTTGCCCCGGTGAAGTATTAATCTGTTGCTGACTGCTAAATTTGCCAATTACAATAAAGCTCGCTTCGGCGTTATATATCAATTTGCCGTCATCGGCATAATGGTATAAATAGTAATTTTTGCCGGGCGTTACCTTAAAAGTTAAATTGCCATTATTATCACTCTTTTTTGCCGATTTTGGGTCATTCCAATAAACGCGGTTATCATCCGACAATAACGATATTGATTTATCACTTAAGGCTGTTCCACTACCAGCTTGCACGTGCACCTCAATAGCTGTATCGGACGCATCTTTTTTACAGCTTGTGGTTAATAAAGTAGCTACAGCAAGTATTGCAGGAAATTGTAAGCGCATATTTATAAGGTAAGTTTGGCTAAAAGTACAAAATTAAATTCTTACGGAAGCTATTACTTCTTCACCGTATTCACCATACCAAACCCTACCAGCTCGTCCCAGCGGGCCGTTGCGGGGCGGTAGTAAACCAGTAGCTGGTAATCGTTTTCGGTTTCAAAGTGGCTGCCTTCAATGGGTATATCGTCGGCTTTTTTTGTTGCATTATCAACCCAAACATATTCATAATCATATACGCCCTGCTTTAGCAGCAGGTTGATATAATAGCGGCCATTCTCGTCGCGCGTAAGTTTGCTGCGGTCGTCAATTTTATAATCGTTAAACATG
Organism: Mucilaginibacter sp. P2_A5; assembly: GCF_056404995.1. Taxonomy (NCBI): domain Bacteria; kingdom Pseudomonadati; phylum Bacteroidota; class Sphingobacteriia; order Sphingobacteriales; family Sphingobacteriaceae; genus Mucilaginibacter; species Mucilaginibacter sp. P2_A5. The sequence goes on from NZ_JBFUCY010000003.1 coordinate 32,716, forward strand.
CCTACAATGTATGGCGTGCCGTCGTTCCCGGTGGTATTTGCGGCCAGGCTAAAATATACGCGGGCATAATCTGCGTCGTTGCGTGCGTCGCTGCCATCCTGGTTCAGGATATAAAACTTGCCGTTATTATCAAAGTACTGCACATAATTGGGATTATTGCGCCATGGGTCGCCAATCAGCACCACTATGTTTGCGGTATCCTTATAAATCCTGGCCACCCGCTGCGAGTTTAGCTTGAGCGTACGCAGATCAAACAGCCGGAACTCATTGCGGCCCGGAAAATCGTTTATAGCTACATCATTATAAACTAACGAAGAGCCGCGGATATTAGTAGGCCGGGTATTTAAAATACCCGTTGATGTACGTGCATTCTGCATTACAAAAACCCGGATATCATAGGATGGGTTTTGCACCCTGAGGCTGCCATAATCGACAGTGAAGTTTAACTTTTGATTGGTTTGGCGGGTTTGCGTACTTGGCGATGCAATGGTGCTGGCAGCAATTGAAACTTTTTGGCCTACCACATACAAGCGGCGGGTGAGGATCATTTTGGATTGATCTCCATCTTCATAAACTTTCAGAATGTAGTTGCCGGATATTTTGGGGGCGATGTTGTCATTGGGGATCTGCTGCTCGTAATGGGTATATTTTTGAAATGTACCTATGGAGTAGCTGAAGGTATAAAACCTATCGTCCTGGAAGCTTTGCAGGTACTCGGTCGGCGAAAGGTTTGAGGAGTTCCAGTTGGCATCACAATGTTCGATGGTATAATTATAATTGCGGGTCCCCCCACGCAGGTCATCAAAAGCCAAAAGCACTTTATCATCGCTGCCCAGGTTTATCACCGGGAATGGCTGCTTGCCCGTGCCGTTAAACTCCACACTTTTAATGGCAGGGTTGTAAACATTGTTATCGTAGGGAGCTTGGGCAAACGTCCGAAATGAAATGGCAGCAAAAATTAACAGGCAAAAAACTCTCATCAATTTCAATTTTTCAGTCATCAACCTTCGTTTTTTGTGAGTACTGTTTGATATCAAAACTAAACAATACAACCGACATTGTTAAAAAAGGCAAACCGGTACAAAAGCTAAACCAGGCCAGGCTATCACTAATAAATATACCATGAACAAGATAAAAGAAGCCTACCCATAAAACAAACAATGCAAACAACCGGCCAGGTATCTGCCTTTTGACAGTGGTAAACAACAACAACATCTGCCCCGCAAACAAAAATATTGCCGAGGCTGCCAAATTATCCTCATATTTTCTCTCTAATGCAAACGATAACGGATAATTATGATGAAACGGAATCATAACTTCCAATATGACTATCGGGCCAATCCCATGACCTACACCTATTAACATACATAAACTTGCGATTAAAACAGCGATGGTGAGTTTGCGGTGAGGCTCTATCATAGGGCTATAGGTTTAAAGTTATAAAATAGGCTATCATAAAAAAACGTAAATAAAAAAACCACCATTGCAGTACAATAGCGGCTCAATTATCATAATGACTACCAGACTTACGAAGTTTTTGAAACTTCGTAAGTCTTAAAAACATTACGCTTCCAGCTCCAAAATCTGTTCAGCCAAAGTTTCCCATTTTTGCTGAATTTGCTTCAGCTCGGCTTGTTTTTGGTTGTAAGCGGCGTTGGTTTCTTTTAGCTTTTGGCTATCGTTATATATTTTTGTATCGGCCAGTTTGGCTTCAAACTCTTTCACTGTTTTATCAAGCGTGGCTATTTGTTCTTCCATTTTGGCCAGGTCCTGGTTTAGTTTTTTTAACTGCTGGTGCTTGTTTTCGCCGTGTTGTTGTTTAGCAGGCTCGGGCTTCTTCTCCTCTTTTTTAGGCTGAGGTGCAGGCGTAGCCGCTTTTGGCTCTAACTTGCGTTTTGAATACCACTCGTCAAATTCGGCATAGGTACCAGGATATATCTTTATTTTTTGATCTTCGATAAACCAAATCTTGTTGGCCACATTATCAAGGAAATACCTATCGTGTGATACCACGATGAAAGTACCCTCGTACTGTTCCAGTGCCTGTATCAGGATATTTACCGATTGCATATCCAGGTGGTTGGTGGGCTCATCCAATACCAGGAAGTTTGCATCCGCAGTAAGCGCTTTAGCTAACGCCACACGAGACTTTTCGCCCCCGGATAATACCTTGATCTTTTTAAACACATCATCGCCGGTAAACAAAAACGAACCTAAAATGGTACGCAGTTCGGTATCGGTATGTTTTGGTGCAAATGCCTGCAACTCCTGTAAAATCTGGTTCTCCAGGTGTAATGATTCCAACTGGTGCTGGGCAAAAAAGGTGGTACTTACATTATGGCCGGTTGTTACTTTACCGGTGTAATCATGATCGGCATTGGCGATGATGCGCAGCAAGGTTGATTTACCTTTACCGTTGGCTCCAATCAAAGCAATTTTATCGCCCTTTTCAATTACAGCTTCGCCACCATCCAAAATGTCAATGGCAGGATATTTTTTAACAATATCCTCTAACGTTACCACATGCCTGCCCGATTGTTTAGAGAAACGGAAGGCAAAGTTTACCGATGGGTTATCATCATCCACGTCATCTACCCGCTCCATTTTATCAAGCATTTTGATACGCGATTGCGCCATTTTTGCTTTGGATGCCTTGGCGCGGAAACGTTCGATCAAACGTTCTTCCTGTTTTATTTTTGATTGCTGATTTTTAAACTCGCCGCGCTGAATTTCTTCGCGCTGGGCTTTCTCTTCCAGGTAGAAAGTGTAATTGCCCGCGTAAACAGTCAGCTTACCTTTACGCGATTCAACCGTGCGGTTAATAACCTTATCTAAAAACCACCTATCGTGCGATACGATGATGATAGCGCCGTTAAAGGCTTTCAAATAATCTTCCAGCCACTGGATTGACGGTAAGTCAAGGTGGTTGGTAGGCTCATCCAGTAACAGAATATCCGGTGCCTGTAACAGGATTTTGGCAAGCATTACCCGCATACGCCATCCACCCGAAAATGTACTTAGCTTACGCTGGCAATCCTGCTCGCTAAAGCCCAAACCGGCCAAAATTTCGTGCGCTTTGTATTCAATGTTATAACCATCCAACAGTTCAAACTCATGCTGCTTATCGCTTAGTTTGTTAATCAGGTCTTCGGTATAATCTGTTTCGAGTTTTTTTAGTAAAACTTCTATCTCGTCGTGCAGCTGGTTTTGGCGTTCAAAAGCTTCCATGGCCACATGCACAATATTTTTATCAGATGAGTATGACAGCAAATCCTGGTTAAGGTAACCCATGGTAAGGTCCTTAGCCATTGATATGGTGCCCGATGTAGGTTTATAGTCGCCTACAATAATTTTCAGAAGGGTAGTTTTCCCTGTTCCATTGGCACCTATTAAACCAATTTTTTCACCAGGTTTTATATGCCAGTTGGCTTCATCGTAAAGGGCCCGCGCACCAATCTCAAACGTAAGGTTATTTATAGCAATCATTTGGGCGCAAATATACGGTTTTTGAGCCGAATTTAGGCAGGCCCCGGGTGAAAGGTAAAAGGCTAAAGGTGAAAGGTATTAAGATGATAGAAAAATGATATTTTCCTTCACAAGGTAAAAGGAGAAAGGCCTTCAAGGCTTAATCAAAAAGCTTCGCCTTCAGTCCCTCCCCAAAAAACCTTTTACCTTTAACCTTTTACCTTTCGCCTCCAACCTATGCTCCCACCGCCTTCAGCCACGTTTGAGCCATCAGGGCTTCGCCGGCTACGCTGGGGTGCACGCCGTCGCGGTTCCAGTAGGTGGCCGGGGCAATTTTTTCGGCTTTGTCAAATGCCGACTGGTAGGGTACAAAAACGGCATCGTATTGTTCGGCAATATCTTTGGCCGCCTTGCGGAACAAATCAAACGTTGGGTACCATTTATCGTCGACAGCTTTAACACCTTTTTGGGCGAATGGCTCGCAAATAACCAGTTTAATATCCGGCAAGGCTGCCTTGGTACGATCTATCAGTTTTTTATAATCAGCAATATAATTATCTATAGTACCGGTATAACCATTGGTAAGGGTATGCCAAAAATCATTTACGCCTATATGGATACTTAGCACATTTGGCTTAAGGGCCAGGCAATCGGTATCCCAGCGTTCGGCCAGTTGATATACCTTATTACCGCTAACACCTTTGTTATAAATTTTAAGATCTTTATCGGCGTGGTTAAGCAATAGCTGCGATGCTGTGATCATCGCGTAACCCGAGCCTAAGGCGCTGGTTGTATTAAATTCGATACTGTTATGATCGCGACCCCAATCGGTAATAGAATCTCCCTGGAAAAGCACCACGTCGCCGGTATTGAAACTGATTTTTCTTGATGGTTTACTGCCGGCTAATGCAGCCGAAACTATCTGTGGCAAGCCCATTGCAGCAATGGTACCCACCGATGCTGTTCTCAAAAAATTACGGCGATTGGGTTTAAAAATATTATTCATAAACGATTTGATAGATTTGATTTTGGATTTCCGAATTTACTGATTTACCCGGCTTTTTTAAATTTTGTTGAATTTTGTACCAGCATTTGCCTTATTAATATAAGCTACTGATTTAATTTTCATAAAATTCTGGTTTATACAGCTATCAGTATTTGTTAACTTCGCGCCATGTATTTTTTATTAAAACCCATCCTGTTCCAGTTCGATCCCGAAAAAGTACATTACTTTGTAACCCGCAATTTAAAGCGCTTCAACCGTTTTCCGGGTGGCGCTGCTTTAAGCCGGGCCATATGGGATGCAAACAACCCGCGACTGGAGCGCGAAGTGTTCGGTCTGAAATTTAAAAATCCGGTTGGCCTTGCCGCCGGTTTTGATAAAAATGCCGAACTGATGGGCGAAATGGCCAACATAGGTTTTGGCTTTGTAGAGATTGGTACCGTTACCCCACTGCCCCAGCCCGGCAACCCGCAGCCACGTATGTTTCGTTTACCGGCCGATAGTGCGCTCATTAACCGCATGGGCTTCAACAATTTTGGAGTTGATGTAGCAGCAGAACGTATAGCCACCTTCCGCAAAAATGCCAAAGGCGCGCAAAAAAGCCTGATCATAGGCGGTAACATTGGCAAAAATAAGGTTACCCCTAATGAAGATGCCGTAAGCGATTACATCAAATGCTTCGATCGCCTTTTTGATGTGGTTGATTATTTTGTGGTGAATGTAAGTTCGCCCAATACGCCCGGCCTGCGCGAGCTGCAGGAAAAAGAGCCTTTAATGAACCTGCTGAATACCTTGCAGCAACGTAATTCAAAAAATGGCATCAACAGGCCTATCCTGCTCAAAATAGCACCAGACCTTACAGATTCGCAGCTGGATGATATTGTAGAGATTGTACAGCAAACCGGCATTGCAGGCCTTATAGCCACTAATACAACCATCAGCAGGGAAAATTTAAATTCACCAGCCAGCTTAAAAGACGAAATGGGCGGCCTTAGCGGCATGCCGCTAACCAAACGCTCAACCGAAGTTATCAGCTATATTCACAAAAAATCAAACGGATCGTTCCCGATAATTGGCGTGGGCGGCATACACTCTGCCCATGATGCTATCGAGAAGCTGAATGCCGGCGCATCATTAGTGCAGCTGTATACCGGTTTTATTTACGAAGGGCCGGGGTTGATTGGGAGGATAAATAGAAGTCTTCTTTCGAAGTAGTTTCTGAACCGGAATTTATCGAATTAAGGAATTTTTTGAATTTTGTTTTTAAAATTCTGTCAATTTGATGAATTCGATAAATTCCGGTTCAGAAAATTCCAACCAACAAAAAAATCCCACCGGTTTCTGAAACCAGCAGGATTTATAAGATCTTTTTCAGCGCCAGGCGCTTTAAAACAGATAGATTATTTACCGGCAGCGATAGCTAAAGCTTCGTTGTTTTTTTGGATTTGGTTGCCTTTTTTCTCGGCAGAACGGCTTCCGTACTCAAGGTTAGTAGCCAGTTTTAAAAACTGAACTTCTAAACGTGAAGTAGTTTTGTTTTTTCTATCTTTTCTTTTTAAACGTGTAACGCCCATGGTGTTGTTATTTTAATGTTTTTAATACCCTTGAGGTCGGGAGCGGATTCGAACCGCTGTAAAAGGTTTTGCAGACCTCTGCCTAGCCACTCGGCCACCCGACCCTAATTTTAGGATTGCAAAAATAGTAATTTATTTATTGCAAAGCCAATATTTATTTCATCGAATTTCTTTTTATTTCAGAACAGAGTATTGCAGTGGCAATTGCTACGTTCAATGATTCGGCCTGGCCGGCCCTTGGTATGGTTATTTTTGTGGTGATTAACCGCTCAATATCAGCACTTATGCCGTTGCCCTCGTTACCCATCACCAATAATCCTTCGGTACCAAAACCTGTGTTATAAATATTTTCGCCGTCAAGCATCCCTCCAAATACGGGCAGTTTAATTTGTGGCAAAATCTGCGCCAGGTTTACATAATGTACATTTACACGCGCCAGCGAGCCCATAGTGGCCTGTACTACTTTGGGGTTGTACACATCAACCGTGTCTTCGCTGCATATAATATCGCCAATTCCAAACCAGTCGGCGGTGCGGATAATGGTACCCATATTGCCGGGGTCCTGGATGTTATCCAGCACTAAAGAAAACCTGTGCTTAAGGCTATCGTAATTTAAAGTTGGCCATATTGGAATTTTAATCAAACCAATTACCTCCTGCGGCGTTTTCAAAGTGCTGATTTTTTCGATATCCTTCATCGAAATCTCCTGAAAGTTTATTTTTCGGGATAAATTCAGCATTTTTGGAGCAATTGCTTCGGTATGGTATATCGTATCAACCTGGTAACCCGAGCCTGTAAACTCAACAACTGATTTATAGCCTTCAACCAGGAAAAAACCATGCTCCCTGCGAAATTTTTTATGTTGTAAGGATGTTAATAAACTGATTTGTGATTTTGAAAGCATACAAAAAACCTGCTGGTTACCGTCTTGCAATATTAAGTATTTTACTGGTCATAATCGGTTCGGGTTGTAGCCTTACCCGCGGCATTCGCAAAGATCAAACCCTGGTAAACAAAATTACCATAAAAGGTATTGACGAACAATTTGCCGAAGCCGCGCTAAATTATGTTGATAAAGAACAACAGCCTAACAATAAGCTTAACCTGCAGTTTTATTATTGGTTTAGCAACCATGGCAAGCGCAACATTGGCGAAGCGCCCACTTTACTGGATAGTAACCTTGTTGATTATTCGCGCTTCCAGATGGAAAAATTTATACAGAACCGTGGCTATTTAAAAGCAAAGGTTACAGATAGCATCATCATCAAAAAACAACGTGCCGAAATAGTTTTTACTGCAGTAGAAGGTCCTATGTTCCATATCCGCAAGTTTGAAGATAGCATCCCTGATAAAAATATTGCCAACCTTTACCTCGCCAACCGAAACAAAATATCGCATATACAACCCGGCGGGCGTTTTGATATGGATAGCCTGGCACATGACCGCGATGAACTTTACCTGTTGATGAAACGCAACGGCTATTTTGATTTTTACCGGCAATACATCAATTTTACCTACGATTCTACCTTTAACAGTAGTGTGGTTGATGTTAAAATGATGATTGACAACCCGGCAGGTAAAACAGAACACCCGGTTTATAAAATTAATAATACACTGATAACCATATCTACCAGCAATGGAAGAACCACCGGAAAAGCCGATACGTTACAGGTCGATTCGCAATTCAGGTATGTTGATTTTTCTCATCGATTTAACCCACGTGTTGTAACTGATTATACGTTCCAAAAAAAAGGGCAGTTATTTGATATCGACAAACAAACCTTAACTACAACCAGGCTTTCGGAGTTAAATGTTTTTCGTAATGTACCCAACCCCACTTATGAAAAGTTGGGCGATAGCACCCATCGCCTGAATACCAAAATAGATATTATTCCGCTTAAGCATTACTCAGACAGGGTTGAGGGCGAGTTCCTGTTTGCTAATGGCAGGTACGGCTACAATGTGGGCAATACTTTTACCAACCGAAATCTTTTTAACCAGGCAGCAATCCTGCAGCTGAAACTCAACTGGAGCATTTTGTTTGATAATGGAACAAACACCACCAATAGTGATAATATACAAAACCAGGAGCTTAGGATGGGTGCAAACCTCATATATCCCCGCATCATATCGCCCTTCAGCTTCCCGCTTTTAGGGAAATTCGGAGTGCCGCATACTACGTTCTCAACCAACTACTCCTTGTTTTATCAAAAAGGCCTGGTAACGCGCCAAAGTTTTGTAAACTCCATTAGCTATGACTTTTATGAAACAGCCCGCAAGCTGCATACCATTACGCCAATAAATATTGAATTTTCAAGAGGCGTTATTGACCCGGCTGCAATGGATAGTTTATTGGCTTATAACAGGCTGGCTTATATCAATTTAATAGGCCGAACCGTATTTACAACCGGCAGCCAGTACACGTTTCAATACAACGCTATCGAATTAAACTCTTATGATAACTTTTTGTACTTCCGCGGAAGCCTGGATGTTGGCGGTAATTTCCTGAGCCTGTTAAGCAATACATTTAATACGCCGCGGGATGACTCGGGCCAGCGCAAATTTCTTGGTTATGTTTTTAGCCAATATGCAAAAACCGAGGGAGATATACGCTTTTACCGCACGTTGGGGGGCGAAAAGCAGCTTATTTTTCGTATTAATCCGGGTATTGGCATACCGTATGGTAACAGCAAGCAACTGATATTTGAAAAAAACTTTTATGGCGGCGGCGCCAATGATATACGCGCCTGGCTACCACGTACATTAGGCCCTGGAAATTTTGACAGGGCGACTTATTACGGCACTGATGTCACCGGGCGCGCCCGTTATAAATATCTTGACCAGTTTGGCGAAATTAAATTAGTTGCCAATGCCGAATACCGTTATAAGCTAATCAATAACTTTTTTGGTGCAAAGCTTAAAGGGGGTGTTTTTGTTGACGCAGGCAACGTTTGGCGCCTGGGCAAAAAAACCGAAAGCCCGAATGGCGAGTTCAGGTTTGATAATCTTTGGCAGTCAACTGCAATTGGTGTAGGTACAGGCCTAAGGTTCGATTTAAGTTTCTTTGTATTCAGGCTGGATATGGCCTTCAAGTTTAAAGATCCGCAGTTTAGCGGCAGCGATCAATGGGTACTTATTAAGCACGCCAATGAACTGTTTAAATCGGGCAGTTTTAAAGAGGCTTATCTTAAAGCCAACGCCACTGGTGTTGATAGTAAAGGCAACGTTGTTGGCGATAGCTACAACTTTATGCAGCTAAACTTTGGAATCGGGCTGCCTTTTTAATTATTGAATTATCGATTTAGTGAATTATTGAATTGAAAAGGTTGGCCGGTTATTTAATTTGTAACTTATGTAATTTGCCGCTCAATAACCTTAAAGCCTTCAATCCCTTGTCAAAAAGTCTTGATTCTTGACTCTCTCCTTTAAAGCATATTCTTCAGCCCGTCAATTATGCTTTCGAAGAATGTTGGGATACTGAGGTTATTGTGGTAATTAAAATAGAGGAAGATACAGAAAATGATAACGGCTATAATAATAAACCGCTTAAACATGTAAGCCAGCAATACCAGCATCAGCGGTATGGCAACCAAAAGCACCCAGCTTATGTGCCATGGGCTCAGTTTACTATCGTGCTTGTATATATAATAAAGTATGGCGTGGGTGCCGGTTTCGTTCATATGCTTAGCATACAAAAACGTCGACCGGTCTATTTTTTGGCGATAAAAAGCAACCCCTTTTTCAAATTTAAGCTGGTATTCAAACCCATTCATTACAAAAGTGAACAGGCCATTCACTTTCTCCTGCGTTACACCCGCCGTGTCGGTTGCTACTACGGCCACCTGGTCAACCGCAAAAGGATTTTCTTTAACTACAAAATGGTTTATGGTTATGGCATCAGCAAAAACAAAACTGTGCGCCGCGGCAATAAAGCAAAATAAAAGAAATAATTTTTTCATCTGTCAATAAACCATCAGTAAAATGTACGCAATAAAAATAGTGTTTTTAATGTTATCCGTTAAGCAAATTAACAGCATCGTTAAACATATGCCCGAAGCAACTATTGAACCATTAAAAGTGCAATAAGTTTGCCAAATATTTACACTCCGGTTATCCGCGTAAGCCCGTTAAAAACCACAAATAACTTAGCTTAGCAGCGGTTGCCAAAACGGGTAAAATAAAATGATAAAAGCTTATAAATTGTATACCGGGGCCGACGGACACTCGCATGTGCAAACCGGCACCGTAGCCGAAGGCCTCTTTAACCATGCATCAAGTATCAGGTTCCAGGAATCGCCGCCAACCTCGTTTTTTGATTGGCATAACGCCCCTGCCGAACAATATGTGATAACCTTATCGGGTACTCTTGAGTTTGAAACCTACACCGGCGAAACCTTTATTGTACGGCCCGGCGAAATACTGATTGCCCTGGATACTACAGGAACCGCCCATAAATGGAAACTGATTGATGACCAGCCATGGCGAAGAGCGTATGTAGCTTTTGATCCCGGCCACGAAATAAATTTTGTGGCTGATGGAATGTAAAAAGATTCAAAGAATCATAACCCTTCGGATTTAATAATCTTTTTTATATCGTCCTTGCCGATAGATGCATCTTCTGATTTATCAAATATCGTAATCAGGTATATATCGGTGTCGGTCGTTGTTTCTTCTACAAGGTACGTAATCACCCTAAAGCCTCCGCTTTTTCCCTTACCCTTTGATTCATCAGCAAGCCTCACCTTGTATATATTCGAGCCGTAGTTATCTCCAATTTTGGGGTTTTCCATGAGCTTTTGTTCAAGATGCAGCAAACTTTTTTGTAGCGTTTGGTATTTCTTTAACAGGCGCTTTGCTTTTTTTACGAAGAATGAAGTAAGGCGTACGTTATTTGCCATTAAAGAGATCGGACATAGAATAAGAACTTGCTTCTCCGCTACGAATGCTCTTTACTTCTTTTAACCCCGCTTTTATCTCATTTAAAAGCTTAGTTTTTTTTGATGTTTCTTTATCCGGGGAGATGGCAATAATCTCGCCACCAAGCTCTTTCACAACGGCCGAGAGTTTGCCTTTCGCGTTTTCAGGAACTTGTATTGTAAAGGTGGTCATACCCAAAGATAATTAATATTCAATTCTTTATCAACCTTATCAATCATACTTTTAAAAAAAGCCATGCTGGCCTGGCATTGCTGCCAAGCCAGCCCCCTGCTTGCAAAACAATCGGTTTGCCTTGCTTGCAGGGCCCGGATGTTGCCCCCGATGGCTTTACCGGATGACTTTTAAACTTCTTTAATCGGGCTTAATTCGTACGTAAACAGTACTAAAGCCATCAGAAATAAAAACGTCGTTTTGATATAAGGTATCGTTGCGAATAGTAAATGCGGTAGGGTTCAGGTCGTTAATCTTCAAAAGGTCAAAAGTTTCGGTAGCCGAATATTTGTAGTTCCTGGTTATCGAAAACTTACCCGACAAGGTAAGCGAATCTTTTTTATACATTTTAAAAGTACTGTCGGCACCATAAACCTGGGTAAATGAGTAACCCAGGCTTTGCGGTGTGAGTGTAACCCCACCTATACCACCAACAGATTTTACCCAACGCCAGCTACCTGTTATTTGTGTAGATGTTGGGCCGGGTAAGCCTTCTTTATTACATGAACTAATGCTGCAAAGCGCCATGGCGGCAAACAACAGGATAAAGTATTTCATTTTTTCAAGTTATACTAAAGTATTACGTAAGTACTTGATCCTTTGCTACAGCGTATTACAAATTTTTGCAAAAATGATTTTATATAATTAGTTATGTTATTTTGCACCAAATTTTTTGGATCGTTAAACCATGATTATAGTTATTCAATGTAAAGACCAGGTGGGCCTGGTTGCCTACATAGCAGCCATTTTAGCCAAACAGCAATTAAACATCGTATCTATGCGCGAGCATGTAGATCAAAACGAAGGCTTGTTTTTTATGCGGGTTGAAGTTGACAATAACCAGGAAGATGCAAAACTGGAACAGCTATTAAAACCCCTGCTGCCCGAAGGAGCCATGGTTATGGTAAACCCCCTGCCCCACAAAAAGGTAGTAGTGCTGGTAACCAAAGAATACCATTGTTTGGCCGATATCCTCATCCGTAATTACTTTAAAACATTAGGCGCAACTGTGCAATGTGTTATAGGTAACCATGCTACGCTTCAAAACATTTGCGAACGCTTTGATATGCCTTTTCATCACATATCTCACGAGGAATATTCCAAAGAAGAATTTGAACAGCGGGTAATAGAAACCGTTGAACAGTATACACCCGACTACGTGGTATTGGCTAAGTACATGCGCATCCTCTCGCCGTATTTTGTAAGCAGGTTCCCTATGCGCATCATCAATATCCATCACTCGTTTTTACCCGCCTTTATTGGGGCAAATCCATACCGCAAGGCTTTTGAACGTGGTGTAAAACTCATTGGTGCAACTGCCCACTTTGTATCAAACGAGTTGGACGAGGGCCCAATTATTGCCCAGCAGATCATCCCCGTAAACCACACATTTACAGCAGCAACTATGGTAAAAGCCGGCCAGGAAATTGAAACATCGGTATTGGCCAAAGCCCTTAAGCTGGTGTTTGAAGACCGGGTATTTGTATCAAAAAACAAGACTGTTATTTTTGAGTAAACAGCTTGTTACATAACCCCTAATTAACACTAACCTGTTATTTTCGCCCTCAGATTTCTTATCTGATGCTATCCCTATGAAAAAACTTTTGTTTATTTTGCTGTTCACTATTTGTGCTCCTGCGTGTTTTGCGCAACATTTTACCGTAGCTACCTACAATTTACGTAACGACAGCCCCACCAACGATGATTCCTTACGCGGGAACGGGTGGAAACAACGCCTGCCTGTTGTTGCAAAACTGATCCAATTTCATGATTTTGACATCTTTGGCACCCAGGAAGGGCTTGTTCATCAACTACATGATTTAACCAAAGCAATGCCAGGCTATAATTACACCGGCATAGGCCGCGATGACGGGAAAACAGCCGGCGAATTTTCGGCTATATTTTATAAAACAAACAAATTTAAGTTGCTTAAGCATGGCGATTTCTGGTTATCAACCATAACCAGCGGCCCAAACAAAGGTTGGGATGCTGCCTTACCGCGTATTTGCTCATGGGCATCATTCCTGGAAATAAAAACAGGGTATAAATTCTATTTTTTTAACCTCCATATGGATCACATCGGCGTGGTAGCCCGTCGCGAAAGCTCCAAACTGGTTTTGCAAAAGATCAAAGAGATGACTGCTAATGAGCCTGTAATACTATCGGGCGATTTTAATGTCGATGAAACTTCAGATAGTTACGCCGTTATCAACACATCAGGTAAATTGAAGGATGCATATGAACTATCGCCCATAAAATATGCCGAAAATGGCACTTTTAATGCCTTTGACGCCGAAAATAAATCAAAAGGCCGAATAGACCATATTTTCCTGAGCAAGGATTTTTCTGTAAAAAGATATGGCATCCTTACCGATACTTACCGTGCTTTAAACAAACAAACCAATAAATACGAAGCTAAGTTGCCATCAGACCATTTCCCGGTAATGATAATGGTGGACCATAAATGATCCACCATACATCTGAGATTTAGTTGATTATAAAAGATCGTTGTTACTCTACCAAAAGTGTAGCAATGGAATGCGGCTGGCTGGTTGTTTTAGCAGCTTTACCTTTTATCCACAAGCTATATTCAATTTTTTCGTCGGTATTGTTCATCACTATTACGGATAACTTGCCGTCAGGGTTCAGGTAAGCGGTAGTTAATAATTTATCGCGGCTGGCAACCGCCGCAACGCGTTTTGCGCCAGGACGAATGTACTTGCTGAAATGACCTAAATAGTAGTACGAACTGGTGTAAATGAGGCTGCCGTTACGTAAATCGGCATGTACCGGGGCAAAACAGAAGTTACCCACGTGATTAGGGCCGCCTTTTTCATCCAGCAGGATGTTCCAGTCTGTCCATGCAACGGTACCGGCATTAAAATCGTTTATCATGGATAATCCATAACGCTCGCCAAGCGACCAATCGTTAATTTTGTTGAAGTCGAATTTTTCGATACAGCCTTCGGTAAAGATCAGGTTTTTAGTAGGAAAAGCCTCATGTGTGCGCCTTAACGACTCAAATTGCTGCCCCGCCCCCGTCCATGTTTCATACCAGTGAAAACCTATGCCCCATACATATTTGGCAGCCGCAGGGTCTTCAAGAATGGTGCTGGCCTGCTGGTATAACAAATCGCGGTTGTGGTCCCAGATAATAAGTTTTTTGGCGCCCAGGCCCTGTTTTTGTAAGGTTGGGCCTAAGAAGTTCTTTACAAAATCGCGCTGCTCTTCGGCGGTATATTTACATGATTCCCAGCTTTGTGAAGCCATGGGCTCATTTTGTACCGATAGGCCCCAGATAGGAACCCCTTCGTTTTCATAAGCCCTTATAAACTTGCCATAAAAGTTGGCCCAGCTTTGATAGTATTTTGGCAGCAGCTTGCCACCATGCAGCAGGCTGTTATTATCCTTCATAAACGCAGGCGGGCTCCATGGTGATGCAAACAAGGTAAGTTTGCCGCCGGCCGCAGCCATAGCTTCTTTAATGAAAGGGATACGATAAGCCCTGTCATGGCTGATATTGAACGTTTTAAGTGCGCCATCACCCTCTTTGATATAAGAATAACTATCGCTCGAAAAATCGCAGCTTTGGATATTGGTGCGGGCCATGGTGTAGCCTATTCCCTTATCCTTATCGTAGTAAGCAGCTAAAAGCTCTTTTTGCTTATCCCTGGGCAGTTTATAAAATGTTTCGGCAGCGGCATCCGTAAGCGCGCCGCCAATGCCCAGCATGGTTTGGAACGATTTTGCCGGGTCAACAAAAACAGACACTTCTGTTTCGCCGGGTTGTGGGCTATCCTCAAACTTTAGGGTTTCGGTAGTTTTAAACCTCATACCCGGCTGGTTATCAGATACTATAACTTTTACCTTTTTATTGGCTGTGGAAAACGGCACTTTAACCTGGGCGTTAGCCACTGACGGCTGCAGTAAGCCGCTTGCTATAAAACAGGCAATTATCGTTTTTTTATTCATGGTCGGTCTTAATCGGTGTACCAGCGGGCAAATCGCCATTAGGGAGGCGGTTCCGGTGTTCCAAATTAAGAGAGTTAAATTGAATAAAGCAAATAAGTAAGGCAATAAATTGTTGATTTATTGCTATTTAATAAGCAAATGATACGGTTCAATACCAATAAAAAAACTTTAAATATCGCTAATAATCAAATAGTTAAAAATTCGGGAACGATATCGGAAAAATGTTTTGATACGCTAAGATACAATTGTGTATTTTATACACTAAACAGCCCCGGTTTGGTGTTACTCCGGTCAATTTATTGCTTTTTAAGCTCCTCCTCTATCCGCAGGCTTTCTTTGTGAATAGCGTTCATCAGCTCGGTAATAAAGGTTTCCGACAGGCCCTCTTTTTTACCTGCTTCAACGGCTTTTTCAAGTACCTGCTTAAAGCGGTCGGCCTGTAGTGGGGCTATATTGTTTTTGGCCTTGTAAATACCAATCTCCTTAACCACCTGTTCCCGCTGACCAAGCAGCGCAATAAGCTGTTTATCAAGCGAATCAATTTTATTACGGTTTATCTTCAGGGTTTGATCGGTGCTTTTAGGAGTCTCCATCGGTACAGATTGGGCGCTGGCTAAATTGAGATTAAACAAATACATTAATAACAAAACTCCAATTCGGGTGAGTGTTTTCATATCCTAATTTAATAAATTAATTTGAGAATTTGAATATCCGGGATAATTTGAAGATTTGAGAATTTGAAGATTTGAAAATGTAAGGGGGCCAAAAGTCTGTCAAAAAGTTTCAAAAAAATAACAAAAAATCACACAAAAATGTAACCGTTTATCAATTTTTGGGTAATTTAATAACAACAACCGGCTATTTTTTATCACAGGTATCGCTTTGACCTATAATTACAAAAACCCGGGAAGCAAGTTACCGGGTTTCAATTTGGAACGATCATTCCAAATAGTGGTTATTTGTCGCTGCTGTGTCCGCGTTTAATCATCTCCTGAACGGCCCTGGCCAAAAATTCTTTTCCGTATCCGTCGAGTTGGGTTTGTTTGCCGCCGCCGTTAATTTCGTAAACAATCCGCCCGTGGTCATTCTCGGCAACCAAGTTGTCGCTGTTGATGCTGCAGGCCACCGAACCATGAGGCGAAATAAATTTGATGCCTTTACCATCTTCGGTAAAATAGGTTTGGCCACGGTATTCAATCTTCACTGTCCGGCCATCGGCATTTTCGATAATGGTGGTATGCCGGCCACCAAAACGGCAGGCTGTGGCCAGCAACATGAATGCTGCTATGGCCATAAATTGTTGTATTTTTTTCATGATGATATTGTTGTTGAGTGTTTTCATCACAAAGCTAATACAAAACACAGTACTATACAATACATAGTACCATATTTATTGCAACATTTTTAATACCGATAATTTCTGCACATATCACTTCAAAAAACGGAGAGCATCCCATCTGTTGGCTAACATATCGGGATCTCACAGGACAATTGACCCGCATGAAGTACACTTAGCAAGTGGGTTGCCGAAACAAGTTCGGCATGACATTGAGGATTAAATCGACATCATTCCCCTTCCACACCTCCCTAAGCCTTACCATTCAGCAAATCATCGACCAAAATACCATTGATGGTCATACCGGCGGTATTGCAATCGGTTATGGCAACGCCTTGCAGGTTGCAATTGTTAATGGTGCTCTGGCTAAGCTCACAGTCATCAAAGCGCAGGGGGCGTTGTTTAACGGCGGGGTCGTATGCCGGGTGGCCTTCGGGTGGCATACCAATGTTGTGGATGTAGGCCCCGCCAAGCTGGGCGCCTTCAATCTCCAGGTCGCTTAAGTTGGCGTTGGTAATTTTGAGCTTGGTCAGGTCAACATCATTAAAGCTGGCATTGCTCATTTTAAGCATCACAAACGTCGAGCCATCCAGGTGTGCGCACCTGGCTTCAATCACTTTGTTGGTTTCAATGATGCTCACCTTTTCGGGGTTATTATTTGCACTTTCCATAATAGCTGTTTTTGTTAATCGAATTTACAAAGCCGCCTGCAAACCACCATGCCCACATCAGACATTTTAAGGGTGCTTTTGCGACAATTGGCCCTTGTTGTACCGGCAGGATATTGCCATGTTCTATCAAATCATGCTCCAATCAAACTATTTAAACCTTGCCACGTTGAGTTGTAAATAAACCCATTATGAAACCTATATTTTTCACATTAACCAGCAAGCTCCGCCTGATGGCGATACCAGATACCCAGGCCCACCTGGACGGGCACCCGGTAATCAGCTATACTTACAGCTTGTATATTGACCGCGACAGGGGCCATGATGAACAGGCTGCAACTAAAGAGGCCTCCCTGCATTTAGATAAAAACGCCGATCCCGATTATCTGGGCGTTGTAGCTTTTGAACAGCCCGCCAACGTATTTTCATACACATCCGGCCAGCACGAATTAAGCGTAACAGAAGTTGAAGAAGTAATTGAACATTTAACGCACATCAGGGATAACCCACCGCTTTGGCATTCCATTGCCGATGTATGATTAATACAGCGCCGTTGGCAATCCATCAAGGCTAAGCAGGTTCTTTTCTTTTTTATAAGCTTCCAGCCCTTCGGGGCCTTTATTGGCGGCCCATTTGTAAGCCTGGTTGCGCTCGCCTTCATAGCTGTAATAGGGTACGCTAAAACCGCAGGATGTTTGTACCTGGTAAACATCGGCCACAATGATTTGCCTGGTTGACAGCAGGATATTAAAATGCCGGGCCAGCAGGGGCCATTCTTCATCGCCGGGCAGTACGGTATAGCCTTTGCCGTATAAACGGAGAATGTTTGGCGGGCCTTCAAACGCGCAAAACATCAGGGTAATGCGGCCATTCTCCAATATATGGGCCGACGTTTCGTTACCACTACCTATAATATCCATGTAAGCCACTTTGGCGGGCGACAATACCTTAAAGCTGTCTATCCCCTTGGGCGATAAATTAACATGCCCATCGGCGGCAAGTGGCGCCGAGGCCACAAAAAACATCTTTTGTTTATCGATAAAGGCCTGGTGGGCCGGTTGGATGGCTTCAAAAAACTTTCCCATAGTGATTTATTTTTCCTGTTGACCAAATTTAATGAATAATACGACTTGTCATGCTGACGAAAGAAGCATCTATTAATGAACTTTTTTCCCATCGGAAAACGAAGGGAATTATTGCACCCTTACGTGCCGAACGGCTTCTTGATTCTTGACTCTAATCTCTTGACTCTTTCCCTGCCGTTGCCTGCGGCCCGCGCTTTACACTCATACTACGCAGGGCCTTATCCGTTAGCTAACGGAGGTATCCGTTTCAATCGCTAACGGGGCTGCGTGTAAACAAATACATTCAGGTAAATAAGGCTTATTGAGCAACGTTTTGTGCACGTGTCATATGTTTGTGGCCTGGAGGATGGCCGACCTTATGCTTTCGTTGGTAAGTTATAAGCGGCCCATTGCCAGCCGTCGCGTTTTTATCTTCCTGGTAATCAAATACTGACAAAGTTGTGCCACCACTTTTTTCAACCACACCCTGTAAATTTGTGGTGTCGGGTTTAAGTTTCACAGTTCATGAATGGATGGCCTGCGGTTTAGCGCTTAAGGCTGTTGTCCTTCGTCCGAAAGCGGCATAGGTTTTAACAAAGTTAACCCGACCTGCCAAACGCCCCTGCCACCCCGTGTTTTAACGGGGTGCCACCCGGTGAAAACACCTATTGCCAAATAATTCTGATCCTATTAATTTAACCACAAATTATTAATGCCCCTATAACTGAATGAAACCACGAATCCTTATCACAACCGTATTATCCGGCTGCTTTGCATTGTGCTTTACTGCCGCCACCAACCTGGGCGGCAAATGGACCGGTAAACTACTTACTGCCGACAGCACCGCCTACCCTTTAACCTATAATTTTACCCTGCTCGGCGATTCTGTTGCCGGTACCGCTGCCAGCCCGCTGGGCGAGTTCCCGATTGACCAAGGCAAGCTTGACACCGCTGGTCTGCATTTTAAAGTTACCGTGAATGGGCTTGATGTGTACCACAACGGGACGGTGTATGCTGATTCTATTGGGATGAATATCAGTTTGAACGGATCGGTGGTGCATTGCACGCTGAACCGGGCGGGCAATTGATCCACTGACTTACAATAACTTGTTTACCATACCAACTTTATCAGAATATGTATTTGAAAAAAAAATCCCCTAATTCAGGCCAAGCCGCGCCCTCATGCCGCCATGTCATCAATATAAATGCTGCAAAACCTGATCACGCAAGAATCTCCATTTATAGCAGTAAGCACGTTTTGAAATATTTAATTGCCTGTCTTTTTGTATTAACAGCGTCCTTTTCATACAGCCAGTCTACGCAAAGACCAAGTGATCTTCAAAATGTTATACCACCATCGCCAAATGCATCAAGTTTGGGTAAATACGCCGACTGGCCGGTAAGTTTATACACTGGTATACCTTCAATAGACATTCCCCTTTATACACTGAAAGGGAGGACTACGAGTGTCCCTATTTCTGTAAGCTATCATTCATCGGGCATAAAAGTTGGCGAGGTGGCATCATCTGTTGGCCTTGGCTGGGCCCTAAATGGAGGAGGGGTTATTACAAGATCGGTACGGGGGCTGCCTGATGAGGCGGGAGGCGTAGGATACTTTGATGTAAGAAAACTGTATACAAATCCCGGAGATTTATCGTCGGCAACCACGGTGCCGTCAATGGATTCACTTACAACAGCTGCTGTTGCAAACGGACTATCAGACAGTGAGCCGGATTTGTACATGTTCAACGCGCTCGGGCGCTCTTTTAAGTTTTATTTTTCGGGCAACGGCACAATTATTACGCAGCCCTACAGTAAAATAATTATCAAAACGAATTACCAGGATAGCACATGGCGCGTAACCATGGACGATGGTACAAAACTAATTTTTGGTGGCGGGTCGGCAGTAGAAATAACAGCGTCTACAAGATCGATGATAAAAAATTCGGATATGCCGTCTTTTATAAGCACATGGTATTTAAAATCAATTACTACGCCTGCCGGAGAAGTTATCCGCTTTAACTACGAAAAATCAGTCATTAACCAGGATGCGGGGGTTTTCCAGGTTGATTATTTATATCAAACCACTTTGGCTTCAAGTTCATGCGCTACGTCACCCAATAAACAGCCTTATCATTATGTGGAAACACAGGCGGTTGATATGCTTAACTTATCCAGCATAGAGTCAGACCTGGGCAAAGTTCTTTTTATAAATGATACTACCGGAAGAATTGACCTTCCCGGCGGCAAATATTTAAAAGAAATAGACGTGTTTTCAAAAACAGCAAACAAATACATTCAAAAATTCAAGTTTTCTTATAGCTATTCGCAGGCGGGTTCAAGCCTTGCTTACACAAGCCAAAATTCAAATCAAAGCAAGTACAGGTTAAAACTTAATTTTATCCAGGAAACCCCTATAGACAATAGTTCGCCCAAAACATGGACATTCTCTTACAATCCCTTGTTATTGCCCTCCCGTCAATCATATGCCCAGGACCATTGGGGGTATTTTAACGGGGCTGTAAACAATAGTACCTTTTTACCTGTATCAACAGGCTTTGAGAATCCGGGTGTTTACACATCCGGCGTAAGAGATGCTGATTCAACGTCAATGGCGGCAGAAATGCTTACAAAAATCACCTACCCTACCGGGGGGTACAGTACATTTAATTTTGAGCCAAACACTATTGCAACTACTAAGGATTACCAGACCAGCAGCAGCGCAAATCTTAATTTATACTTAACCGCCAATCAAAACCCATACAACAATACCATAAGCCAAACCTTTACCATTACTCAAGGCCAATACGTTACTTTAGCTATAAATGCGTCATTTAGCAGCAGCATTACTAACGATTACGGCCCAAGTACCAATTTTGCTACCGTTTCAATAATCAATTCATCACAAATCGCTGTTTGTTCCGTTCCTATTTCAAATAGCAAGCTTACAGGCGGCAGGTTTACATCGTCACAATATGTTTCATTACTGGCAGGTACGTATACCTTCAAAATCAGCAGTATTTCTTCATCAGGTGATTTTGTGAGCAGCTCCGATTTCGTATCCATCCAGGGTAATTTTTCTTATTTGCAATCTACCGGAACCCGAGCCTTTAATCAGCCTGTCGGCGGTTTAAGGGTTAAAAGTATCATCGATTACGCGGGATCTGGCAGCCCTGTTCAAAGAAATTTTAAATATGAAAACCCTAATATACCTTCTTTTGACCCGGTTAACGATTACTTAACCTCTGTTACAGATAATACCTATGATTGCGCCGGGACTTGCACCAGCGCCCCCGTTAGTGGCGGCGCCGGTGGCGGTGGCGGTGGCGGCGGCAGTGGCGGTGGTGGTGGCGGCGGTGGTGTCGACCAACTTGGATGTATAACTGTCTATTCCATCTATTATAATAGCGATGGCTCTATCCGATCAGAAGGGTCCGAACAAAGATGTGGATACGATCCGCAGACATATAATAAGCCTTTGGTGACCGACACGGTAATGTATACTTCGGCAAATACTGGTTCCGTATTAAATAATGATGGCGAAAGTACGACTGATGAAGAAACGTTAATTAACAAAGTGGCCGAACAAAGAGAGTCGAATGACCGCCAAGAAGTTCCTCAGAACGGGTTCCCCGGAATGCTGATCTCATCGTACGTATATAAAGCAAGAAGCAGTAACCTGAAGTGGGAATTGGGGACTATCCAGGGCGGAACTGTCGGATACGGAAAAGTAACTACCTCCTATGGGGCCAATGGCGGCAACGGCTACACTGTTTCTTATTTTTCGCAGGCTAACGACCTTAATGTTTCCGAATCAAAAGTGCTTCCTTTTTTGCCTGTTGTACCTTTAGATTGGCGAAAGGGTTTGCTGTTGAATGAAACTATCTATACCAGTGCAAACGTGCCACTTCGTAAAATCACCAATGATTACCTGTTTACCAATCAGCAAAGTATAAAAACGTATAAGGCGGCCAATTCATTTAATATTTTAAGCTCGTGTTTTACTTTTAATCATTTGTCTGAACTTGTTACCAAAAGCTACTTTAATGTTATTACAGAGCAGGTCCAAAAAACCAGGTCGACGCTTGTAAATTATTTTAATAACGGACTGGATTCGAATTATGTGGTAACCAACTTTTTTTATGATACCCCCGCCAATTTACAGCCTACCCGTTCGGAGTCATTAAACAGCCAGGGCCTTAACATCAAAACACTCAGCCGTACCGCTTTAGAAAAAACAGCGATCAACAGTTCAATTCCTTTAAGTGCCACTGCTTCCGCCGCTATTGATACTATGGTATCCCGCAACATGATTACCAATGTAATTGAATCAGAAACGTACAATAATGCTTCCCTGGTTGATAAAACCATCACCAATTTCGCTTTATGGAGCAATAACGTTTTACCGCAGGAAATTAAAACCCAGGATGGCGGCAATCCAATTCAAAGCAGGTTGCTATTGAATAATTACGATACTTACGGCAACTTACTGGAGCAACAAAAAACAGCCGGGCCGGTCAATAATTATATTTATGATTACAAAAGTAATTACCCGGTGGCTTCTGTAACCAACGGATCATTGGCCAACATTGCTTATACCGGCTTTGAATCTAACGGAACGGGCAATTGGACAATCGGTTCTGCCCAGCGCGACAGCGTGACCACGGCGTTCACAGGTACTAAATCCTACCCGATATCAAACGGGGGCATCAGCAAGAGCGGCTTATCGGCAGCAACAACCTATGTGGTTTCGTACTGGATCAAAAACACCACGCCGACAACTCCGTTAACGGTGAGCGGTACACCGGTAAGCGGCTATCCCATCAAAGGCCCAACCAACAAAGGATGGACATATTATGAGCACCGGGTAAGCGGCATAACTACAATAACACTGGCAGGAACAGGCAATATAGATGATGTAAAATTATATCCTGTAAACGCGCAGATGAGCACCTATACCTATGATCCATTGGTGGGGCCGACCAGTAGTACAGATGCAAGGGGAATGACCAGTTATTACGAATATGATGGCTTTCAGCGCCTGATGAACATAAAAGATCAGAAAGGTAATATCCTGAAGAACTTCAATTATAATTATGTATCAACATCCGCTACCTGGGCCGACACAGGAACGCCGGAGTGCGTTCAGGGCTCAAACGGCAATACCGGCGAGCAGCGGGTTCAGCAGACCGACACCAACCCGTACAGCCCCACCTACGGCGCACACCAGTGGCGAAGCATCAGCATGACTTCACCGTCCTGTCCGGTTACCGTTACCGCTCCCGCCACTGTCTACCTGCGAATGACCGTTGGCAGCACCAGTACCAGTAACGGATTGACTTACAATACGTACGTTTTTAACTCATACTCAGACGAAGCATGCACCATGGCTTATAACGTCCCGTCCGCCCTCACGGTAAACTACCGGTATGTGACAAGCAGAACCTATGCTGACGGGCGTACCCCGAACCCCGAGGTGACAACAACCAACAGCACCGTAACCATAGCTGCGGGTGCTCACCAGGCTACCGGCGGATCGATCCCGGTTTCGGGCTGTTTCGGCATAAACGAAAAGCAGATCTGCTACTCAACCGTGGTGACATTACAGCCGGGTACAGGATATGTAGTTGACCAGGGAGATTGATGATTCCGTAACGCATAAAAATAATTATTACCACCTTATTCAAACGAAACAATGGAATTATTACCATACAAAATATATAAAGGACTCCTGCTGTTAGCAGGGGCGCTTTTTTTCTTCCATGGCGCAAGTGCGCAAACAGCTACGCAGAACTACGTGCGCACACGGGTGCCCCGAACCGGCATCACTACCAATGCCCGGCTTGACCAGCTGACACCGGTCAAAGATTCGGTGATGACGGCTATTCAGTACATTGACGGGCTGGGCCGCCCCATGCAGGCGGTGCAGCAGCGGGCCTCGCCTGTGGGTTACGATATTATCCAGCCCGTAGCTTATGACCAGTACGGCAGGGAGGCTGTAAAATACCTGCCCTATGTAAATACATCTACCAGTTATGGCGCTTACCGCAGCGATGCGCTCAATACAGGCGCGGGTGTAAGGTATTATTATAACCCGTCCGGCGGCACAACAGAAGGGCAACAGACCAATGGCGTGGTAAAAACCCTTTATCCTTTTGCACAAACCAGCTTTGAACCATCGCCTTTAAACCGGGTTGTGGAGCAGGGAGCGCCCGGCCTGGCCTGGCAAACCAACGGCGTCCCCGATACGGCCCACGCCCTGCGCATTGCATTTGCCACCAATGAGCAAACCAGCATTTTCAGCACCACCAATATTACCAGCACCAACACAGGCAGCAGGAAGGCAGCGCTGTATTCGGCTACCGTCAACAGCAATAACAGCAGGTCGTTAATAAGAACCGGCAATACAGCTACCTATACACCAGGGCAGTTAACCGTAACCATCAACAAGGACGAGAACTGGAAAACCGCCGACGGCTGCTTTGGCACTGCCGAAGAGTACAAGGACAAAGAAGGCCACGTGGTGCTTAAGCGCACCTACAATATAAAAGGCGCTGTGGCCGAAATGCTGAGCACCTATTATGTGTACGATATCCTGGGTAACCTGTGCTTCGTGCTGCCGCCTGGAGCCAAACCGGATTCGACGGCCGCCATTAGCCAAAGCACCATTGACAACAGGTGTTACCAGTACCGCTACGACAGCCGCAACCGGCTGACGCAAAAAAAGGTACCGGGCAAGGGTTGGGAATTTATCATTTACAACAAGCTTGACCAGCCTATTGCCACCCAGGATTCGGTACAGCGGATGAAGGTCACACAGGAATGGACGATAACCAAGTACGACGCCATGGGCAGGCCGGTTATTACGGGCATTTTTCAGAACGGCAGCAGTGGCGCCGATAACCATGTGGCCGTGCAGGCGCTGGCCGATACCGCAACAAAATATTGGGAAACCCGGCAGGCCACGGGCAGTACAGGCTATACCTCGGTTGCCTGGCCCGGAACATATACCACTACCCTAAGCGTAACCTACTATGATACTTACACTAATATTCCGAGCTTTCCATCCCTGTACAACCAGCAAAGCAACACGCTGTACAGCAAGAAAACTACGGGGCTGGTAACAGCCACCAAGGTATTGGTACTAAATACTACAGCTGATTATTTGTGGACTGTACCTTATTATGACGAGGACGGGCAGGTGATCCGTACGTTTAGTCAGCATTACCTGGGCGGAGCTTCCTGGCTTAATCAATATAACTATGACGATGAACAAATAAAGTATAACTTCAACAAACAGCCGCTCACAGTAGTAAGGTATCACTACAATAAAAATGCCGCCGGCAGCGGGCAGGTTCTTATAGTCACGGCAACCAATGAATATACCTACGATCACATGGGCCGGAAGTTGCTGTCGAAAAGCAATTTGCAGAATGGCACAGACACTACCGGGTACAGGGCGATAGTTTCCAAAAGCATCTACAACGAACTTGGGCAGTTGAAGCAAAAAGGCCTGCATTCGCTTAACGGAACAAGCTTTCTGCAGAATGTGGATTATAGGTACAATGCCCGCGGATGGCTGACTAACATCAACAACCCAACATTGACAGCAGACGGCGGATTAACCAACGCTGATACCAACGACCAGTTTGGCATGGAGCTGAAATATAATAATGCGCCTGTGCCGCAGTACAACGGGAACATTGGCAAAATAAAAACGCTGACAGGGGCATTATCGGGAACAACTTATTCTGCGCTTACCTATAATTACAGATATGACAAGCTGAACCGGCTGGTAAACGCCATCAGCTCCACCGCCACAGAAACGGCCAACGACAATTTTTACAATGAGAACGTGACTTACGATGTGATGGGCAACATCACGAAGCTGAACCGTTACGATAAGCCCACCACTACCCGCACAGCGATTGACAGCCTGACCTATACTTATGTAAGCGGCAATAAGGTTGACAGGATAGACGATGCCGTAGCGGGTGGTACAATCGGCTTTATTGAAGCGGTGAAGCAGCCTGGTGAGTATACCTACGATGGTAACGGCAACCAACTAAACGACCTGAACAAAGAACTTACCCAGACCTACAATATGCTTAACCTGCCGCAAACGGCGGTGAAAGGCGGCACCTCGGTAGCTTACATTTACGATGCTACAGGCAGAAAACTCAGAAAGTTGTCGACAACCTTTGGTACTACTACTGTTACCGAATATATCGGCGGAATCCAATATCAATACTCCAATGCAACCCCGGTACTTGACTTTATATCTACCGAGGAAGGCCGGGCACGCAAAAGCGGAACAGCTTATAAATATGAGTATGACCTGAAAGACCATTTGGGCAATACCCGGATGACCACTACCTGGAACCCGAGCGATGCAACACAGATGACACCGCTGAACTCGCAGCGGAGCGATTATTACGCTTTTGGATATACCATACAAAGTTTAGTTGGGACTACGCCAAGTTCTGCAAATCACTATCTTTACAATCACAAGGAGTTGCAGGACGAGACGGGGCTGTATGATTACGGCGCAAGGTTCTATGATCCGGTGATCGGGAGGTGGACGAGCGTGGATCCGCTTGCCGAGAAAGGGAGACGATGGTCGCCATACGTTTATGCTTTTAATGACCCAATAAGGTTCATTGATCCGGACGGAATGTGGCCGGATTGGGGTACTATTTGGAATTTTGTGACAAGGCCAGGTACGCCAACCGGAGCTGGCGTGCATTTAGCGAAGCACGTATTGATGGGCACTGCTACTACGATTGGCGTATTACTTAAACCTATCGATAACACGAATAACGGTGGACGTTTCAAAGTAGGCTCAAAAGAATGGAAAGCATTGCAACAAGAGGGGATACGAGATACTAAAGAAGCGGCAGCCACCGTTGCAATTATGTTAGCCACTGATGGCATTCTAGGAAGAGTTGGCAGAGTTTTTAGTCCGGTTGCCAGGGAAGTAACTGGTTCATGGGTTTCGGAAAGTACAAGCGGATGGTCAAACGCAGCAAAGGCATACCAGGAACAAATAACCGGCGTTCCAGCAGGTAGCGCATTTGAAGTAAACGGAGTAAAGTTTGATGGCATAAGTAACGGAAGCTTATTAGAAGCCAAAAGTTCTTATGATGGTTTTGTTGGAAAGGATGGGAGTTTTCGATTATGGTTTAAAGGTCAAAAAGCGTTAGTTAATCAAGCCGAGCGACAAATTGAAGCAGCAAACGGAGCACCAATTGAGTGGAATTTTTCGAGTCAAAAGACTTTAGATGCTACAAAAACATTGTTTGAAGATAATAACATTACAGGTATTACATTAAAATATACACCAGCAAAGTAAACATGACTGATACATTCTATATCGGAGCATATTGGAAAAATAGAAAAGAAGTGCTCAAGAACATAGTCATTCCAACCTTGAATACTTTAACCGAATTAAGGGGAATTGATGATCAATTTTTGAATTTTTACGAATTAGGAATGAGTCGTAAACAAGCGTTGGAACGAGAATTTATTCCATCTTCCGAATATGTGGAAAGGCTATATCGACAAGGGCTTAAAAAAAAGGATATGGATCAAGATGGATATAGCAAAATAGGTTTTAGCTTATGGTTATGGTCAGGACATAAAGACGAAGAATCAAGCCAGATATCTTTCGGGGTAGGCAAAGACTCCGAAAGATTGACCAATGTTTGTTTAATTAAAATTCCTATTGAAGGAATTGCGAAGGTGCGGCTACTACAACTCGACAAAGTAAAGCAGATAATAGAAGTATTGATCAAAAATTGGAATCCTGATATAGTAGTTTTAAATTCAAAGGAACTTTCTGCTGCTTTAAATTCCACAAATGAGTTTGGCTGGGTTACTTATATAAAACGTACAAAAGGCATACTTAAAGTCAGTGGAAAAATTGTTCATGAGCCCAATTATTATGGTGGTGATCTGTTTTATTTGAATACCAATAACGGTCTTGCTTACGATTATAGCTTAATGAATGAATACCTGCCATTAAGAAAAACAATAGCATCATTGGTGCGATAATGACATGCCTTAAAAAGGGATTATCTCAATCCCGAATAAAGCTGTCGGCTTGTGCATACCACCCAGCTATTACAAGTGTTTTCGCTGTGGCAAGATCCAGCCTTGCCAGCGTGCTAAATAATATAATATGTAGCCCCCGGCTACCGCAAGCGTTTTGTCGCTGCCGCTGAGCCTCCGGGCTTGTGGCCCCCCAGCTGCCGCGAGGGCTTTTTGAACTCAGCTACCGCAAGCCTCCAGGCTTGTGCGCACACTGACAGGTAAACGCCATACTAAGTAATAAATATGCAACCCCCAAGCTGGCGCACGCGTGTCGCGTGTGCCCCGCTGATAGGTATACGCTATGCAAAGCCAATTGCAAATCCCGGATGTTTATGAGCATCTGGGATTTTTTGCATGTGTTTATTAATGTTATCTAATCATTGTAGCTTTATAAAACTAAACCAATCACCAATGAGCAGAAAATATAAATTTTTAAATAAAGAGGGGTTATACTTTGTAAGCTTCGCCACAGTTAACTGGATAGATGTTTTTACAAGGCCGGTTTATAACGAGGTAATAACAGAAAGTTTAACTTATTGCAAAAATAACCTCGGCATGGAATTATATTGCTGGTGTATAATGCCCAGCCATATACATTTAATTTACAGGGCAAGGGATAATAACCCCGAAGTAATATTAGGCAGGTTTAAAGAATTTACAGCGAAAAAATTGGTTAAGGAAATTGAGGGCAACATCCAGGAATCTCGCAGGGAGTGGATGTTATCGATGTTTAAAAAGGCGGCTACAAATAGCAGTAACGTTACAAGTTACCAGTTTTGGCAGCATCATAACAAACCTATTGAACTATGGAGTGCCCACGTTATCCAACAAAAAGCCGACTATATTCACAACAACCCGGTAGCGGCCGGCTTTGTTGACGAACCATGGTACTGGAAATATTCAAGCGCTATTGATTATGCCGATGGTAAAGGACTCGTTGATATTGAATTTTTGTAAATGACAAGATTTGTACTAACCAACTTGGCACACGCGACACGCGTGCGCCAGCCCGGGGGAAAATAAGGCAAGAAAGCAAGAAGGCAAAAAACTAAGAGGACATGAAAAGGGACAAGATGAATAAAATTAGCTTAGCAGTAATGTTTCTATTACTGCTACTATTTACTCAATGTGTAAATAATAGTAATAAACAAGAAGTGAAAATTTGGTGTTTGCAAAGTGACAGCAATATATACGTCAGAATAGAAAATAGAACTCGCGAAATATGTTTTGTTCCTAAAATATATTCTATCCAATATAAAGGGTATTCAGATACAGCATATTTTTCTGGAGTTTCAAAAAAAAATAATGAAACCGAGAAATATTACTATGATAAATTTTTTTCCGACCCTGTTATTGTATTTAAAAGACTGGATGGATTAGACTATATGTCACATAAAAAAGACAAAATCGAAACTAGTTATTTTCAATTTCAGCCACCTGAGCTTATTAAAATTAACGCAAATGGAGTTTTTTTATATAAAATACCATTTGTACTAAGTAGAAATATCCAATTTGCTTGTTTTAAGATATATAAGGAAGATTATATTGGAAATGTGAATAACAATTATGAATCATTACACTCTTACGATAATTTTATTGAATACGAAAACAATAAATCAATAAATATTTGTGTGGGGATTTATTCTGCTATAAAATATTAATTTCCTTAGCTACCGCCAGGGCTTTTGCCATGCGTACTGCCCCCAGCTACCGCAAGTGCTTTCCGCTGCCGCAAGGCTCCTGCCTTGTGGCCCGCTGATAGGTAAACGCCTTGCTAAGTAATAAATATGCAACACCCGGATGAAAATAAACATCCGGGTGTTTTTGTATACCCGCAGTTCGCGTTAAGGATTGTAGTGAAAAGCCCACAGCGCGGGTAGGCCGGGGCGGCAAAGGCAAAGCGAGGACTTGTAACGGAAAGCCTGACGCCGCTTCTACCAGCGGGGGAACGCCATGATTTAAGTCAAAAGTAAAAATTCAAAATTCAAAAATGCGCAAACCTCGCTATTCAAAGTTTCCAGGTTTCGAACCACTATGCCTGTAACTTAAAGTATGCTTAAAACAAGCAACAATCTTCGCCCCGGTAAACCAAACCAGAGTTTTTAGGCGATCCGGGGGCGTGTCAACAAAATTGACGGATGTTCTTTAGCCCAAAGTCTTAAGTTCTAAGTCAAAAGAGAAAAAAACAACTTTAAACTTACGACTTAGTACTATTGACTTAACACGGGTACATCACTGTACGCTTTTTCAAAAATCCCACTCACCGAGGAGTAGTTGCTTCCCGAACCCCTCAGGGTCCTTTTGCAAAGAGACCCTGAGGGGACGTAAAAACAAGCAACAATCTTCGCCCCGGTAAACCAAACCAGGGTTTATGCGGTCCGGGGACATCACTGTACGCTGTTTCAAAATCCCACTTACCGAGGAGTAGTTGCTTCCCGAACTCCTCAGGGTCCTTTTGCAAAGAGACCCTGAGGGGACGTAAAGAGACCCTGAGGGGACGTAAACCAAACCAGGGCTTAGGCGGTCCGGGTACATCACTGTACGCTGTTTCAAAATCCCACTCACCGAGGAGTAGTTGCTTCCCGAACCCCTCAGGGTCCTTTTGCAAAGAGACCCTGAGGGGACGTAAAAACAAGCAACAATCTTCGCCCCGGTAAACCAAACCAGGGTTTATGCGGTCCGGGGACATCACTGTACGCTGTTTCAAAATCCCACTTACCGAGGAGTAGTTGCTTCCCGAACTCCTCAGGGTCCTTTTGCAAAGAGACCCTGAGGGGACGTAAAAAACAAGCAACAATCTTCGCCCAAGTAAACCAAACCAGAGCTTACGCGATCCGGGTACATCACTGTACGCTGTTTCAAAATCCCACTCACCGAGGAGTAGTTGCTTCCCGAACTCCTCAGGGTCCTTTTGCAAAGAGACCCTGAGGGGACGTAAAATGACCAATGACAAGCGCAGCGTCAATGACTAATGACAGCGAAGCGAAATGACCAATGACAAGCGCAGCACCAATGACCAATGACAGCGAAGCGCCAATGACCAATGACAGCGAAGCGAAATGACCAAGAGAATAAATGTATATTTGATGATAAACCAACAAATCCTTACATGAAAAAGCTTATCCTCATCATCGCAATGGCTACGTTAAGTATCAATTGTTTAGCCCAAAAATCAGCCAAAGCGGTTTATGATGCTGCACTCGCCAAAAAACTGGGCGCCGATAAATATGGGATGAAAAAATATGTGATGGCCTTTTTAAAGGAGGGGCCAACCCGTTTAACAGATTCGGCGGCGCGCATGCAACTGCAAATGGCCCATTTAAAAAATATATCCAAACTGGCCGATGAAGGCAAATTAGTTGTTGCCGGTCCGTTTTTAGATGACCAGCCTATTAAAGGCATTTTCATTTTCAATGTAGCAACCATTGAAGAAGCAAAAACCCTTACCGAAACCGACCCGGCAATAAAAGCTGGTTCGTTAATAATGGAATTACACCCGTTTTATTGTTCGGCCGCCTTAATGGAAGTGGTAAAAATTCACCACTCGCTCGAGAACGTAAGCATTACCGATTAAAACAATGCAGGTTGACGAAATTTTAGGGTTACTCAGGCAACAGGCCAGCCCAACCTATCTTGCCGGCATGCAGCGTTTTGGTATAGATAGTTCCAGGGCCCTTGGTGTCAAGCTCCCTGTTGTGCGTAAATTGGCTAAAAGCCTAAAAAAAGACCATGTGCTGGCACAGCAGCTTTGGGATACCGGCATCCATGAGGCGCGAATTATGGCCTCGCTGGTTGACGACCCAGCCCTGGTTCCCGAACAGCAAATAAACAACTGGACAAAAGATTTTTATTCGTGGGACCTGTGCGACCAGGTATGCGGTAACCTTTTTGACCGCACTCCCTTTGCTATTGCCAAAGCCATTGAATTTAGCACCCGGGACGAAGAGTTTGTTAAACGCGCAGGGTTTGTATTAATGGCCGAATACGCTGTACATAACAAAAAAGCATCCGACGATATTTTTATCCCCCTTTTTGCCATTATGGAGCGTGAGGCCTGGGATAACCGCAACTTTGTTAAAAAAGCGGTAAACTGGGCGCTGCGGCAAATAGGTAAAAGGAACAGTACTTTAAAAGTAGTAGCTATTGCGGTTGCCAACCGTATTTCGGCCCAAAACAGCAAATCGGCCAAGTGGATTGCCTCGAATGCCCTGGCCGAATTAACAATTGACCGAAATTTCTCAAAAAAAGCCTGAAATATTCATAAAAACACAGTCTGTCAACCCAAAAACTGCCTTTCTTTGCTGTTTTTGTCACAATTTTTATTATTTATTAGAATTTTTATGCCAACGAAGTATTATTCCCTTTCATTTTAGCGTTTAAAACTCGAAAAATACATTTATGGTTACTGTTAAGGGCATTTATTTCTCAATATCCCGTGGATAATTATCCGAATTCAGGCATGTAATTTAAATTTTGTAATTAGCAGTATCAGAGTGATTTATATCATACCAAATACTATATTTGAAATCCCATAATTATTCAAAAAAATTACTGGTCGGGTTAAATGTAAACAACCAAGGGTTGTGTAAATAAATTATTTTCTAATTATGGCACATATTTTATTAATACATGTGGCATTAAGCAAATAAATGAAGGGGCTATTTATAGTATTTGTATGAGTTTTTCTGAAGGGCACAAATTTTCTGAAGATAGCAAGCAACATCTTGCCCAAATCATCGATAATATCAATGCCGGCATTTGGGAATACAACATTACAACAAAAAACATCAAATGGTCGGTAGGGTTTTACACCGTTTTGGGGTACGAGCCGGATGAGATAGAATGTTCGAACCATACATTTTTTGAACATTTACTATACCACCAGGATAAACCTGCTTTTTTAACTGCCCTGAATAGCCAACCGTCAAACTCAACCCAGCCACTACAAATCAGGTTACTTACCAAGGCATCGGGCTATCATTGGTTTGAGAGCACAGTAAAAAAATATAACGACGAAACCGGGCAAATCATTTACGGATCGATCATTAATATTAACCAGTACAAACAGGCCCAGATACAGGCCGCGCACAATGATTTATTTTATAGCGAGGCCCTTAAAATTGCCAAATTGGGCAGTTGGGAATTGAATGCCCTTACCATGGGCCTATCGCTATCAAAGCAGTTTTATGACATTTACGAGCTGCAAAACCAGGTTAGGCTTTCGCTTGACGAGGTTATCAGTTTTTTTGAGCCGCCACATCGCCCGGTAATTAAAAACGCTATTGATAATGCAATTGAATATTGCCAGCCTTATGATTTGGAATTGCTGTTCAGATCGGCAAAAAACAATGTAATATGGGTAAGGGCCAAAGGGATACCCATTATTAACGATTTTGGCAAATGTATTACCATACGGGGGATTATACAGGATATTGATAATAAAAAACGGAAAAACCTGGCGCTGGAATCGTCATTAAATTTATTGACCGACCAAAACCGTCGCCTCCAAAATTTCGCTTACATTGTATCGCATAACCTTCGGTCGCATGCCGGCAATTTACAGTTCATGGTAAAACTGCATGATGAAACCGAACTTCCTGATGACAAGGCCGAAATTTTATCGCACATTAAATCTATCAGCGATAGCTTAAGTGCAACCATTGAGCATTTAAATGAGATAGTTCAAATTCAAACCGAAATTACCAATGAGCGGACGGTAGTTGATTTTGAGACGGTATTTAAAAACATCATATCAGCATTAAAAAGCAATATCGACACGCTTGAAGCCACCATAACCTATGACTTTAGCAGGTGCCCGCAAATACATTACATCCCGGCCTATATGGAAAGTATTTTGCAAAACCTGCTCACCAATGCGCTTAAATACAGTTCGCCGGAGCGAAAGCCGGTTATAAAATGCCATACCATAAAAGAACGGAACCATATTTACCTCTTTTTTGAAGACAATGGTATTGGCATTGATATGGAGCGGTATGGCGACAAGATGTTTGGCATGTACAAAACCTTTCATCAAAATCCCGATGCAAAAGGCATTGGGCTATTTATAACCCGCAACCAGATAGAGGCATTGGGCGGCACTATAAAAGTAGACAGCACCGTAAACATTGGCACAAAATTTACTATTAGGCTGGTATAAATAATACCAATAGCAGATGACAGCAGAGAAGGATCCCGTGGGGGTGTGCTTAATTGATGATGACCAGGTTTATACTTTCGGATTTAAAAAACTGATCAATTTAAGGGGGCTTAACAGCCGGGTAATTAATTTCAGGGACGGAAACCAGGCCATTACCTGGCTAACAAACCCGTTGAATGGCCACAATTTACCCGATGTAATATTCCTGGATATTAATATGCCTAATATGGATGGCTGGGATTTTATGCGGGAATTTGCGGAAATAAAATCCCAATTGGGCAAAAAAATCACGATATACATGCTCAGTTCGTCTATCGACCTGAATGATATTTACCGGGCAAAAAAAATTGCCGATGTAGCAGATTATATTTTTAAGCCTATAAACGAGTATCAGCTAAACAGCATATTTGCCAATATACAACACGGAATTGACCACCGGATATTTAAAAATGGAACCATTTAGTTCCGTTTTTAAATATCGCTTATTGTTTTATATAAGTTGATATTGCTACACTCCCGATTGATTTTATAGTATCTTTAAATACTATTTGAATACTGCCTCCTACATTACTTACTTGCCCGTAGGAAGTAGCTGTATACGGCGTTAATACATTTAACTTTATCAGGTTTCCTTTTTGCGACCATGTGCTTGTTGTAGATTGACCTTTAATCCCGATGATCAAAGATGAAAATGCCGATTTTTTAACATAACAACTATCGGTGCCATTGTATGCCGAACTTGACGTACCATCGCTGTTAAACGTTGATTTGTTATTGGCAAGGCAAGGTGTAAGTAAGCTGGTAAAAGTCTCAGATGCGGAGCCTGTAAGGTTAGTATTAACTATAGATGAAAGTGCAAATGTACCTGTTACATCAATCTTAACAGTAGTATCTGTTTCGGACTTGTCTTTTTTGCAACTATTAAAAGCAAGCAATACTATTGCGCCAAATAAAAATATCTTCTTCATGATTTAGGTTATATCGAATAAAGATAATGTTATTCGATATAACTTTCTAATATTTTAAAGCCGCCGGTGGTCTCCAGTTCAATTTTATCAATGCTTTTTGGCAGCAGGATGCACTCGCCCATTTTTACCGGGTAAGTTTCGCCGTTATAAGTTACGTTATAGGCACCTTCAACGCAAACATGTACTACAAACGAGTCGAGCGCCGAATAATCTTTCGCGGTGCTTTTGTCAAAATCAAGTATATTGGTAGTAAAGTAAGGGCAGGTTACCAAATGAACTGTTTCGTCTTTTTGTGGCTGGTATATGGTTTTGTATTCAGGGTAGTGTTTGTAATCAATGGCAGCCAACGCTTCCTGGGTATGCAGCTCACGTTTATTGCCTTTGTCGTCTACCCTGTCAAAATCATAAATACGGTACGTGATATCGGATGTTTGCTGAATTTCGGCAATCAACAAACCCTTGCCTATGGTATGCACGCGGCCGGCCGGCAAAAAGAACACATCACCGGCGGTAACATCTTCTTTATTCAAAATATCCATGATATGGCCGCTGTTTAATGCGTCTACATATTTCTGCTCCGTCATATCCTGGTTAAAACCGGCTATCAGCGTCGAGCCCGGGTCGGCTTCAATCACATACCACATTTCGGTTTTGCCGAATGAGTTATGACGTTCCCTGGCCAGTTTATCATCAGGATGTACCTGTACCGACAGGTCGTCATTGGCATCAATAAATTTAATCAGCAAAGGGAAAATATTGCCAAAATGCTCATAAACCTTTTTACCAACCAACTCGTCTTTATATTTCTCCAGTAAATCAGCAAGCGATTCGCCATCCAGCGCGCCGCCATTTACCACAGATACATCCGATTTTACACCCGATAGCTCCCAGGTTTCGCCGCAGTTTGGTAAATTGCCATAATCTTTATGCAGATAGGTTTTGATTTTTTGACCGCCCCAGATTTTATCTTTATATATGGTTTTAAACTTTAAAGGATATAATGCCGACATAGTAGTTTGTTGCTTTTGCCCGCTAAGTTAAAAGTTAAATATAAAAAGCCCTAAATAACTTTTAAATCGGCCGGTTTAAGTAACACCTTTCGATAAATGAGAACAACAAGAAACATGACCAGGGTATGCAGGTAAATGAAATCGGCTATACCCAACCCGTGTGCCTGTGCCATTACGCCTGCCTGGATTACCTTGCCTAAAAACTTAAATTCGTAAACAAACATGATAATCATCGGCCCCAATGCCCATGTCAGCATAAAGCCTATAACTTTGCTGTTTAGTAACCTGTTATAAACCATGTATATTGGTGGCCCGGCAAGCAGCAGCACTATTATAAAGCCAATAATTTTAACCAGATATATATTCAATTGCGGCGATAAAAAATGGCGCAGCACTGTTGTTTCATCGCCCCCGCCCATGGCCGCGGTAAAAACGCGCGCAAATGCCAGGTTGCCCATTACCAGCACAAAGCCTGCCGGCCAGCATTTTTTGTTTTGAGATTTTAGCATGAAAAAACCACACCACATCAATATATAACTAAAAACAGGCCCGGCTACCGTAGCTAAAAAAGATAAGGAATTATTTTGGCAGGTGGCGCAAATAGTCCACAAGTTAAAATCTGCCTGTTTGCCGGGGCAGCCGCAAACCAGGTATACAGTAGCCAAGTGCGCCATTTCATGCAGCTGGCCAAACAGGAGCACAAAAGCCATAAAGGCTATGCAATAACGAAGGGTAGGTTTTATAAACATGCAGTTTTGATGCATGTTTTTGGTTGATGGTTACAGGCAACTGTTTTTTTTTAAATAAAGAGGTTCCACCTGCTTTAGTACCTGCTGTGTGTTCTTGAGGGCAGCTATCAGTTTATTTTAATACAAGCTATCTTATTGCGAGGAACGAAGCAATCGCAAGGATGCAAGGCCGGCCT
Organism: Mucilaginibacter sp. P2_A5; assembly: GCF_056404995.1. Taxonomy (NCBI): domain Bacteria; kingdom Pseudomonadati; phylum Bacteroidota; class Sphingobacteriia; order Sphingobacteriales; family Sphingobacteriaceae; genus Mucilaginibacter; species Mucilaginibacter sp. P2_A5. The sequence goes on from NZ_JBFUCY010000003.1 coordinate 70,098, forward strand.
GCATTGTTCGCGATTGCTTCGTACCTTATAATGACATGGTTATAAATAACTGATTGTCAAGGCTGTATTTTAATACAATCTATGTCATTGCGAGGAACGAAGCAATCGCGAACTATACAGGGTGGACTTGCAGAGTTCGCGATTGCCGCGCTACGCTCGCAATGACATGGTTGTTGTGGGGCTCTAAAGCCAACATGTAATCCCTGTTTTTTTCAGGATCATCCTGATATGTACTCGCAATGACATAATTTGAAACTGCTGGTTATCAATTTATTGAATTCATTATTTCTCCTCGCCGCTACGCACAACCCATCCCTGGTTCGGTCGAAATGTCAAGGATTTATTTATTGATAAGAACCTGAAAGATGCATACTCCCAGCAGGCCTTAGTTCAGGAAATCTCACATTATCAATAATAGCCCTACAATTACGCAATCAAATCCAATAACTCCTGGTCGCTGATGATGGGGATATTGAGTTTTTGGGCTTTTTCGAGCTTGGCCGGCCCCATGTTATCACCGGCGACCAGGTAATTCAGCTTTGCCGAAATACTGCTTAAAATTTTACCGCCATTTTGTTCAATGATATCTTTCAGCTCATCGCGCGAAAATTTTTCAAACACCCCCGAAATAATAAAGCTTTGGCCTGCCAGTTTTTCGCTGGCCAGTGTCACTTCCTTTTCTTCGGCTACAAACTGCAGCCCGGCGGCCTTTAATTTTTCAATCTCCTGCTGATGTTTTTCGTCGCTAAAGTACTCCACAATACTTTGGGCTATACGGCCGCCAATTTCATCGGCGGCGGTAAGTTCTTCTTCGGTGGCAGCCATCAGCTTATCAATGGTTTTAAAATGGAAAGCAAGTTTCCTGGCCACCGTTTCGCCAACGTACCTGATGCCCAACCCAAACAGCACTTTTTCAAAAGGCATTAGTTTTGATTTTTCGATACCATCCAGCATATTGCTGATAGATTTTTCGCCAAAGCGGCCCATCTGCTTTAATTCGGCTGCATGGGTGTGCAAATCATAAATATCGCTGATGTGATTTATAAACCCGCGCGAGTGCAGCGTTTCTATAGTTTCGTCGCCCAGGCCATCAATATTCATGGCCTTGCGGCCTATAAAATGCTGCATTTTACCTACTATCTGCGGCGGGCAGCCTTCGTCGTTCGGGCAATACCACGCAGCCTCGCCTTCAGTACGCAATAAAGGCGTATCACATGCCGGGCAATGGATTATATATGCTATAGGCTTGGCATCGGGCTTGCGCTTATCTAAATTAACGCTAATGATCTTGGGGATGATCTCCCCTCCTTTTTCAACAAATACGGTATCGTGCTCATGCAGTTTAAGACGCTCGGTAATTTCATCGGCATTGTGCAGGGTGGCACGCTTTACGGTTGTGCCAGCCAGCAATACCGGCTTTAAGTTGGCAACCGGGGTAACCGCGCCAGTGCGGCCTACCTGGTAAGTTACCTTCTCCAACTCCGTTTCTACCCGCTCGGCTTTAAATTTATAGGATATAGCCCAGCGCGGCGACTTGGATGTAAAGCCCAACTCCTGCTGCTGCGAGTAGTTGTTTACTTTAATAACAATGCCATCAATATCATAGCTCAGGTTAAACCGCTCTTTGTCCCAATGGCTTATAAATTCCAGTACGCCGCTAATATCGCCGCAAAGCCTGCTATGGTTATCTACATGAAAGCCCCAGCTTTTTACGGCTTCCAGGCTTTCCCAATGGGTTTTAAATAATGTTTTCTCGGTGTACAAGCCATAAAGAAAACAATCCAGCGGACGCCTGGCCACCTCGGCCGAATCCTGCAGTTTCATAGTACCCGACGCAAAATTGCGGGGGTTGGCGTATGTCATTTCGCCGTTATCTGTACGCTCTTTGTTCAAACGTTCAAAAGCTTTCAGGTGCATAAACACCTCGCCACGAATCTCGAACAGGTCGGGAAATTCGCCGGATGTCAGTTTTTTAGGAATGCTGTGTATAGTGCGCACATTGGTGGTCACTTCATCACCCTGTGTACCGTCGCCACGGGTTACCGCACGTACCAGTTTACCGTTTTCGTAGGTTAAGCTCATGCTCAGGCCGTCGAACTTAAGCTCGCAAACGTACTCAAAACTATCGCCAATAGCCTTGCGGATGCGCTGGTCAAACTCCACCAGTTCCTGCTCGTTATAGGTATTCCCTAACGATAACATGGGCCAGCGGTGCCTTACCGTTACAAACTCTTTGGTAACCTCGCCGCCTACCCTTTGCGTAGGCGAATCAGGATCTAAAAACTCTGGGAATTCCTTTTCCAGCTTGTTTAACTCTTCCAGCTTTTTATCAAAATCAAAATCGCTGATGGTAGGCATAGCCAGCACATAATAATTGTAATTGTGCTGCTTCAATTCGGCGCTGAGGGCCCTGATCTGGTTTTTAGCTTCGGCGGGTGACATGGTACGAAGGTAATAAATTGGTTTATTAGTTCATTGGTTCATTGGTTCATTGGTTCATTGGTTCATTGGTTCATTGGTTCATTGGAACGCGGGCATAATGGGCATGTCGGCAAAAAGCTGTTATATGGAGAAACATGAGACTTACGAAGTTTTAAAAACTTCGTAAGTCTTCAAGCAACTGTATTAACGACGACCACCAGACAGGACCAATGAACTAATGAACAAGTGAACCAATGAACTATCGGTCAGTAATAACCGTCTCACTTACCATGCTCATCGGGAAGGTAGCGCCGCCGGGGGCGTCGGGATTATCTTTTATGGCTACTGTGCCGCCTATGCTTTGCTTTATTTTTGATTCGGTGATCCAGCCGGTCGCCCTGTCGGCTTTAACATCTGATGTCATGGTGCCTTTCATATTATATTTCATTTGCGCATCCGGCGGGGCGGCAATAGTGGTAATACTGCCTTCGCCATGAATTATGTAGCTGGCGGTAGTGGCATCGGTTAACTGGTATACCATAGCTACATTGGCTTTCATGGTACTCTGTAGCGTTGTATTTATTGTCCATTTATCATTCCTGGCAACCGGTGTTTCGGGGAACACGGCTGTGGACATTTCGATACTGCCCTTGATGGCATTGCCGCCAAACGACTGGATAAACTTTGCCTTTAATTCCTCCTTCTGCACGCCCTGAATTTCCTGAAAACCATCCAGTACAGATGATATCATCCGCTCCACATTGTTAACCGACCGAATTTTACCGCTCCTGGTAAACGTTGCCGTAAAGGGCTTATCTATCAGCGCGCCCAACATAGACGACATCAAATCAGCCGGATCTCTTTTTTCCGAATCAAAACTAACCGGGCCTTCGGGCAATTGCATCTTCATGGTCAGGAATTTATAGGTAACTTCCATATAGTACAACGAATCATCGGCGCTAAGCACCTTAAAGGCTGTGGTGCCTGTTACCGTTACGTCAATATGGTTTACCTGCCCGTTTATGGTTTGCGTTATGGCCGATGTGGTGGCCGTAACCATCTTGTAGGTATTGCCCTTTGTTAAATTTAAAACCAATTTCAGCTTTTGCCCCTGGCACGAAATTGCGGCCAAAAACAGCAAAAACAGGTTAAACAGGTACTTCATAGTTGGTAGCTTATAATAGGCTAAGATATTATAATATTTTGGCTAAAAAATATGCTAAAAAATAGCAATTTATTAAAACTAATTTCGTTAACTTTATGGTAACCAATTGACTTTAATTTTTCAGGTATTTCAAGACCGAAAGGAGGCATTTATGTTACAGCAAATAGCATTTATACCACAGCATCAGTTCCACGTGTTAATCAATTTTAAAAATGATGAACGCGCGGTAGCTGTTTTACCCAACGAAGCAGGAAAGTTCCGCGTGGTTGACCAGGGTAAAGTTATTGCAGAAATTAATTTTGATAAAAACCGCAGCGATGTGGTTTGCAGCCGGGGCAAATTAGGCGCCCATGTTATGGCTCAATTGGCCAACCAAATAAAAAACCATTACGCATCCTAAGTAAAACAGGTAACAAAGACTTTGATAGTTCATGGATAATGGCTCATGGTTCATAGTCCATGGGAATTTATTGTTCATGGGCTATCTTTTTTTTAATTCATCACCACATTTCCAGTTACCGATGGATAAACAAACATCCTTTGCTTTTTTGACATACTGCAGGAAACTTATTTTACTTGTTATAAAAACCTGATTTGTGTCCCGGTGATAAAAAGTATAAATTTGTATATACGTGTTTAACATATGACTACATTAACTATCAGGCAAAAACTAATGAGCTATCTGGCTGATGCCGATGATAGTAAGGTGAATGCCCTTTACACGCTTCTGGAACGGGATATACAGGAAGAGGAAGTGTTCACCTTGACCAATGAACAACTCGATATCCTGAAAAAAGAACGTGAAATGCACTTAAATGGCCAAAGCAAATCATATAGCCGCCAGGAAGCAAGCCAGATTATTAAAGGGCAACGGAGTTTTTAATGTAGCAATTAATAATTAAAACCCGTGCCATTACAATGGCCAAAGAAGCTTATGAATGGTACGAAGAGCAACAGGCGGGCTTGGGCGATCTGTTTTTAAAAGAATTAGATAGCTGCTACGATAAAATAGAAATATGGCCATCTGCTTATGCCAAGGTCAAGAAAAATTTCCGTCAAATCATTCTAAAAAAGTTTCCTTACGTAGTTGTATTTGAAATTTTTGAAAACAATGTCGTTGTTTACGCCATATTTCATACCAGCCGTAGTCCACGGAAGAAATTTATTAAATAAACCATCCAATAACCTTTTTAAATCCAGCTACTCATGCAAAACATGGCAAATAAATTGTGCTACTCCTTCTTGGCGGACTGTTTGGCCAGCATGGCATCCTTTATAAATTTTACCGGTGCGCTGCCATAGCTTAAAAACTTCTCGTTAAACTCTTTCAGTTTATATTTATCGCCCATCTTGTCTTTGTAGGCATCCCGCAAATCGGTAATTTCTTTATAGCCGGTGTAGTAGCTGGTGAGCTGTACGCTGCTCACAGTTACACGCTTCCATTTGCCCTCGGCCTCTGCCTGCTGCTGAAAGGCTTCGGTGGTGAGCATTTTAATAGCCTGCTCTTTAGTCATATTGCCGCTGTGCACGCTATAATCTAAAATAGTATTGCATACCGATCGCAGGTTCCATTTGTACCACATCAGCAGCATTTCGGGCTCGTTGTTGCCATAACCGGCGTTCAGCATCATTTCTTCTGCATAAACGGCCCAGCCTTCCTGCATTGCGCCGTTGCCAAATACTGCTTTGATAATGCTTGGCGACCTGTTGGCATACACTCCCTGTACATAATGCCCCGGAACGGCTTCATGAATACTCAATATCTGGATGATGTATTGGTTATACTCGCGCAGGTAGCTCTCCGCCTTTTCTTTAGGCCAGCCAGAAAGGCTGCCTACGTTGTAGTACGAGTTGCCGTCCTTATCATAGGGGCCGGGGCCGCTCATGGATGCGCCGGCAAAACCGGCCATATAGCCGGGCTCCTTGCGGATGATGAGCGGCTTTGTTGCATCAAGTGTTAACAGGTCTTTTGTCCGCACAAAATTATTCAGCTTAGGAATCAGCTGCACAATAGCCGATTGAAAATCTTCCGGCTTAACGTGATTGCCCGACAGGGTATCTATCACCTGGCTTATCATCTCCAGGCTATCGGCAGGCATTGCCTTTTTACCAAAATATTTTGGCCACAGCTGCCTGCTTATTTTAGCCATTTGCTGGTGAACATACTTTTTACGCTGCGTAGCGGCATTGTACACCTGCTGCGCGGTTTTGGCAGCCACAATCTCGTACTTAAATTCATCTTCGTACAGCTCCCTCCCCAGCCTGAAGTTGCGGGGATGGTCGTTTTTTAAATTCTTTAACCATTCGGCGTAATCTTTTATGGCTTTAACGGTAACAGCGGCCCTGTCAACCATCAGCTTTTGTTCCGCTTTCGGAATGTTGGTTTTTTGCAGCGAATCGGCAAAATCTTTTCCTATCACATCCAACCCACCCAGGTTTTGCTCAATGGCCAGGCCCAGCAGTTCGGCAACAGGGTTTTTAATTTGTTTTTCGGCATCTTTATAAAACAGCGGAACGTTAACCATACGCTGGTAAAAATTACGCAGGCGCTTTGGCAGTGGGGCATAATGTTCATTAAGGATATAAGCAAAAGTGCTGATCACATTATAGGATGATGGGTCCCATTCGTAGCTTTTTAGCTGCTTTATTTGCCATTGAACATACTCCAGCTGGTTTTGCATCATATTATAATCAATGCGGTTGCCTTCGTTAAGCGTGTTTACATCAAAGCGGCTTAGCGAGTCCATTTGCACTTTGGCAAAATCGAGCATTTTATCCCGGCTTTGATCATTAGGGATATATAGCAAGCTATCGTATTTATGGTACCCGGCTGTTGTTGCCCAATCGGGGTTTAGCTTCCATAAATTTTCAAGGAACGAGTTTTCATAAACGGTGAAAGCCGCATCGTCTTTGGCAAAATCGGGGCTCCGGCCGGCGCTTTCTTTTTTACAGCCGGTTAAAGCTATCATGAAAAGCACCACGGCCAATGTTATTTTTAGTAAAACGTTTTTGATCACGGGATAATTGAATTAATATGCCGCATAAACTTAAAACATTTAAGCCGAATAAATCAAACCGTAAATTAATTTGTTACCTTGGGTATGATGAATAACGATCATGAAATATTGGTAGATGAGATAGTTCATCTGCTGCAAGGCGGCAACGCGCACGCCGGTATTAAAAAAGCATTGCAAAATTTGCCTAAAGCGTTACGGAGTGTAAAGCCCGATAAACTCCCCTACAGCATCTGGCAGCTTACAGAGCATATCCGGATTGCCCAATGGGATATGCTGGAGTTTTGTAAAGATGGCAGCCACCAATCGCCCGAATGGCCGGAAGGTTACTGGCCAAAAGAAACCGGACCCGAAAGCGACATGGCATGGGAAAATTCGGTAAAACAGATTGATAAAGACCTTAATGAATTGATGAGCCTGGTTAAAACCGGCGATTTGTTTACAAAAATCCCTCATGGCGACGGGCAAAACATATTACGCGAAGCCCTGCAGGTGGCAGACCATACAGCTTACCACGTGGCAGAGATTATAGTGATCAGGAGGTTGCTGGGCGCGTGGTGAGGCCCCTTAACCCCCTGAAGGGGGAACGAAGAGTTGAATTTTGGCTATTCATATTAAAGCTCTCCCCTTTAGGGGAGGGTTGGGTCGGGCTTGTGGCGCTTACCTCACCCTTTTCACAAAACTGATAACCGACTTGATAAATTCGGGTTTGAGGGGCAAATCGGGGTCTTTGTAAGTGGCCAGGTTTTTATCCTTATCGGCTGGCGCTTCTTTTAAAACATGGTTCATCTCGGGGATGATTTCGAGCACGGCATCCGATTTGGCTTTTTTCAATTTTTCTGCATGGGATACTTTTACCTGCAAATCTGTAGTGCCTTGCACTATCAGTATCGGAATTTTAAGCCTTTTGATGGCCCGGGTCGGATCGTACCTAAACCAAGACATCAGGTACTTTTGAATGCCCGGCCTCGCTATAAAATAAAGGGACGGATCGATATTGTCGGTTGTTTTACCTTTTTTTAAACTGTCGAGCATCCGCTTAAAACCTTCCGAGATATGCGTTGGCTGAGATTTCATTTGCTCGGTAAGAATATTATCGGCCGAATCACCGGCGCCGGCAACGGATATAAACCCTTTAACCGGTTGGTCTATTGACGATAGCATACCCACCAATGAGCCTTCGCTATGTCCCAGTATAATAATCCTCGAAAAACGCTCGTCGTCTGTTAAAAAATTAATCAGGTTTACGCCGTCTTCCACATAATCTTCAAAACGCAGCTGGTCTTCCGTGGTCGAGCTTACACTTTTGCCAACCAGGCGTTTATCATAACGCAGGGAAGCTATGCCGTTCTTGCCCAATTCGTTGGCAATCATTTTATAAGCATTTGTGGCCAGGCCCAATTTAGGGCTGTTACCATCCCTGTCTGTCGGGCCCGAGCCGGCTATAATAATTACTACAGGTATTTTCCCGCTTACTTTTTTGGGCATAGTTAAAGTGCCCGATATGCTGCCGGCAAGGTTTTTTACCAATACAGGTGTCTCTTCAACAGAGGGATCCATTGCAAATGTAACAGCCGGACTGGGAGTTGAAGCAGCTACATCGGCAGGTACGCCTTCAAACGGCTTTAAAAACAAACCTGTAAACTGGTTTTTATCATTTAACGCTATATTTAATAAATAAGTCCCTTTGCTAAACGTTGCTTTGTATGAAGCTATCGGGCTTGCAAACTTTACAAAATCGGTACGGTCAAGGCTCCCCATTTGCGCTTTTAACTGCAGCGTGGTGGTTTTAAAGCTTTCAAGCGGTAAGCTGGTTTTCATTTCCGGGCTAAAGTAGTTGAAAATGCTATCGGGCTGGTTGGTGTTATACAAATGTATAAACCTGTTAAGCGCAACTTTATAATTTGCAGGTTCTGTTTGCGCAAATATGCGGCCTGCAAAACAAAGCATCAGTACTAAAAAACTAACTTTCTTCATGTTATGATATTCAAAAAGGGCTATCGCCGGTTTGATGCGAAATTAAGAAAAATCGTATCGGTTTCCTTTTTATTGATTTACTATATTTATATTGATAAAGCATTGTTACCAGCACTTGTTGCATTATACACAAATTATAAATATCAGGGTCGGCTACTTCAATATTAATATATCATAAAAAACAAATTATAATGATATTATCAGTTTAGTATTTTGTGTTATATTGCGATACATTTTCTAAACGTTACTTTATCGCAAATTTCTACATCAACTATTAATGAAGGTTTTATTCGGAGGCATTTTTTTTGCAATCCTTACCGGAATGTGCCATGGTTCTTTTGCACAAACAAAATCTTCGGTAATTCAGGGTAAAGTTTTGACAGAAGCCAACAGCCCTGCCGAGGCAGCTACTGTTGTGCTCATGCTGGCAGCCGATTCGGCCATCATTAAATCAACCCTGGCCGATAAAACAGGATCCTATCAGCTAACCAATATAAAACCAGGCAATTACATTATTTTGGCAAGCCAAATAGGCAGCGCTAAAATTTACGCCGGCCCGTTTAGTTTAGTTGCCGGGCAAACATTTGGAGCGCCACCTATAACCCTCAAACAAACCAGTACCCAGCTTAAGGATGTAACCGTTATAGCCCGAAGGCCTTACATACAGGTTAAGCCTGGCAAAATTGTGCTTAATGTACAAAACAGCATCCTGGCCGATGGCAATTCGGCGTATGAAGTATTGCGCCAGTCGCCGGGCGTTCATGTGGGTGGCGATAAAGAATCATTAAGCATTACCGGCAGGCAGCCGGCCCTGATCACCATTGACGGCCGCGCAACTAATTTAACCGGCGATGACCTTAACAATCTATTGCGCAGCATGCAAAGCAGCACTATCGATCAGATAGAAATTATCAGCGCCGCATCGGCAAAGTATGATGCATCTGGCGGCGGCGTTATCAACATTGTACTAAAAAAAGGGAAAAACGTGGGCACCAATGGTACTTTAACTGCCGGGGCCGGGTATGGTAAATACGCCAAAGGCAGGGCCGGTATCGTTTTCAATAATCGTACGGCAAAGGTTAATGTATTTGGCAATTACACCTTTGACGATAACAAAACTACCCGCATTATTAATACCGACAGGAATATCAATTATCATGATACCTTAAGTAATTACAATGTAGCGTATCATAATATCCAAAAAACGCAAAACCACAATTTTAAAGCCGGGCTTGATTATTCGCTGTCGGCTAAGCAAAGTATCGGTTTTTTGGTAAGCGGTATTGTAACCGATAGCAAATTCATAAAAGATAATACTTTAAAAATATCCAACCAAAATAAGCTGGACTCTATCATTATCTCACAATCAAACCTGGATAGGGGCAGCAGCTTTTTAAATTATAATATCAATTATAACGGCGAGTTGGATAAAAGCGGCAAAACGCTGTCGGCCGATGCTACCTACTCAACTTACAACCGCCACTCCAACGAGTTTATCACCAATAACTTTTACAGGACCAGCGGCGGTAATTACCGCGATGCTCAGCAATTGGAAAACATTTCGCCCTCCAGCATCCACATCTGGACGTTTAAAGCCGACTATGTAAACCCGCTTACCAAAACCTCGCGCATTGAGGCAGGGGCAAAATATAACTATGCTAAAAGTGATAATAACCTCACGTTTGGCCCCAGGGTTGGCAATGTTTATCAGGCAGACCCCAATTTCAGCAATCGTTTTTTGTATATCGAAAAAGTAAGCGCGGGATATATCAATTACATCAACAAAATTGGTAAGTGGGATATAACCGCCGGCCTGCGTGGCGAAAACACCAATTCAAAGGGGAGTTCGATAAGCAGTACCTGGACAACCACTTCGTATAACTATTTCGACTTGTTCCCGCAAACGCAGGTAAGTTATACTTACAACGAAAAAAACGTTTTCAGCATAAGTTATAACCGCGGCATCCACCGGCCCGATTACCAGGACATCAACCCGTTTTTATATTACACCGATCCGTACGATTACCGGTCGGGCAATAAAAATTTAAAACCCGAGTATACCAATACCATCCAGCTATCGCATACTTACAACGACACCTTTATCACTACGCTATATTACAGCCAAACCAACGATGCGTATGATTTTCCGGTTTACCGCCAAAATGATACCACCAAGGTTAACATAACCGAGCGTAAAAACTTTGGCCATATTTATGTATACGGCCTATCATTTTACGCGCCTGTTCAGTTTACCAAATGGTGGTCGGCAAATTTTAATTTAGATGCATCATACCTGCGTTATAAGGCATACCCGGTTAACGGCAGTTTTAATAAGGCATCGCAGGATATTATTTTTAACAGCACCCAAACCTTTGCGCTTAGCAGTACGATAGCCGCCGAAATTACCGGCAGGTACGAATCGCCAACTTTATACGGGGTAAACCGGCTTAAGCAAAGCTATGCGGTTAATGCCGGCATTAGCAAAACGCTTTTTGATAAACGCGCCAGTATTAAAATAAATTTGAATGATGTTTTTAATACCGATCGCGACCGTAACTATGCCGTGTACCAAAACATCGACCTATCGGAATACAACAAAAAAGAAACCCGGATATTAAGAATTGGATTTTCGTATCGTTTTGGTAAAACATCGGTTAAATCGGCCACCAAACACAATACCGGCAGTGATGATGAGCAACGCCGTACCGGTAATTGACGCAGTGCTTAACCCACCCGCTTTTCGGGATACTTTCCTTTTATCCTGGTGACAAAAAAATTTCCCAATGATTCGGCATTCATGAATTTTTTAAAGGAAGCATTTGAAACGCCAAAATATTGCCACACTCCCCCGCTGTTCCTAAACTCGAGCTCTAAAATTTTCGAAGAGGGATCATAACCTGCGCTATTTAATGCCGATGATTGTACAGCATTCCGTTGCATAACCTGCCTTTGCATATCATTATATATAATATGTTAAAAGCCAAAAAAGTTTTAAGTCATTTTACCCTGCATGCCCGCTCAGCATGCTGGCCAGGATAATCAGCAGTACCAAAATGGTAATGCCCAGGTACAGGTAATCCTTTTCAATCACAAAACCAATGGCCGAAAACACCACCCGTATAATTGGCGTAGCTATTAACAATATAATGCCGGCCTGGATAATGGCCCGGCCGCGGCCGGTAAAAATACCGTGCAAAATGCCGCCCGCGCTACCCACAAAATCGGGTACCCCTTTAAAGGTACTATAGTCTACATGGGTTTGCCCATGCCTGTACAGGTACACTACCCCACCAATAAATACCACGCTCATGGATATCAATACCCCAGCGCGCAGTATCCAACCTATAATGGCTTGCATATCGGTGTCCCGAAATTTCTTTAAATCGTTCATTGTTTTTTGTTCATTAGTTCACTGGTTCATTAGTTCATTGGTGTCGCTTCAATAGTTAAGCTTGTTTATTCTTTACAATTGCAAAGGAATTGCCGGCGCAAAAGACCAATGAACTAATGAACCAGTGAACCAATGAACTATATCTTCCCCGTAAATCCGTTATATATCATTTGTGATGCTAAAAAGGTTACTACTACGGCAAAAACCCAGCGCAGCCAGCCTGATGAGCTGGTATGTACCAGTATTTTTGAACCGCTAAGGGCGCCTAATAAAACACCTATGGCCACGGGCATGGATAGCCCGGGGTCGATATATCCGCGTTGCAGGTAAACCACCGCGCTTGCCGCCGCGGTAACACCTATCATAAAATTACTTGTTGTGGTTGATACTTTAAAGGGGATACGCATAATGGTATCCATAGCCAGCACTTTTAAAGCGCCCGATCCTATGCCCAATAAGCCCGATATGGTGCCTGCAAACATCATCATAAAAAAGCCGCCGCCTACATTTTTTACTTTATAAGCTACCGGGCCATTCGTAGTTGGGTAAGTACTGTTTAATTTTAGTTTTTCGGCCAGTTTGCCGGGTTCCTGGTTTATGGATTCAACCTTCTTTTTTAAAGACATGATGGCCGATAGGATAAGGATAACCCCGAATAAGATGGCAATAAAATGGGTGGGGACATAAACTGCTATTAACGCACCTATCATGGCACCGGCAGTAGTAGCTATCTCCAAAAACATACCCAGCCGGATGTTGGTAATGCCCTCTTTAACATAAGCCGCTGCCGAACCCGAAGATGTTGCAATTACCGATACCAGCGATGCGCCAATAGCGTAATGAATATCTACCTTTAACAGCAGGGTTAGTAAAGGAATAATAACCACTCCCCCACCTAACCCGGTTAATGAACCAAGTAATCCCGCAAAATACGAGCCGATAAGTATAATAAGCGTTAGTACAATTACCGACATAATTTGCAGCGATATTGAACTGCGAAAGTAGCAATAACTTTTTTAGGTTCATTAGTTCACTGGTTCATTAGTTCATTAGTCTTTTGCGCGGGAATTTCTTGCGGTTGTACTAATCAATGAGTTAGCTTTAAGCTTTGTGCATTCTGCTTTTAGCTTCTTTATAATATATAACACGGATAATACATTACCGATTAATTTGTTTTGTTATTTTAAGCCCTTTAAAATTAAATACATGAACAAGAAAGCTTGCCTGCTTACAATTTTATCTGCATTACTCCCCATCCTGCTTTTTGCCCAACTGAAACTACCGGCCAACATGTTTTTAAAAAAACTCCCCAATGGGATGGATATATTGGTGGTTGAAGATAACAGCGTGCCCCTGGCCACCATTATGATAACTACCAAAAATGGTTCATATACGGAAACGCCCAAATTTAACGGACTGAGCCATTTATATGAGCACATGTTTTTTAAAGCTAATAAAGACTATAAAAACCAGGAAGATTTTTTAGACCGCGTGAGCGAACTGGGCATGCAGTTTAACGGATCGACAACTTATGAAAACGTGAACTATTATTTTACCCTGCCCAAGTTTAACCTGAACCAGGGCCTTAATTTTATGAATTCGGCCATCCGTTACCCCTCTTTTAACGCCGAAGAGATGGCGAGGGAAAACGTTGTTGTGGATGGCGAGTTTCAACGCCAGGAATCGAGCCCGACATTTGCTTTGAGCGATGCCATGGACCATCATATGTGGGGAAATTTGTACAGCCGTAAAAATGCCATTGGCAACCACGACGTGATCCGCTCGGCTACGCCCGATTTGATGGATTCCATCAAAAACAAGTATTATTATCCAAACAACTCCCTATTAACCGTTGCCGGCGATGTGGAGCACGAGGATGTTTTTAAAAAGGTAGAGGCTATTTATGGCAGCTGGAAACCATCAAAGTTTGATCCTTTTAAAAAATGGCCCATACCGGAGTTTAAACCATTGCTAAAACCCGACTATTTTGTAGTAGAATCTGCTTTAAGCAACGTGCCTTTTATTATGATTGACTGGCAGGGCCCCGATACCCGCAACGATGTACAATCAACCTACGCGGCAGATGTATTCAGCTATATTTTAAACCAAAACTCATCAACGCTCAAAAAGGCGCTGGTACAATCGGGGTTGGCGCTTGATGTAAACATCAGTTATTTAACGCTAAGCCATGTTGGTCCTATTACCTTGTTCGTGGTGCCTAATCCTGACAAAATTAAGGAATGTATGGCCGAAGTAAAACGGCAGCTGGAATTGATGGACAAAGCTGATTATGTAACCGATGAGCAAATTGCCACATCAAAACAAAAGCTGGGTATTTTAAAGGTGCAGGAAGAAGAAGTCGCGTCGGACTTTGTGCAGGTTTTATCGTTCTGGTGGTCATCGGCATCATTAGATTATTATACCACCTATAACACCAGGCTAAACCAGGTAACCCGGGCCGATTTGCAAAACTATGTACGCAAGTACATTAAAAACAGGCCCTACTGCGCCGGCATGCTTATTAACCCCCAACTGGCTGCACAGGTAAATCCTAAAACTTTTTTCAACGCATCAAACTGATTTAAGTCGAAGTATAAAGTCTGAAGTCATAAGTATTTCAAATTGCTTTCGCTGATGACAATTGACAAATGAAATAAAACATATATTCTAATGAAGAAAATATTTGTAACGCTTTTTTTTATCTGCGGAAGCCTGTCTGTTATGGCCCAGTCAGAAACAACATCATTTGAGGTGGATGGGATAAAGGTAATTTTCAAGCCTACGCTAAAAGATATTATCAACGTACGCATGTTTTACCGCGGCGGCGTAACCAATTACCCGGCCAGCCAGGCAGGTATTGAAAAATTCGCGCTGGAAGCCACTACCGAGTGCGGCACCAAAAAATATTCGGGCAATGTATACCGCGACAGGGCCGATACCTATGGCGTTGACGTGGCCTCGGAGGGCGAATATGATTACGGTAATATCCAGATGCAATGCATCACCAAATATTTTAACGAGGGCTGGGATTTATTTACCGAATCGGTTGTAAACCCGGTTTTTGATGCCGGGGAAGTGGAGCTGTTGAGAAGTAAAATAGTAGCCAAAATGCGCGAAGAGCAATCAAACCCCGATAATCGTGCAGAGCAATTGGTTTTGCAAAGCGCCTTTGAAGGTACACCATACGCCACCGATCCCGATGGTACCGAAGAGATCCTGGGCAAATTAACAGCTGCCGATCTTAAAAGCTATTACAGCTCCATATTCAATAAAAACAGGATGTTTATTGTTGTTGCAGGCAAAATCAGCAAAGATGTGCTCATAGCCAAAATAAAGGCATCATTTGCCAACCTGCCGTCGGCGCCTTATACACCGGTTGCCTTGCATGAGCCCACCTGGAACGATTATAAAGTTGTTAAAGAAGACCGCAACCTGCAAACCAACTATATAGATGCCATCATGAACGGGCCAACATTCAACAGTCCCGACTACGTGCCTTACCGTGTTGGCATTTCGGCGCTGGGCGGTTCGTTATTCAGCGAGTTGCGTACTAAGTTGAATTTATCTTATGATCCCGGCACTTATTCGGTAATGCAGCATATGCCCTATGCGCTAATGTACGTAAGTACAACCAGCCCTAAGGAGGCTGTAACAGCCATGAACCAGCAATTGAACAAAGTATTAAGCTACGGGCTGAGCCCCGAAGGCCTTAAGCGGATAAAAAGCAGTTTTATAACCTCAAACTATATCAAACAACAAAGCACTGCCTCCATAACCGGCAGCCTGGGCATTGCCGAAATTTTGGGCGGCTGGCAACTTGCCGAAGACCTGCCAAAAGCCATCGAAAACGTAACCGTCGACCAAATAAACGAAGCCATGCAAAAATACATCACCGGCCTGCGCTGGAGCTACTTAGGCGACCTCAAAAAAGCCGAAGAAGCCGATGCCGCGTTTAGGATGACCGTTGGTCATTGAGTCATTGGGTCATTGGGTCATTGGGTCATTGGGTCATTGGGTCATTGGGTCATTGGGTCATAAATTGAGTCGTTGTAATTGAAATTGTTTCATTAGTTGAAAATATTCAATGACCTAATGACGTGCAACAAATGACCTAATGACTACCTTTGCGCGATGGGTTATAAAAGTTTACAGGCTTGTATTGCCGACCTGGAGAAACACGGTCATTTGGTGCGGATTAAGGAAGAAGTTGACCCTTATCTGCAAATGGCGGCCATCCACCTGCGGGTGTTTGAAAACCAGGGGCCGGCTATACTTTTCGAAAATGTAAAGGGTAGCAAGTTTCCGGCGGTATCTAATTTATTTGGTACGCTGGAGCGGTCTAAGTTTATTTTCCGGGATACGCTGGAGAAGATCAAAACACTTGTCGAGCTAAAAAACGATCCTATTAATGCCATTAAGAATCCTTTTAAATATGCTAACGTAGCGCTTACGGCCTTATCGGCATTGCCCATGAAAGGTAGTGGCCGGGGTGCTCCTGTAAACTTCGGCAAGTGTCAAATCAGCGATATCCCGCAGATAGTAAACTGGCCTATGGATGGCGGCCCCTTTGTAACCATGCCGCAGGTATATACCGAGGATGCCGATAAACCTGGTATCATGAACGCCAACCTGGGTATGTACCGCATTCAACTGGCCGGTAACGATTATATTTTGAATAAAGAGATTGGGCTTCACTACCAGTTGCACCGCGGTATTGGCGTACACCAAACCAAGGCAAACGCCAGGGGGCTGCCTTTAAAAGTAAGCATTTTTGTGGGTGGCCCGCCAAGCCATCCGGTAGCTGCTGTAATGCCACTGCCCGAAGGTCTATCCGAAATGACCTTTGCAGGGGCCTTGGGCAATCGTCGTTTCAGGTATTTTTATGACGATGAGGGTTTCTGTATTTCGTCGAATGCTGATTTTGTAATTACAGGCACTGTGATGCCCATGGAAAATAAACCGGAAGGCCCCTTTGGCGACCACCTGGGTTATTATAGCCTGGCCCATGATTTCCCCTTGTTAAAAGTCCATAATGTATATCACCGCAAGGACGCTATCTGGTCGTTCACAGTTGTAGGGCGCCCACCGCAGGAGGATACCAGTTTTGGAGCTTTGATCCATGAAATAAGCGGGGCAGCCATCCCGAAGGAAATACCGGGCCTGCACGCTGTTAACGCCGTTGACGCGGCCGGTGTTCATCCTTTGCTGTTTGCCATCGGCAGCGAACGTTATACGCCTTACATTAAAGAACGAAAGCCACAAGAGATACTCACCATTGCCAACCATATTTTAGGCAAAAGCCAGTTAAGCCTGGCCAAATACCTGCTGATAGCTGCCCAGGAAGATGACCCGAACCTGGATGTAAATAACATAGAAGCATTTCTGCACCACATATTGCAACGCGTTGATTTTACCCGCGACCTGCACTTTTATACCCGTACAACCATTGATACCCTTGATTACAGCGGCGATGGCCTGAACACCGGCAGCAAAGTAGCCATAACCGTAGCCGGCGATATTAAACGCGAACTTTGGACGGAGCTACCATCCTGGTTTGATTTGCCGCGCCCGGTAACCAATATCAAAATGGCCGTACCCGGTGTGTTGATGGTTGAAGTACCCAAGCACATAAATCATAAGGATATCGATAACGTTATCAGCATTATAGAATATCGCCTGAAGGAGGAAGAAGACGAACTTGGCGGCCTGGCGCTTATGGTGCTATGCGATGATGCCAGTTTTGCAGCGGCCAACGTCAATAACTTTGTTTGGATAACCTTTACCCGCAGCAACCCATCGCACGATATTTATGGCATAGGCAGCTTCACCAATCACAAGCACTGGGGCTGTACCGGTCCGCTTATTATTGATGCCCGCATAAAACCCCACCACGCACCGGTATTGGAGCGCGACCCCGAAGTTGAAAAACTGGTTGATAAAATGGGCGAAAAAGGCGGGGCTTTGTACGGAATTATTTAGAAAGAGTTGATGGGTTACTACGCGGTGCAGGGTGACGCTAATTGAAAAAAGTATCTTAACTAGCTTACTTCCGGTATTTTTGCCGGGCAACCTGCTAACCGGCGTACCGGTTCAACAATTGCAGGTTGTTTAATGCATCGCCCATGGTGTTGTTAAAATAAGCATAAACTGTTTTGCCCTCTGCCCGCCATTCTTTTACATATTGCGCATATTCATATAAAAAGGCATCGGTATAGCTGCCGCGATATCCCCCTTCGGGACCATGAAACCGCAGGTAAACTACATCATCATGAACAGCTATTAAAGGGCTTGCCGATGCCGGCATGTCATGCAACACCATGCCCATATTATACTGCCCCAGCAGTTCATAAACATCGTCCTGGTACCAGCTCCGGTGTCTGAATTCAACTGCCACTTTCCATTCGCTGCCAGGATCGTTCAGCCGGATAATACTTATCAGTTGTTCAAAGGGGTGCAGGCTGCTTACCTGTATACTGGCCGGGAATTGCACCAGCAGGCAGCCTTTTTTATCACCAGCCTGGCCAATAGCCTGCATAAAGCGTTCCACATCATCGGGGTTAAAAGCCAGGTTTTTGTTATGCGTTATCTCGCGCCATAATTTATAGGTAAACCTAAAATGATCGGGCACCTCGGCGGCCCATTTGGCAACAGTTTTACCAATAGGTAGTTTATAAAACGAGCTGTTGATCTCTATCGAATTAAACAAAGTAGCATAAAATCCCAACCTGCTCAAATGCCGAAATTCCGGCGGAAAATCGCGTTTAGGTATCGGAATTTGTAAACCGCTTGTGCCGGCGTAAAATAAATTATCGTTATCCACCTAACTATAATAACCATACCAGTCCGATTGTTTTATATTAGAACGATCGTTCCAATAACTATTCAGCCCCTTTCACCTTTCACCTTTCACCTTTCACCTTTCACCTTTCACCTTTCACCTTTCACCTTTCACCTTTCACCTTTCACCTTTCACCTTTCACCTTTCACCTTTCACCTTTCACCTTTCACCTTACTTCAACTGCTGCAATTGCCTGATATCTTCAGGCGTTGTTTTACAGCAGCCGCCGATGATTTTGGCACCTGCCGAATACCAGCTTTTCGCCCCGTCATAAAAATGGGAATGACCGGTGCTTGCAGGCAACCAGCATTTATTTACAGCATCCCAAACTTCACCTTTGTTGGGATAAACCAGGATATACTTACTGGTGTTCGCGGCCGCTATCTTTACTAATGACGCTATATGCTGTGGCGCTGTACAGTTAACACCAACCGCGACTACCTGTGCCGATTGATTTAACTGTTTTACAGCTTCGGCAAAATCTTCCCCGCTGCTCAGGTGATTTTCATCTTTACAGCTGAAACTGATCCAGGCTTGTACGCCGGGAAACTCCGCTAACAATTCCTGCAACGCCACGGCCTCATCTATACACGGAATGGTTTCGCATGCCAGTACATCCGCTCCGGTTTCTATTAACACTTGCATCCGGCGGCGGTGAAACGTTTTCAAATCTTCAATGCCTACACCATAATTGCCCCTGTATTCCGATCCATCGGCCAATGATGCCCCATAAGGCCCTACCGAAGCTGCTACCAATGGCTTTTCGCGGCCGGGGAACGCTTTCATAGCCTCATCGCGCGCATCAAAAGCCAATTGTACGCTCAGCTGCATCAGGCCGACAGCTTCTTCGGTTGTATATCCATGCTTTGCAAAACCTTCGAAGCTGGCCTGGTAGCTGGCAGTTGTTATAACATCGGCGCCTGCCATTAAATAATCATAATGTACCTGCTTAATCAGCTCCGGGTTCTCGTTTAACAATTTTGCCGACCATAAACTATGGTTAAGATCAGCGCCCCTTGCCTCCAGCTCGGTTGCCATTGCCCCATCAAGAACAACCAAGCCCTTTTTTTGAATAAAATTATCGAAGATGTTTTTCATGCCTAAAATTCCGGGCTGCAAAGTAGCAATTGTATGAATTCCGGATTATAACTTGCCAAATAATAATTCCTATCTCATAGGGATTACATTTTCTGATATTGCACATTAATTGCTAGCCAAAGGGCAAGCTATGTTCCCTGATGACCTCGTAAGGTAATTGTACGTCTATCGCCAAAACTTTTATATATCGCTACTTTTTTAAATGTTTTAAAGTTACCACTTTGGTGCCTTTGGTAAAATCGATATCATCGCGAAATATTATCCTGATTTTGTTATTGGTTACTTTTTGAGTCCTTTAACTCATGCACTATCCTCTGGTTGAGGAGCGTCTTAATTTAATATCTTAATTCGGGTAACAATAATATAATTCCCGCCATGTATCTCGTTATCGTGTTTCCAGTCCAGAGCCACGTTAATTGGAAATTTAGGGTTCGGACCAAGATTGACCGCAGCCGATTTACTGCTGTTTATCTTATAAAAAGCGGGAGCATTTTTAGTCGTATCATTTTTAATGGCAATTTCAACGCCGCCGCAAGTCATACAATACCGGTTATCAACGCCTAATATTGTGCCGTTGCTCGCGTAAATTTTGGTGCTGTCTTTTTTACACCCGGCAAACACCAATAGGGCAAAAACAATAAAAACCAAATGTTTCATATTTCATTGTATTAGTTAAGGACCTTTATTTGAGTAACAACTATATAATTGTATGTAGCAAAAACGCCGGTATCCTTTTTGTAATTTAAATTAACGTTTATCGGAAACCGGGTATTTTCATTAATTCCCAACTGGGCCAGCGAGGAGTTGATATGATAATAGGAAGGTGGATTTTTTGCAGTATCGTTTTTAATGGTGATCAGTAAGCCACCACATAAAGGCGAAGAGCACATACGTAGATCGTAGCCTGTTAAAACCCCATCGCTTTGATACGGGGTTTCGTTATTCTTTTTACAGGATGCAAATAGCAACCCTAAACAAAAGATGATAGCAAGCAATTTCATGATTAGTTTAATTATTAATACGAATTTAGTATCCGCAACGATACAGGCTACTAAAAATAATTCAAAACCAGCACTTTATATACCCATTAAATACAAATACCAACGAAATAACTTATATTGGTGTTTGTTTTTAATTTAGTACTACATCAACCTTATTGCCTGTAAATGACACCTACCCAAACCAACGCACCATGGCCCTTATGGAGGCTGATTGCCTTCCGCTTTTTTTTTATATACCTTACCCTACAGATAGCCCCGCTGGCCTGGCTGGCCGAAATTCCGGGAGTCGGTAAGTTATTATCTTTTTACTATTCCTTTGTTGATTGGGCTGTAACCACCTCCAATAAGCTTTTTTTTCATGTTCGCGAGGTATTGGTGCAACCAAATGGCAGCGGTGATACCTCGTGGGCATGGGCACAACTGTGGGCGATGTTAAGTGTAACGGTTATTGGCTGCCTTATATGGTCGGTACTCGACCGGAAGCGCATTAACTACACCCATCTTAATTACTGGCTTTGCCTGGCAGCCCGTTACTACCTGGCTTTTTTTGCGTTAAGCTATGGTATACTTAAAATATACGCCTTGCAAATGTTTTTCCCAAACCTGCATCAGCTGGCAACCCCACTGGGCGATTTACTGCCCATGCGTTTATCATGGATGTTTATTGGCTACTCCAAAACCTACCAGGTATTTTCGGGCATTATGGAAACATTGGTTGGCCTGCTGCTATTAAACCGCCGTACAGCTACCCTTGGCGTGTTTTTGGCGGCAGGCGTATTTGCCAATGTAATGATGCTTAACCTGAGTTACGATATCCCGGTTAAGCTATTTTCTATGGAGCTTACTTTGGTAAGTTTGTTTTTACTGGCTAACGAAGCCGGCCGCCTTTATTACTTTTTTGTACTCAACAAGCCGGCGCCTGTTGCCGATGCCTATCATTTTAGATACACCAAAAAATGGATGCGCTGTGGCAGGATTGTATTCAAATGTATATTTATAATTCTGGCAGTGTTCATGCAAATAATAAAAAACTGGCAATATTATCAGCAAGCAAATGAAGCACCAGATAAGCAATATCTTAAAAACGGGGTTTATGAAGTGGCCGTTTATTCAGTAAATAAAAAAGAGCTCCCTTTGTCAGTTGCGGATACCTTAAGATGGCATGACTTCATTTTAGAAAACGGTACCGGGAGCATTAAAACTGCAGATACTGCCTTCAGGCAACGTTATAAACGAGGGTATTTTGTTTATACTACAGATTCGGCAAATCACCTTTTTAAAATACAAAAATTCGCCGGAGATAATTACTGGTTAGCCAGCTTCAGGTACGAAAATCCAGATAGCGCTACCATAAAACTTTGGGGCAAACTACACAATGATAGCCTGTATGTGGTGCTTAAAAAAACCAATCGACACTTCCAGCTTGCCGAACGGCAGTTTCATTGGTTGAGCGAGCGTAACAGGTAATTGTGAGGTGTGAGATCTGGGCCTGAATTCTGTGGTCTGGGGTGTGAGGTCGGAAGTTCTCAAAGGTAAAAGTTCGGCCCATACCTCACACCACAGATCTCACACATCAGGACGCAGACCCCAGACTCAATTGTAACAACTATATTGTTTAAATCTATAGCTATCAAACAATTACTCACCTCTGCGCTTTGTATGATAAAATAGTTAGCAATGCCTAAATGGATTAAAATAGCATTAAAAGTATTAGGATCATTGATAGGCGCTGTCATCATCGCCTTTATAGGCATTTCTATGTACATTATTTTCAACAAAGAAAAGGTATTGAAAATGATGACCACCGAACTCAACAAAAACCTTAACGGCACGCTTACCATCGGTAAGCTCGACCCTACATTTTTCAAGGGCTTCCCCGGTGTTTCGGTAAGCCTTAAGGATGTAACAATAAAAGACAAACAATGGCCCGTACACCGCCATACCCTGTTAGATGCCAAAAACTTCGATGTATCGGTAAATGCCGCGGCTTTACTGCACGGCAGCGTAGAAATCAATAAAATAGATATCAGCAATGCCGCTATTGATTTGTTTACCGATAGCACAGGGTACAGCAACACCGCCGTTTTTAAAAGCAAACCAACGGATTCTGTTAAAATAGAGAAAAACACCAGCCCATCTACCCAGATCAAACGCTTTGGCTTAAACAATGTGAATTTTACCGTCGACGACCGCAAGGCCTTCAAGTTATTTAAGTTTGAGGTACAGGATGTTGATGGCCGCATGCAGTGGCCCGCCACCGGCTGGCATGCCTACATCAGCCTGAAAACAATGGTCAAAAGCTTTTCTTTTAACACCAGGAAAGGCAGCTTTATGAAAAACAAAGTGCTTAACGGCGATTTTGATATCACTTATGATGAACCATCAAAGCAAATTACGGTTGCCCCCAAAGTTTTAAATATTGGCGGCGATGCATTCACCATAGGCGGCAGGTTTGACCTGGGCAAGCCGAACGTTAATTTTGCACTCGATATTGTAAACGATAAAATTTTGTGGACAAATGCAGCTAACTTGCTGGCACCCAACATTACCAAAAGCCTTAAAATGTTTAATATTGATGACCCGATAGCCGTAACCTGCAAAATTGCAGGCACTTTTGGCGGCGGGGGCGATCCATCCATATTTGTTACTGCCCGGGTAAGCGATAATATTGTTACCATGCCCGGTGTTACAATTGAAAACTGCAGTTTTAGCGGCGTATTTTCCAATAATTACGTTAATGGCAGGGGACTTAATGACGATAACTCGGTTATCAAACTCTATCATTTTAACGGTACTTATAAAAAGGTGCCATTCACCATTGATACGGCTTTTATAAATAACCTGAATACACCGGTGGCTACGGGCATTTTTAAATCAAATTTTGATATTGCAAAACTAAACGGCGCCATTGGCGATGAAGACCTGCGCTTTACCAAAGGCTATGCCGATATTAAGCTGGCCTATAAGGCCGACCTGGTTAACTTTCGGCTCTCAAAACCTCAGTTAGCCGGTACTATTAATATCAAAAATGCAGCTGTAAGCTATGTGCCACGTAATCTTAATTTTAAAAACAGCGCCATTACCATCAAATTTGCAGGTAACGATTTATTGCTGAACAATATCCGCATGCAATCGGGCCAAAGCATTGTTTACATGGATGGCCGGGTGAACAATTTTTTAAACCTGTACTACACCGCTCCCGAAAAAATAGTGCTTAAATGGCAGGTGCATAGCCCGCAATTGCATTTGGCCGAATTTTTGGGATTTTTAAACCGCAACGAACCTGTTAAAAACGTTAAAACCAGGAGCAAAAAAACCACCATGAACGATGCCTTAAGTGTAGCATTTGAAAAAGGCAGGGCCGCGATCCACCTGCGGGTTGACAAAGTTTATTATAAAAACTTTTTGGCTACCGATGCCACTGCCGACTTTTTAATGGCCGATAACAACATCAAGGTTAATAACTTAAGTGTTAAACATGCGGGCGGCTTATTAAAGCTTAACGGTAATTTTGTGCAAAACGGCAAGGTTAACGATTTTACCATCAATACTAAAGTTGATAACGTAAATACCAGCAACTTTTTCCTGGCGTTTAACAACTTTGGGATGAACAGTTTTACATCAAAAAACCTGAGTGGCTTTTTATCAGCGCAGGCCCATCTTACMGGCAAAATTAATGGCGCCGGCAATATTGTGCCGGGCAGCCTGAAGGGCCTAACCACAGTTGATTTAAAAGAAGGCGCTTTACTAAACTTTAAGCCGATTACAAGTGTGGGCAAATTTGCATTCCCGTTCAGGGATTTAAAAAATATCCGTTTTCAAACACTTAAGATGACGTTTGACATTGATGGCGATAAAATAAACATCAGCCCGATGCAAATAAATTCAAGTGCCATTAATATGAATGTAGCCGGTGTTTATTCATTCTCGAGCGGCACAAATATTGCGCTGGATATACCCTTGCGAAATCCCAAACGTGATACCGCTATTATTGACGCAACCGAACGTAATAAAAAGCGTATGAAGGGAATAGTGTTGCACATTTTGGCTGCCGACGGCGATGACGGCAAAATAAAAATCAAATGGAACAAAAACCGCGATAAAGATAAAAACGATGATAAAAAAAATGATAAAACCGATGATGAAAAAGGCTCCTGACAGTTTTAAAAATGGCACGATATGTGCCTCATTTATAACAAATAAAATAGATGTATTTTTGACACAATAATAGCAATTGAATGCGTATCTTTGTGAATCCATTTAAGAGAGATCACGATTGATAATACACTTACCGGTAACTGCAACATATTTCAATACGGTAAACACCGCGCATCCTACTGCAATAGTATCAAAAAGCCAACCCCTGCATCATCAGTATCCCGGGTTCAGAAAAAATTTAGGAGCACCGTTAAATGATCATATTTTTATAAGCAGGTTAAACCAACCGTGTAAATTCTTATCGGACATATAATTAGCTGAAATAAATCTATTCAATAAAAATGAGACAACTCAAAATATCCCAATCCATTACCAATCGTGAATCTCAGTCACTTGAAAAATACCTTCACGAGATAGGTAAAGTAGATTTAATATCTGCCCAGGAAGAAGTGATCCTGGCGCAAAAGATCCGTGAGGGCGACCAGGCCGCATTAGAGCGTTTGACAAAAACAAACCTTCGTTTTGTGGTATCTGTGGCAAAACAATACCAAAACCAGGGTTTAACCCTGGGCGATTTAATTAACGAAGGTAACTTAGGTTTAATTAAAGCGGCTAAACGTTTTGACGAAACAAAAGGCTTTAAATTCATTTCATACGCAGTATGGTGGATTCGCCAATCTATATTATCTGCCGTTGCAGAGCAATCACGTATTGTGCGTTTACCTTTGAACCAGATAGGTTCATTAAGTAAAATTCATAAAGCGGCCTCAAAATTAGAGCAGGAATTTGAAAGACAACCAACTCCGGAAGAACTGGCCGAGGACCTTGAGATATCTGTTGATAAAATTGCCGATTCATTAAGCAATGCAGGCCGCCAGGTATCTATGGACGCTCCGTTTATACAGGGCGAAGAAAATACCTTACTTGACGTTTTGCAAAGCACTGATGCAGCAACTGATACCGAACTGATGATGGATTCATTATCACAGGAAATCAAACGCTCATTAGGTATCCTTGCCGAGCGTGACCGTGAGGTTATTATCCTTTTCTTCGGTTTAGGTGGGTATGCCGCCCATTCGTTAGAAGAAATTGGCGAGAAATTTAACCTTACCCGCGAGCGTGTACGCCAGTTAAAAGATAAAGCGTTGATGCGTTTACGCCACAACTCAAAATCAAATCTTTTACAATCGTACTTGAACTAAGGAACGATCTTACAGATTATAAGAAACGCGGATGATGAAAATTATTCGCGTTTTTTTGTGATATAATTACTTCTCCTGTCATGCTGAGTAGTAAAATTTCGCGAAATTCTGAAGGAAGAATGACAATGATTTCTCCCCAATGTCATGCTGAACTTGTTTCAGCACCTCACGTGCTAAGTATAGTTCATGCGGGTCACCTGTCCTGTGGGATCCTGAAACAAGGATGACTTCCGTTTTTTAACACACCATGGGTAGGGACGAAGCATCTGCACACCATGCAATATTGGTCATGCACAGTGTTCGCGAATAGATGCTTCGTTCCTCAGCATGACAGCCTTTTCTGATACAAAACATTACCCCACAAAAAAAGCATCTGCTCTTTTAAGAACAGATGCTTGTACGATTATGATAATAGTTTATTTATTAACCTACTTTTACATTTACCGCATTTAAGCCTTTTTTACCTTGTTCTACATCGTAGGTAACGCTATCGTTTTCACGGATAGTGTCGATAAGGCCTGAGGCATGTACAAAAACTTCGGCGCCACCATTTGTTGGTACGATAAATCCGAATCCTTTGCTTTCATTGAAAAATTTTACTGTTCCTTGCATTATATTTTTATTTAATTAGGCGAATGTACAGTTAAATAATTAACAATCTGTTATAAATAAGGCAATTAAAGTTTTTTTATCACTGAGGTCATTAAACAATAAAGGCCCGCGGTGTGTTCCGGGGCCTTTATTATTAGCGTGTTAGCCTTTAATTAATGAGTTAAAGCAGCGCTGCTGTACACATGATATTCGCCGGGCGCAAGCGTTACGGGCATGGTTGCCGACGTAACATTTATAGTTGTTCCGGTTAGCGCATCGGTGTAAGTACCGGTAGCTGGAAACGTGATATTGGCAGTTTGAGATGCCACATCAAAGTTGCCTAATACTTCCACATTAACGCCGGCATCCTTTAACTGGATGCTTTTGACTGCACCCGACAGGCTATATACAAAATTGGTGCTGGCAAATACCGCGTTCTTTTTACGCAGGTTAATCATGGCCGAATAAACTTTATACAATTGTATGCGCTGTGCCTGGGTAAAATAGTTCCACAAAATGGGTTTATTGCTGGTGCGGCCCCCGTTGGAGTCGATAGATTGATCGTAGCCTAACTCGCCAAACTGCCATAACATTTTAGGGCCGGGCACCGAAAACAGGAACGCGGCAGCCATTTCTTCGCGTTTCAGACCGGTTGTAATATCCTTAACATTATAACCGCCCGATGCGTTTCCGTAGCTTTCATTTTTAAACATCAGGCGTTCCTCGTCGTGGCTTTCAAAATAGCCCACCAATTGGTATGGCAGGGTAAAGGTATGCTGATCATAAAATATTCCCTGGAAATTTGAATTAGTTAACCAGCCCATGGTAGCTTCATTGGCATTATAATTTAAATTGTTCCACAACATCATGCCCTCGCCGGCCAGTTCCTTTTCTTCCTGGTTAGCCGCAAAGTGTTCCAATATCACATAAAAGTTATTATTGTCGATACTTTTAATGTAGTTATTGTACCCTTTCCAGATAGCTACGCGGCTGGCATCATACTGCCCCCATGGGCCTACAGCGGCATCGCCTGTGCCGTAATTTACCTGGGTAAACCCTTTGGAAAGATCAAACCGGAAACCATCTATTTTGTATTCCTGCATCCAGAATTTGATTACGTTTTTTACAAAATATTTGGTAGCAGCGCTTTCATGATTAAACTGGTATCCCACGTTGTACGGGTGTGTAGGATCGACGTTGTACCAGGGGTTATTTGCTGCCGGCTTGCCCGCGGCAGTGTTAAAATACATTTGCACCATCGGCGATTGGCCGAATGAATGGTTTAATACCATATCCTGGATAACAGCTATCCCTCTTGAATGACATTCATCAATAAATGCTTTCAAGGCGTTTTTGGTACCATAGTATTTATCGGGTGCAAAGTAAAACGAAGGGTTATATCCCCATGAAAGATTACCTTCAAACTCGTTTATGGGCATCAGCTCAATGGCATTTACACCAAGTTTTGCCAGGTAGTTTAACGAATCTTTCAAGGTTTGGTAATTGTGGTTGGTGACAAAATCGCGCAGCAATAATTCATATATCACCAGGTTCTTTTTTTCCGGCCGTACAAAGTTTGGCACCTTCCAGCTATAAGCGGGCTGGTTGGCTTGCAGCACACTCACGTTGCCCGTGGTTTTACCTGTGGGATAAGCTTTTAAACCCGGATAAGTAAGGGCGTCTATATAGCTGTCATTATTAGGATCGAGCACTTTTTGGGTGTAAGGATCGGCCACTTTAAGCGTACCATCAATCAGGTATTGATAGGCATATTCGGTATTAGGATCAAGGTTGTCAATCTGGATCCACCAGTTTTTGCCATCGGGTGTATGGTTCATGGCATATTTGGCGTCAGCCGTCCAGTTATTAAAATCGCCTATTACGCTTACCGATGTTTTTGAAGGCGCATATAAATTTAAAATAACCGATTTGCCTGAGTTGATATAAGCAACCCCGTCAACGGCACCCGCAGGTAATGCTTTACCTCCCGGTACCACTACGGTAGTATCTCCGGGAACGTTCCCGGAATTATCCCCGGAAGAAGGCTTCTTGCACGAAGTAGATCCAATCACCAATAAGGCGACCAGCAAAAAGTAAACATTTTTGATTATCATATATTTTGTGTTTATAAAATTGGCGGTATAAAAGTAACCTGAATTTTCTATTTTAAGCATAGCAATACTAAAAATAAATTTCTCAACAAATAGCAACAGGGGGTATGCTATGAAAACCAGGCATTTACAAAAGTATATAATTAGGTTTTAAGAAACAATAGGCGCAGGCCGGCCACTTTGGGGCAACCGGATAGCCGAGAAAATATTTTTGAGATGGCAGCAAAAGATTCTGGTTGAAGGGGCCACTTTTTATTTGAACCTGGTGCCTGCATTGTAAATCCTGTAGTATTTTCAAATAAACCTATAAACCCACAAAAATTATACTTAGCATTGTGCTTATTTAGAATCATTCTTGAAAAGAATTTTTGCCATATCGCTGCTCATTGCCCACCTTTTTAATTTAGGAGGATATATGTTATTGAGCCAGTACCTGGTTTATCGGTCGGATAAATTTGCCAGCGAGCAGATAAGCAAAGGCCGGTACGATACTACCAACCTTATTGAAATAAAAATTCCGCAGCACCTGCCGGGCATCAGCGATTGGAAATCATACATCAGGGTATCCGGCCAGATCCAGCTTCAGGGCGTAGCCTATAACTATGTGAAGCTTAAAGTAACACGCGATACCGTATTTGTGCAATGCATACCCAATTATCAAACCACCAAACTACTAAGCCAGAATGTGATATACGCCAAACAATTAAGCGACATTCCGGTGAGTAAAAAGGCGCACGAATCGTCGGGCAAAAGGACCGGCGTGGATAATAAATATAGCCACCCGGTAATAGCCTATACTTTTACCCCTGGTGTATCAGCAATTAAAAAGCCTCTTATAGTTATTTTTATAAAGATAAACCCACCCTTGATACTGGTTGATGGCCGCCCGCCAGAGGTTATTGGTTAATCAAATAACTCATTATCTATTAATAACATCAACAGCCGCATAACGGGCCAACGGTACTTATTGGTGGCCGGGCCATGCGTCTATACTGCTAATTAAAACTCATGAACAATTTTTATAAAGCAATACTAATTATACTATCTATCGCGGCATCCGGCTATGCACATGCGCAAAAAAGCACCAAGGATACCTTACGCCTGGATAGTGTAATAGTTAAAGAAAGCAGGGCAAAATATCTGCCCAATATGCAGGGTACTTATATTTTTGCCGGCAAACGTACTCATTTGATTTATCCCGACGCCGGGAAGATAACCCTTGTTAATAACAGTGCCCGCATGCTATTTGCCAAAGTGCCGGGCATTAACGTTTGGGAAATGGATGGCGCCGGTTTGCAACTAAACATAGGCAACCGGGGTACCGATCCGCATCGCTCTATCGAAATGAACATGCGGCAAAACGGATACAATACCAACTCCGATGCATTTGGCTACCCCGAAAACCACTACAATGTGCCCTTCCAGGCCATTGGCGAAGTACAGTTTGTACGAGGCTCGGCCGCCCTGCAGTTTGGCCCACAATTTGGTGGCATGGTAAACTATAAAATAAAAGAGGGAGACACCACCAAAGTATTTGGTTTTGAAAGCGAGCAAACCGCCGGTTCAAATAACTTTTTTAATTCGTACAACGCCATTGGCGGCAAAGTTGGCAAACTGAGTTACTATGCCTTTTACTCCACCCGCCGGGGCGACGGTTGGCGGCCTAACGCGGCTTTTGCCTACCATGCGTACTACGCCAACATCAAATACCAGTTTAACAGTAAAGGCAGCATAGCGTTGCAATTTTCACGATCGGATTATGTGCAGCAAATTGCAGGCGGCTTAACCGATGCGCAATTTGCGGCAGATAACCGGCAATCATTCAGGGCAAGGAATTTTTTTAACCCCGAAATTAACATTCCCGCATTGTTATTCAATTACGCTTTTACCGGCAATACACGGCTGGAAATTACCTCGCATGTGGTATTTGGCCAGCGTAACAGCGTGCAGTTTATCAATACTTCTAATATCAAGGATACTGTTAATACCAGTCTGAAGACTTTTAACCCGCGCCAGGTAGACAGGGACTACTATGCCGGCCTTACCACCGAAGTCCGTTTACTGCATAGCTACACGTTGGGCGACCTTAAAAGCACTTTTACAACCGGGGTAAGATATTTTGAAGAGACCACCAAACGTAAGCAAAAGGGTGTAGGTACCATTGCCTCCGATTTCGATTTAACGCTGGTTAAACCTTACGGAATAGATTTAAGACTGCACTCCATCAACTATGCAGCCTTTGCCGAGAACATTTTCCAGGTTACGCCACAATTTACTATAACGCCGGGAGTACGGTACGAGGTTATTAAATCAACCACCTCGGGCGTTATCAGCAATGCTACCTTCCCCATTGGCTATAAAGGGAACCGCAACTTCCCGCTGTTTGGCACGGGGTTACAGTACCAGTTCGGGAACGGCAGCCAGTTGTATGGTAATATTTCGCAGGCTTACCGCCCTTATATATATGCAGCCGTTACCCCAGCCGATAACCTAACGGTGATTGACCCTAACATTAAAGATAGCCGGGGATATGATATAGATATGGGTTACCGCGGCAACATCGGCACCTTATTTAGTTATGACATTAATGGCTTTTATGTACGCTACAACAACCGGGCAGGCACCCTCACCCAAACCGACGCCCAAAATGTGAGCCATTTATATTTAACTAATATTGGCAATGGCGTGGCCAAGGGGATCGAGGCTTATACCGAAGTATCGTTACTCCGTTCGTTTGATGCCCGTGCCGGCAGCGATATCCGTTTGTTTAACTCACTGGCTTATACGCACGGGCGCTACATCACCGGGGCAATTAACCAGGCAGGCAAAAACGTCAGTTTGGCGGGCAACCACCTGGAAAACGTGCCCGACTGGATAAATCGTACCGGCCTTACCTTTTTAAGCGGGCCCGTGAGCAGTACCCTCCAGTTAAGCTATACCAGCAAAAGCTTTAGCGATGCCAATAATACGGTATTTAACTCAACCGGCGCCACAGGAATAGTAGCTGCCTATCATGTGGCCGACTGGGCATTCAACTATCAGTTTCTGAAAAATTACCACATCGGCGCGGGAATTAATAATCTTTTTAACGCCAAATACTATACCCGCCGCATTAACATGTACCCGGGACCCGGCATTTTACCGGCAGACGGCCGCACATTTAATGTAAGCTTTGGAATTAAGCTGTAACTAAAAAGGCCTTCCATATTCAGGAGGCCTTTTTTTTTTATTGTTGTATCAATTAC
Source organism: Mucilaginibacter sp. P2_A5 (assembly GCF_056404995.1). Classification (NCBI taxonomy): domain Bacteria; kingdom Pseudomonadati; phylum Bacteroidota; class Sphingobacteriia; order Sphingobacteriales; family Sphingobacteriaceae; genus Mucilaginibacter; species Mucilaginibacter sp. P2_A5. Next base: position 102,310 of record NZ_JBFUCY010000003.1, read on the forward strand.
TCCAAATACTTCTTTACTATTCCGGTTAACTCGGTTAAATCGAATGGTTTTTTCAAATAGCCATTGGCGCTTCCTGCTTTAGTAATTTCTTCAATATTGTTTACAGCCGATATCATAACAACCGGTATATGGCTTGTGGTTGGGTCGCTTTTAAGTCCTTTGCTTATTTCCTGTCCGCTGGCATCGCTTTTCCAGTCGGTAAGCCAGTTATCCAGCAGGATAAGGTCAGGATTGATTTCCAAAAGCTTTTTTAGTATCCTGGCGTTGTCTGATGCTGTAACCTCGTAACCCTCCTCTTCAAGAACGTAAACTATGGTATCCCTGATGTCTTTGTCATCTTCGATCACTAAAATTTTCTTAGCCATAAGGTGTTGATAGTTAAGAACGAATATAATCAATCTTAATTAAGAATTATAAAATTTACCTATAATTCACTTGATATTTAACCCGTTCGATGATATAACAACAAACAGGCCACCTTTTGTTTTGGCAATTATGTTGATACGCTAAAATATTACAATATATAAACCGCTTTAGCTATTATAACAAATGCGGCAGCGGGGTTCGTAACTTTCTTTTTCGCCTAAAAGAATGCGTGCGTTATCGGGTACCAGGCGATAAGAGTACAAAGCAGGGTTTCCGCATTGTACACAAACGGCATGCAGCTTGGTAACCGATTCGGCAATGGCCATAATGGCCGGCATAGGGCCAAAGGGCCGGCCTTTAAAGTCCATATCCAATCCGGCAACAATTACCCGGATGCCTCGGTTAGCCAATATGGTACATACTTCGGGAAGCTGATCATCAAAAAATTGTGCCTCGTCTATCCCTATCACGTGGGCATCATTGGTGAGCAATAATATAGCCGACGCACTATCAACCGGTGTAGAGCTAAACTTGTTGGCATTGTGCGAAACGATGGCATCCTCGCTGTAACGCGTATCTGATTTAGGGCTAAATATCTCTACTTTTAGTTTGGCTATGCGTGCACGGTTTAACCTGCGGATAAGCTCTTCCGTTTTACCCGAAAACATAGATCCGCACACCAGTTCAATACTGCCGCCTGATTCACTTTTACGCCTGAAAACATCTTCGTGGTAAACCATTCTTTAAATAAATTCTAAATACTAAACTCTAAATCGTAAGCTCTAAATCCTAAAAAACAAACTCTAAATCCTAAACCCTAAATTCTAAACCCTAAACTTTAAATCTTAAACTCTAAAACCAGGCATGATTGCCAAATTTCAATGTTAAAACTTTATTTCTAAAACCTGAAAATAAAAACGGGAGATATAAAACAAAGCAGCTGATATTCATATTTGTAGTTATAGCCTACAATGCGTATGCTATAGTACGGCGCCAAATATCAGAATTTTATCCTATTTTTGGTAAGCATTTTCCCAACATTGAAGCCATGAAGCAAATGGATATTTTTAAAAAGATTGGTGGTATTTTACAAGAGCTTAATGACCAATATGATTACCTGAAAGCCGAAAGCAGTGACTTGAACGAACTTGAACTGGAGCTTTTTGTGGCAAATGCCCAATTTTTGAAAGATCATGCCGAGATACTGCGCAAAATACATGAACGCAAAACCGCGCCCGCTGATAAACCCGAGCCGGTTACCGTAAAGCCAGAACCTGTAATTGAAAAACCCAGGCCCGTAGTTACAGCCACACCGGCAACCAAGCCGGAGCCTTTACATGAACGCCGCTTTTTTGAACCTATGGTTCAGCAGAAACCGGTTGTTGAAACCAGGCTGGAATTAACCAATGAAGCCGAACCTCCCGTTCATGTACCTTATAACCCGGTTAAACCCGAAATTGAGCTACCTGCTCCTGCTCATGAAGAACCACCCCAGGTAATCGACCTGGGAGCAGATAGCACCGAAGATTCATATTCGCTTGAAAGGGAAGGTGCAGAAACTCCGGAACAAGAGTTAGTATTGGATGAAGCCAGCGAACCAGAAGAGGAAGTAAAAGCATTAGAAACCATTACAGTGGCCGAACCGGTGATTGAAAAGCCGGCATCCGTACCACAGCCCGAGCTATTTAAGCCGATGGTGGCTAAATTTGAACCTGTAAAAGAAGAAGCTGATAAAGTACTTACCTTTAATCAAAAAATATCGGCACAAATAGCCGAACGGGACAAAAACCTGTCGGCACAGACTAACGCGCTGCCCATTACCGACCTGAAATCGGCCATAAACCTGAATGATAAACTACTTTATATTAAAGACCTGTTTAACGGCTACAGCCTGGCCTACAGCGAAGCTATCGAAATAGTAAACCGCTTTAACACCTACGAAGAAGCCGAGCGCTTTTTGAAAACTAACTACGTTGCCAAAAACAACTGGGAGGGTAAAGCCGCAACTGCCGAGAAGTTTTATGCCTTGTTGAAAAGACGGTATCCTACGGTTTAGTCATTAGGTCATTAGTGGCAAAAAAAATCCGCAGTCAATTGTTTTGGCCTGCGGATTTTTTTTGTTCTTATTTTGACTTGCGACTCAAGACTTCGGACTTAAGACTTACAACGCCGATCCTTGTTTCTTTCCTTCTGCGGCTTCGCCTCCAGTAGCAACATTACCTCCCCTACCCTTGGGATCGAAGGCCCGAAATTTAATTTCTCCACCTTTATAATCAACCGGGCCGGTGTATATTTTGCTATTAGCATCAGGATCTTTACCGTTGGTTGTGTAACGGATAGTTAAGCCCGGGAATTCGATATTGCTTGAATATTTACCCTCTTGCAAGCTGATGCCCGGTTTAGGTATACGGTAGTTATACCCTCCGTTAAAGTAGCTTAAACGAGGCAATTCCCGTTTGCCCAATACATTCAAAAATGTCGACCAGGCTAATTCGTATTGTTGTTTTGCTTTTATGGGGTCTTTTTCGGTAGCCCAGGCCGGGTCTGCCGCCCAGGCGCGTTCGGCAAGGCCAAGCAGGCGGGGGAATATCATGTAGTCCATACGTGCGGGGCCTTTCACTGTTTCGGCCCATAGCGCGCCCTGCAAACCGATAATGTTGGTTTTGCCATAGTCGGTAAGGCGTTGTTTGCCTAAAAATATGCTTTGGTTTATGGGTGCACCGTTCTTGTCAACATCGGCATTTTTAAAATAATCGTATGGGATAAAGGAGTAAAATTTGTCGATACCCAAAAACGCGCCCCAATAATAGCCCGGCTCATCAAATGATTTATAGTTGGCCATATCAAAGTACAAGTTGGTAACACAGGTGAGCACAACCTTGTAACCACCATTGGCCAGCTTGTAGGCCAGGTCTTCCTGTCCGCCGCCTAATACGTTATTCCACACATCGGCCTGCAAATGCTCGCCGGTAAAATCGGGGTTGGGTACATAGGTGTCGTTACCGTCTATTTTTGTTTTGCGCAGGGCCATTTCCTCCCATCCCGCCAGGTGAATTCCTTTGGCTTTTAATATCTGGTTTACCCTGCCGTAAAAATAATACCATAAATCACCTGTATTTTGAATTTCGGGATGGCTGGCCTTTAAAGCAAGATAAGCCGGGGATTTTTCCCAAACATGGGGTGGCACTTCATCGCCACCAAAGTGAATACCGGGCAGTGGCGCACCGGCTTCTTTGTAAATACTTACCAGGTCATCAACAACCCTTTCAACAAAAGTATAGGTTGATGGCAACGATACGTTGATCACATTATCATTCCAATATTGCACAGACCGGTATTCAGATTTATCATCCAAATCGCGTAGTAAATATTGGGTTGCCTCGTCTATTTTCCCTTCGGCAACCAGGCGGTCGTAACGGGCATCCATCGCTTTGATAGATGCACGGGCATGGCCGGGTGTTTCAATCTCGGGGATTACGATGATGTGCCTGTCGGTAGCGTATTTTAGTATTTCGATGTACTCGGCTTTCGTATAAAAACCCGAGCCGTAAGGATTATCTATATCAGGCCCCGAACCATGAGATGCAGGCAGGTGAGTTTTACTATCCAACGTATGGCCACGTTTTGAACCAATTGAAGTAAGTTCGGGCAGGGAAGGAATTTCTATTCTCCATCCTTCGTCATCTGTTAAGTGCAGGTGCAAAACATTCAGCTTATAAAGGCTCATTGCCTCAATCAGTTTGATAACCTGTTTCTGAGTCTGGAAGTTACGGGCCACATCAAGCATTACCGCACGGTGGGCAAAACGGGGAGCATCTTTTACCTCAACACATGGAATTTTTATGTTCTTGCCGACTTTAACCAATGCAGCTGGCGGAATGAGGTTTGTTAACGACTGAATACCGTAAAAAGCGCCGGCGGCGGTAGAGGCGTTAATGACAACACCTTGCGCACTTACCTTAAGTTCATATCCCTCGGCAGCAATACCCTCAACTTTTTTCAATGCGATAACTGTGCCCGGTGCCCCGGCAGAAACAGTTAACGGCCTGCCCAATATTTTGCCAAAGCTATTGGCCAAGTAAGCCGCTTCCTTTGCAAAGGCCCCATCGGCAACAACCGCGGTTTTTCCATCGATGGTAAACGCACCACTGGTTTCGGTATAACTTACCGGCGTTGGTAATATTTTAGGTAAGTGATCAGCTGGGATATCGGTAACGGTTTTATTCCTGTCGTAAACAATTTCGGGAGTAACCAGGCCCGCGTAGCTTGGTTTGTATGGCTTAATATCAAAAGAGCCAATGCTGTAGCCTTTTTCGGGCTGGGCATCCCATACCATATAAATACCTTCGGGAGCGTCGGTAATATTTACTACAGGTTCTTCGTTTACGTATTCTATCCGCGCCGATTCGCCTGGTTTAAGCTCTTTAAAGCCCACAGTTGGGGTAATGCTGTATAAATCGCCATTTACCTGGTTTATTTTGGCGTTGCCGCTTACCGCGTTCTCGGTAAAACCGCGGCCCGAGTTGAAGTAAAATTTCCATCCACCGGCAGGCAAAACGTTTTTACCGCTATTAGTGATCACCAATACGGTTAATGCTTCATTTTTATTCTGATAATTATCGTCCATAACCTCCCAGCTGATGTGCAGGTCGGCGGCATTAAATTTTACAGCATCGGTAGTTTTGAAGGCAGTATTCATTAAAAATGCTGCGGCAAGCATCAGGATAAAAATTTTGCGCATAGTTGGGTTACGTTAGATAATAAAGGGCAGCTAAATATAGGTAACTTTTTAAATAATTTTAATAAGTTGAAACATTATTATCCCTGTATTTTTCAAAACCTTCGCAAACTGTATGCTGTGTGTACCGGTACGAGGTGGTACGCCCTGGTGAAACGCCCTGGTACGGGGTGGTACACCTTGACTACCAAACCATTCATAAAAAAGCGCGACAACTTTAAACTAAATCCCGCGGGTTATACGCTAAATTTAATCCACCCTTCGCCCTCGTAACCAAAGGCAAATTGTTTAGGGCGGATGATTTCGGCCAGGATTTCTATAGAGTCAACTATACGTGGGCCCGGGCGGTTAAAGTACTGGTTGCCATCGGCTATGTACAGTTGATTGTTTTTTACCGCCTTTAAATCGGCAAAGCCCGGTAATTGCATTAAAATATCAATCTCCTTTAACGTACGCTCTATCGAAAAACCGCAAGGCATCACTACTATAATTTCGGGGTTCTGTAGCCGGATATCGTCCCAGCTTACGTAGGGCGAGTGTTTACCCTCCTGTGCCAATACAGATGTGCCGCCGGCAATGCTAACAAGGCCAGGCACCCAGTTGCCGGATACCATCATGGGGTCAAGCCATTCGATACAGGCCACAGTTGGCTTGCTATCGGCAAATTTCAATTTGTGTTTAATAATATCTACCCGCTCGTTCAACAGTTCCAGCAGCTCGGCGCCGGCCTGTGGTACGCCCAAGGTATCGGCTATAGTGGCAATATCGTTAAAAATATCGTTGAGGCTGTTAGGGCGCAAGGAAATTATCCGGGCCTTTTTGTCAAGGTAATTATCCAAAGCCAGTTCAACATCGGCCAATGATACCGCGCAAACCTCGCACTGGTCCTGTGTAATTACTACATCAGGGGCCAGTTGTTTAATCACTTCGCGTTTAACGGTGTAAACAGACAAGGCATCGGCCAACAGTTCTTTCACCTTTACATCAATAGCTGCGCTGCTTAACCCATCAGAAAAATTGGCTTCGGTACAAACCGGCAGTTGTTTTACCCATTCCGGATAATCGCACTCGTGCGAGCGCCCCACCAGGTTATCCTGAAGCCCCAGGGCACATACTATTTCGGTAGCAGACGGAAGCAGGGAAATTATTGTATCAGTTGACATGTTTCAGATGTGCAGATTTCAGATATGCAGATGTGCAAATGTACGGAAGATTGATTTGAAGATTTGGTGATTTGAAAATTTGAAAATTAAAAAGCAATGCTCCCATCTTCAAATTTTCAAATCACCAAATTTTCAAATTCGTTATTTTCCCCATTTACAACCTATCTTTACGGCAATGATATTCCTTACCTTTTTCATCGGGCTTATAGCCAACTTTATTGGTTACATACCTCCCGGCAACATCAATCTTACACTTGTACAAATCACCATAAACCGTGGTATAAAAGAGGCTTTACGTTTTATTATTGCGTTTTCGTGTGTAGAGTTTTTCTTTACCTATTTTATTATGCATGCCGCGAGGTGGCTTTCGGGCCAAATACACCTGGCCGTTGTTATTGATTGGGTAATGGTTGTACTTTTTGGCACTTTAGGCACCATTACCTGGATTCACCGGAATAAACCGCCCGAAACCAATTATTCCGAACATGCCAGCATTAAATACGGAATCCTGCTTGGCTTTCTCAACCCAATGCAGGTACCGTTCTGGATGGTTACCGGCACCTACCTTATTACCCACCAATGGATCCTGGACGGAAGGCTTGCCCTGGTCATATTCAGTATAGGCTCGGCGGCAGGCTCCTTTTTATGCCTGTTTTTATATGCCGAATTTGCCCGGTATATAAAAAGTAAATTTGCCTTGAGCACCCGGTTAATTAATACCAGCATAGCAATTTTATTCTTCGCCTTTGCGGCGTATCACATTGTTAAGCAAGTGTATTTATCGTTTTTTAAGCACTAATTTTTTTAATTTGAGGATTTGAAAATTTGAAGATGGATGCTTCTTAATTTGAGGATTAACTATGTTTGGGGACTTCGCCGTTTGAAAATTTGAAGATGGTGGTGCGTTCGTCGCCCGGAATTGACCTAATAAAAAAGGCCTCATCACTGAAGCCTTCTAACTCATATTACTGTTGAGAATTTCATTTTCAAATCCTCAAATTTTCAAATCTTCAAATTCTAAACAGCTATCTCCAATTTATTCTCTTTATAATATCCGGCTTTTAGTTTTTCGCCCATTTCGCTGTAGGCGTTTAGCGTGCGTTCTACATCCTCCAGTGAGTGTACGGCGGTTGGGATAAGCCTTAACAATATTAATCCTTTAGGGATAACCGGGTAGATGACTATGGAGCAAAAGATGCCGTAATTTTCGCGCAGGTCGCGGGTTAGGCTGGTGGCTTCGTAAAGGTCGCCCTCTAAAAATACGGGGGTAACCATGGTATTGGTAACACCCAGGTTAAAGCCCCGGTCTTTTAATCCTTTTTGCAGGGTTGATGAGATGAGCCATAATTTTTCGCGAAGCTCCGGTTGTGAAACCAACAGTTCAAAGCGTTTTTTTAAGCCCAATACCATTGGCATTGGCAACGCCTTGGCAAATGTTTGCGAACGCATGTTATAACGCAAAAAGTGTACTATCTCCTGGTCGGCGGCAACAAATGCGCCAATGCCTGCCATTGATTTGGCAAACGTAGCAAAGTATACATCCACACCTTCAATAACATCCTGCTCCTCATGTGTGCCCGCGCCGGTTTTACCCATGGTACCAAAACCATGCGCGTCATCAACTAATAAACGGAAATTGAAATCTTTTTTAAGATCCACAACCTCTTTCAGTTTACCCTGCGCGCCCGACATGCCAAAAACACCTTCGGTAATCAGTAATATACCACCACCTGTTTGCTCGGTTAATTTGGTAGCACGCTCCAGTTGTTTTCTACAGCTTTCAATATCATTATGCTGGTAAACAAAACGTTTGCCCATGTGCAACCGAACGCCGTCGATGATACAAGCGTGCGATTCGGCATCATAAACTATTACATCGTTCCGGTCAACCAGGGTATCTATAATGGATACCATTCCCTGGTAACCGTAGTTCAATAAAAAGGCGGCTTCTTTGCCTACGAATGCAGCCAGGTTATTTTCCAGTTCTTCGTGGTGGATGGAGTTGCCCGACATCATCCGGGCGCCCATCGGGTACGCCATGCCATAATCGGCAGCGGCTTTGGCATCAGCTTCCCTTACTTCAGGATGATTGGCCAAACCCAGGTAATTATTAAGGCTCCAAACCAAATGCTCTTTCCCATTGAACTGCATATGCGGCCCAATTTCCCCCTCCAGTTTGGGAAATGAAAAATAACCATGTGACCATTTTTGGTGCTGGCCCAGCGGCCCGCCCAAGCTTTTTGTTATTTTATCAAATAAATCCAAAATAATTTACCGTTAATCGTGAATAATATGCAAATATAGCCGTAAATAGCACCTGATACAATAGCTATAACTTTTTAGAATAGCTTATAACTGAGGAGGAGTATCAAGTAGTAAGTATCAAGTAGTAAGATTTTTTCCAGGGGCCAAGTTGATGACGTTGAGGCATCAAGGTAGATTTTCATTTAACCAAAAAAGCCGTTATAAGAATGGGATATTACTTACAACGGCTTTGCGTTTTTTATCTTGATACTTGATACTTACTACTTGATACTAATCCGCATTATCATGCAAAAACGAGTTATTTCTCCTTATCTCGGTGTTGCCTTCGTTATCGGGCATCAGGCTGAAACGGGAGATGGCGCTTTCGTCAGATTTTGGGGTATCCTGCAGGGCAACTTCTTTGCGTTTGTAAGCAGGTACATTTTCCAGCTCCTGGATGTTGCCTGTACGTAGTTTCATGCTCAAATCCTTAAGTCGCATGATACGCTCGCGAGATTTTTTCAGCTGCTCCTCTATCGATTCGTTTGTTTTATTATCATCAGCACCTGCAAGGGCTACCGGTTCCGGCTCTGGCACAGGAGTTGGCACGGGCTCGGGCTTACGCGCTTCCTGTACAGGCGCACTGTAAGTTTCGGGCTCACTCATTTTAAAAGTGAAACCAGCCATGTCCTGCTCGTTTTCTTCTTCCTGCTCCTCTTCATGCAGGTTAAACTTAACTACATCGTCGTCCCTTTTCTCGGTGGCTCCAAACATATCAAACAAACCGGTTTGCTTAGGCTCCTCCTTGTGTTTAATATATGGCTGAGCAGGCGTATTGGCTTTAACCGGGTTTATAAATTCATTTACAGGTTTTACCAACGGTGCGTTCTCGGGAACCAACATTGATACTATCTTTTTGTTATTTTGCTCTTTTGCGCGCTCATCCTGGGTTTGGAAACCTGTGGCTATAATGGTAACCGATAATTTATCTTCCAGGTTTTCGTCAACACAGTTACCCCAAATCAGGTCAGCAGCCAAACCAGCTTCTTCCTGTATATAATCGGTAATAATGCTCACTTCATCCATGGTGACTTCTTTAAGGCCCGAGCTGATGTTAAGCAAAATGTAACGCGCACCTTCTATCTCATTATCTTTTAATAATGGCGATGCTAATGCACCTTCTACCGCCTTTAAAGCACGGCCTTCACCTTCGGCACTGCTGCTGCCCATGATACATACACCGCTATCTTTCATTACGGTACGCACGTCCTTAAAGTCAACGTTGATATAGCCTGGTAAGGTTATAATCTCGGCTATGCCTTTTGCTGCTGTGGTTAATATATCGTCTGCCTGGCCAAAAGCCGAACTCATGGTAAGGTTACCAAAAATCTGGCGCAGCCTGTCGTTCGATATCACCAGGAACGAATCAACATATTTACGCAGTTCTTCCATCCCGGCATCGGCCTGCATTTTGCGGCGTTTACCTTCAAATGAAAAAGGCGTAGTTATAATGCCAACGGTTAATATATCCATTTCGCGCGCGGCTTTGGCTATAATCGGGCTTGCACCTGTGCCGGTGCCACCGCCCATACCTGCGGTAATAAACAACATTTTGGTATTAACGCCCAGCATTTGTTTTATATCGTCGATATTTTCGATAGCCGAGTTTTTACCAACTTCGGGAATCGAACCTGCCCCCATACCTTCGGTAAGGCTGGCGCCCAATTGTACCTTGTTGGGTATAGGGCTAAGTTCCAGCGCCTGGGCATCTGTGTTACAAATTATAAAGTCGACACCGGTAATACCTTGCCTGTACATATGGTTCACCGCGTTGCCGCCACCACCGCCAACACCAATAACTTTGATGATCGACGATTTTTCTTTTAACATCTCAAACTGCATAATCTTCGTTTTCAGGTATATGTGATTTAACCACTATTTAGATTTTACCATCGTAATAATAATACTTTTTCAACAACAGTTTTCCACAAATGTCTACAATGTGGAAAAACTAAACCGTTGTGTATAATTATTTCAAAAAGTCCTCATCATTTATATCATCCTTAATAAAGGTGATGCTTTTCTTTAACAACCTGTCAAATAAACCACCCTCTTTTCCTTTACCCTCAAACTTGGGTTTCTGTGCTTTTTCAACCGGGGCATCTACGTTCATGTATTCCGTTTTCTGGATACCTTTTATCAATAGGCCTATACCGGTAGCAAACGTTGGGCTTTGCAGCTCTTCGTAAATATTTTTGGGCAGCACTTCATTCTTGGCCAAATGCTCGGTTGGGTAACCTACGCGGCAATCTAAACCGGTAACAAACTCAACCAGCTGGCGCAGGTGTTTCAATTGCGCGCCACCACCTGTAATTACTATACCGGCAATCAGCTTTTTCTCGTAGCCCGATGATTTAATCTCGTAGTACACGTGCTCCACAATCTCTTCCATACGGGCCTGTATCACGTAAGCCAGGTTTTTAACGCTTATCTCTTTTGGTTCGCGGCCGCGTAAACCGGGTACACAAACAATCTCGTTTTCCTTGTTCTCATCTGCCAGGGCCGATCCAAACCTTACCTTCAACTGCTCTGCTATGTTGCGCATTACCGAACAGCCTTCGCGGATATCCTCGGTTACGCTGTTGCCCCCAAAAGGAATAACGGCGGTATGACGGATAATGCCTTCGTGGAAAATGGCCACATCGGTAGTACCGCCGCCAATATCAACCAAAACAACACCGGCTTCTTTTTCCTCTTCGCTCAAAACAGATTCAGAAGATGCCAATGGCTCCAGTATCAAATCCTGGCTATCCAGGTTGGCCTTGTTAACGCATTTTACAATATTTTTAATAGCCGTAACCTGGCCGGATATGATGTGGAAGTTGGCTTCCAAACGTACCCCTGCCATGCCAATAGGGTCTTTAATTCCCGGCTCGTTATCTACAGTAAACTCCTGAGGCAACACATGTATAATATCCTCGCCCGGAGGCATTACCAGGTTATACATATCCTCAATCAGTTTATCGATATCCTTGCGGCTTATCTCTGATTGTAAATCGCGACGGGTTATTAAACCGCGATGCTGCAAGCTTTTAATGTGCTGACCGGCAATACCTACAAATACCACTTTGATATCTACATTTGATTGCGCACCGGCAATATCAACCGCCTGGGTAATACCCTGTACGGTTTTATCTATATTTGATACCATTCCGCGGGTTACACCTGCAGATTCTGCTTTACCAATTCCTAATACCTCAATCTTCCCATTCTTGCTCCTGCGACCAACGATGACGCATATTTTAGTAGTCCCGATATCCAATCCTACTACAATTGGTGAACTTTTTTCTTGTGTTGAGCTTTTGTCCATATTACATTTTTATTTGAGATGTATCCTTTTTCATTTTAAGCGAGTCCAGCTTCAATGCTTTCATTTTGGCCGAATCTGCTTTTGTCAGTTCGTTTTTTACACCAATTACCTGGTTGGTGTATTTAATATTAATGGTGCGGTATTTATCCCAGCCCACATGCGGCAGCACCTGTTTGTAAAAGGCTTGCAGGTTCCTTAGTTTTACATTTAACGAGTCGGCATTACCTATCAAAATCCGCTGGCTCCCTACCCTCGGTATCAATTCAATCTCGCGGTCGGTATTCACATATATCTGTGCTATCTGCGCATCCCACAGTGAATCCCGGCGAATAAAATCGGCTGTTTTATATAAATCCTTTGCCAGCTGCGTATGCAATGAATCAACGTGGTTGGTAAACAACTCATCGATATAACCATTGGCCACCAATACCCTTGCGGTAAAGTTTGACGACAGCGGTATTTTTAACCCGTGCTGATCGATATAAAAATCCATATCGTAATGGTTCATCACCCTTAATATGGGCTGCCGCTGGCTAACCTCTACCCTTAATACGCCATCCATTTCGGTATAAACTTTTGCAAACTCAATAAATGGATTTGCCCTTAGCTCATTTTCCAGTTCCTGGATATTGATGTGCTCCAGTTTTTGACCAATTAAGGTATGGCTGTTGGTTTGCAATATTTGGTCAACCTCCTGCTTGTCAATAAAATACTGGTTGCCCGGAATATTTACTTTTACCGCGGTACAAATCACAGAAGCTTTTTTTGTTTCGATAAAACTCATGAGCACCACAAGGCCACCCAGGCAAATTACCCAGGCAAATCCTATCAAAAGGCGCTTCCAGATGAGTTTTTTATCCATGTTGCATTATCTCCTTTAAAGGGTGTACCAGTGTATCTATATCGCCCGCGCCTACTGTTAGCAGCAGTTCGGGCTTTTCATTTTTTACCGCGTCTAATGCACCTTGCTTGCTTAGGATGCGTTTATTTATCAGCGCCATTTTATTGAGCAGCATATTTGAAGTAACACCTTCAATAGGCAACTCCCGGGCCGGGTAAATATCCAGCAGTATCAGCTCATCAACCATACTCAGCACCTCAGCAAAGCCATCGGCAAAATCGCGGGTACGGGTATACAAATGGGGCTGAAAAATAGCCGTCAGCTTTTTATCCGGGTACAATCTTTTTACTGATGATATACAAGCCCTCAATTCCTCAGGATGATGCGCGTAATCATCAATATAAATATGTTCGGGCGTTTTCACGATGTATTCAAACCTACGTTTAACCCCCCTGAATGAGCCAAGCGCCTCTTTAATTGATTCGGCCGGGATATCCAGCCTCAGAACGGCTTCAATGGCTGCTACAGCGTTTTCGATATTGTGCGTACCTGCAATACCCATTTTTATGTTGGGGATGCTGATATCGGCGTTGATAAAATCGAAATAAAAGTCGCCCCCCTCAATACGGATGTTGGCTGCATGCGCATCGGCTGTTGCATCTTCCAGCGCATAAGTATAACCTGTATCTAAAGGCAGGCCTTTTTTGTGTACCAGTGTACCGCCGCTTTTTATCTGCGATGCAAATAGCTTAAACGATTCTGTTAAATGTTCATGGTCGCCATAAATATCCAAATGATCGGCATCCATGGATGTGATGATGGCCACATCGGGGAACAATGTTAAAAACGAACGGTCATACTCATCAGCCTCCACAACCATTACATCGTTTTTGCCATACAGCACATTGGTTTGATAGTTGGATGATATGCCGCCCAAAAAAGCCGAACAATCATTGCCCGATGCCTTCAGCAAATGGGCCACCATGGTTGATGTGGTGGTTTTGCCATGTGTACCTGCAACTGCTATGGTGAAAGAGCTTTTGCTGATTAAACCCAAAACCTGCGAACGTTTAAACAACTCAAATCCGTGATTTTTGAAATAATTCAGCACTGCCGAATCCTTGGGAATGGCCGGTGTATAAATAATGAGTGTATCTGCAGATGGTTCCTGGAAGCTGATTGGGATACAATCGGCATTATCCTCAAAACAAATCTGGATACCCTCGTTATGTAAATCGTTGGTGAGGTCGGTAACTGTTTTATCGTAACCGCAAACAATACAACCCAAATGCTGGAAATAGCGGGCCAGGCCGCTCATCCCGATGCCGCCTATACCCACCAGGTAAACCCTTTGTATGTCGCGTAGTTCCATTTTAATGTTTTTAAAAAAGGCCCTCCCCTTTTTGGGAGAAGGAGGGCCATAACTTTAATTGTTATTTTATTATTTGTAAAAGCTCTTTTGCTATCACCTCATCAGCATTTGGCATAGCCATTTTACCTATGTTGGTGCTTAGTTTTCTTTGTAATGATTTGTCGTTCAATAATTCAATCGCCCTATCCACCAGTTTCTCTCCGGCATCCCTATCGGCTACAAAAACGGCAGCATCTTCCTGCACCAGTGCCAAAGCGTTTTTTGTTTGATGATCCTCGGCCACATTTGGCGATGGCACCAGGATAACCGGTTTTTTCACCACACATAATTCGGCAATGGTGCCGGCTCCTGCCCTCGAGATAATGATATCCGCGGCAGCGTACGCCAGATCCATCCGGGTTAAAAACTCCCTTACTTTAATATCCGGGTGATAATCTTCGCCCAGTTTTTCGATGATCGTTTTATAATAAAACTTGCCGGTTTGCCAAATGATCTGCACATCGGCAGCTATCAGCTTATCCAAACCAGCCATAATGCTGTTATTTAATGTACGTGCGCCAAGGCTGCCACCGGTTATCAGTATAGTTTTTTTAAAGGTTGATAACTTGTACAACTCCAATGCCTGCATATGCTTACCGGCAATATTTACCGAATCTTTACGGATAGGGTTGCCTGTTTTGATAATTTTACCGGCAGGAAAAAACTGCTCCATATTATCAAAAGCTACACATATTTTTTGAGCCCCTTTGCCCAGCCACTTATTGGTAATACCCGCGTAGGAGTTTTGCTCCTGTATCAGGTATGGTATTTTTTTCATTGATGCCGCATACAACAACGGGCCCGATGCATAACCACCAACACCAACAGCGGCATCCGGTTTAAAATCCTTTATAATTTGTAACGCCTTGCGCACGCTGCCTACCAGTTTAACCGGGAACATCACATTTTTCCAGATAGAATCGCGCTGAATGCCACGAATATCCAGTCCGATGATCTTATACCCGGCAGCGGGCACCTTTTCCATCTCCATCCGCCCAAGGGCTCCCACAAACAGGATCTCGGTTTTAGGGTCGATAGCCTTCAAAGCATTGGCAATAGCAATAGCCGGGAAGATGTGTCCTCCTGTTCCGCCACCACTTATGATAATTCTTTTTGACATGCTTTTTATTTAAAACTCTAAATCCTAATTTCTAAACTCTAAACCCTAATTTCTAAACTCTAAACCCTAATTTCTAAACTCTAAACCCTAATTTCTAAACTCTAAATCCTAATTTCTAAACTCTAAACCCTAATTTTCAAACTCTAAAAACCAGGCCAATCACTAATTCACTAAATCAATAATTCACTAATTAAATTAAGCCACACTTATCTCTCCCACCACAACTTTCTTCGGTTCCTCTATGTCCCTGCTTACTGATAGTATGATGCCGAAGGCCACACTTGTGAACAACAGCGACGTACCACCCATACTTACAAAGGGTAACGGCACACCGGTTACCGGGCCTAAGCCTACTGCCACAGCCATATTGGCAAATGCCTGTATTGCTAAGCTGAAGCTTAAACCGCAAGCCAGCAACGCGCCAAACGCCTTGGGGGCCTTGGTAATAATCTTTATACACCTGTACAACAAAAACAGGTAAATGCCTACCAGCGCGAAACCGCCAACCAGGCCGTATTCCTCAACAATGATGGCATAAATTTCATCAGAGTATGACTCGGGCAGGTAATTCCGTTCGGTGCTGTTGCCGGGGCCTTTGCCAAAAAGGCCTCCGCTGGCGATGGCAATCTTGGCATGATCGGCCTGGAATGATTTATCCGTTTTGGTTGAATCGGGATGCAGGAAGGTGCTTACGCGCGAAACATAAGTATGCCGCCTTGGCCCCAAAAATATAACCCCCAATAACAATATAAATCCCGCGCCGCATACAATAGCTATCTGTTTTATGCTGATACGGCCGATAATCAATAACAAAATACTTACCCCAAACAACATCAGGGCGGTTGATAAGTTAGCCAATGCAATCAGGATAAAAACCAAACAAACCGAGCCCATGATAGGCAAAAACGATTCTTTAACATCCTTGATATTTTCCTGCTTGCGCGATAAAGTACGCGCCAGGTAAGTGATCAAAGCCAGTTTGGCCAAATCTGATGTCTGGAAACTTAGCCCTACTATCGGGATATTAATCCAGCGGCTTGCATTGTTGATGTGGCTACCAAATACCAGGGTATATAGCAACAACGGAATAGTCACGATCATCATAATCTTGGACAAGCCGGCATAATACCGGTAATCAAGCTTGTGCGAAATATACATCAGCATAATGCCACCCACAACCATGGCCAGGTGCTTCATCAAAATCGACTCGACACCAACACCACGCTTATAAGCAAGCGTACCCGTTGAGCTGTACACAGCCAACAAGGATATAACAGAAAGCAATATCACTATCAGCCATATCCACCGGTCGCCTTTTGTGTTGTTTAATATCCTATGCATTGAGCCCCCTCTAAATCTCCCCCTAAAGGGTGAGACTTTTAATTTTTAATATTCGTAAATAATCTTCTCTATAATTATTCTTTTTAATCTGCACATCTGAAATTTGAAATCTGCACATCTGCTACAATTCCCTCACTGCCGCTTTAAACTGATTTCCCCTGTCTTCGTAATTTTTAAACAAATCAAAGCTGGCACATGCCGGCGATAACAATACGGTATCTCCTTTTTCGGCCAGGTGAAATGCTACCTGGGCAGCTTCCTGGGCCGAGAAGGTGTTTACAATAACATGCACATCATCTTCAAATGCATCGTGAATGCGCTTGTTGTCTTTTCCCAGGCAAACTATCGATCTGACTTTCTGCTTTACCAAATCTTTAAGCATGCCATAATCATTACCCTTATCAACGCCGCCAAGTATCAGCACCACATCGCTGCTCATACTCTCCAATGCGTACCAGGTTGAGTTAACGTTGGTGGCCTTTGAATCATTGATAAAGCGAACGCCCGATATATTAGCTACAAATTCAAGCCGGTGTTCAATGGCTTTAAAGTTGCCCATGCTCTCCTTTATCGTTCCCTCGCGCAACTCCAGCACCCTTGCTACAATACCTGATGCCATGGAGTTGTAAATGTTGTGCTTGCCCTGTAAGGCCAGTTCTTGAATTGACATTGTAAAATGTTCTTGATTTGTGTTGATGACAATATTGTCGTTATCGAGATATGCTCCCGGTTCAATCTTTTTTTCAATACTAAATGGTAATAGCCGGGCCCCAAACTTCCTGTCGGCCATACCTTTTATGGTCTCGGGATCATCGGCGCAGTAAATAAAACAATCGGCCGCTGTCTGGTTCTGCGCAACCCTGAATTTAGATGCGGCATAGTTTTCCAGCTTATAATCGTACCTGTCTAAATGGTCGGGTGTGATGTTGAGCAATACCGCTATATCTACCTTAAATTTAAACATATCATCCAGCATAAAGCTGCTTAGTTCCAGCACGTACAAATCAAACTTTTCGGTAGCTACCTGGTAAGCAAAGCTTTTGCCTATATTACCCGCCAGGCCAACATTTAAGCCACCATTTTTTAAAATATGGTAGGTTAAGCTGCTGGTAGTGGTTTTTCCGTTTGATCCGGTTATACCTATTATCTTCGCATTACAATACCTGCCTGCAAATTCAATTTCGGATATTACCGGGATCCCTTTTTCTTTAAGCTTTTTGATGATCGGTGCTTTATCCGGAATGCCCGGGCTTTTAATTACCTCTGTGGCATTCAGGATTAAATCCTCGGTATGTTGTTTTTCCTCGAAGCTGATATTCCAGTCTTCCAGTTGTTTCTTATACTTATCCGCAATGGCCCCAAAATCCGACACAAACACATCATACCCCTGCCGTTGCGCCAGGTATGCCGCACCAACACCACTTTCACCGGCGCCCAATATAGCTATCCGCTTAGTTGTGAGTTGTGAGTTGTGAGTTGTGAGTTCCTGTTGGTTCATTACTTTATTTTTTGTGATTTCACTGATCAATTTATGATTTCACTGATTATTTTTCTGTCCTTAATCCTTTTATCCTTATTCGTTCTGTCTTGATTCTTGACTCATGATTCTTGACTCTCCTATCTCAGCTTCAACGTTATAATCGTTATTATCGCCAGCAGTATCCCGATGATCCAAAACCGGGTTACGATTTTGGCTTCGTGGAAACCTTTCTTTTGATAATGGTGATGCAGCGGCGCCATTAAAAACACCCGACGGCCTTCGCCAAATCTTTTTTTGGTGTACTTAAACCAACCCACCTGCATAATCACCGACATGTTCTCGATCACAAATACACCGCATAATACCGGCAGCAATAATTCCTTGCGGATCATGATAGCAAAAACAGCTATGATACCGCCTATGGCCAAACTACCCGTATCGCCCATAAATACCTGCGCCGGGTAGGAGTTGTACCATAAAAAGCCAACGCAGGCACCAACAAAAGCGCCGGCGAAGATCACCAGCTCGCCCGAGTTGGGAATGAACATGATATTCAGATAGTCGGCTATTTCGATATTCCCGGATACATATGCCAGTATAGCCAGCGTGATACCTATAATGGCCGAGGTACCCGTCGCCAGGCCGTCAATGCCATCCGTTATGTTTGCTCCATTGGAAATAAAGGTTATTATGATGATCACAAAAAACAAGAACACCACCAAGGCATAATACTCATATCCGGGACCGATAAACTTTAATACTTTGCCGTAATCCAACTCGTTATTTTTGTAAAACGGCATGGTTGTTTTAGTGGAGTGTACATCCTGTGTATAAACCGGCACATTCTTTTTCAGGTGAAAATCAACAGGCGCATTGGCTATTACCGGCAATTTTACTTCCTGCCGGATAACAATATTGGTGTTAAAATACATTGTCCATCCTACTATCAGCGATAAACCCACCTGGCCTACAATTTTAAAACGGCCAGCCAACCCCTCTTTATTTTTTTTAAATACTTTAATATAATCATCTAAAAAACCAATGGAGCCCAGCCAAATGGTGGTAACTATCATCAATATAATATACACGTTGCCCAATTTGGCAAACAACAAAGTAGGCACCAGGATACCCAGCAAAATAATAAGCCCACCCATGGTTGGTGTACCTGATTTTTGCATCTGGCCTTCCAAACCTAAATTCCTAACCGTTTCGCCCACCTGTTTAAAACGCAGGTAATCAATCAGCCTACGGCCATATACGGTTGTAACCAACAGCGACGTTATTACAGCCAAAGCCGTACGAAACGTGATATATTGAAATACCCCGAGTCCCGGAATGTTGTAGTTTTTATTTAAGTAAGTAAACAAATAATATAACATGCTCTATTTTGATTACACCGATTCTTTATATTGATTTCACCGATTAAAATGAACTCATGGATTCTGCTAATTCTTTAATTCTGTAAATTCTGATTCAGACTAATAATTTGAATTGGTCTTCAAGTTCTTCCATGTCGTCAAAATGGCTTTTTACGCCATGCGATTCCTGGTATTTCTCATGCCCCTTCCCTGCAACCAAAATGATATCTCCCGGATTTGCCAGCATGCAGGCTGTTTTAATTGCCTCTCGCCTGTCAACAATGCTCACCGTATGGCGTTTAAATGCCGGATCAACACCCTCAATCATGTCTTTAATGATCTGGGCAGGATCTTCCGAACGGGGATTATCTGACGTCAGGATCACTTTATCGCTCCACTCGCTGGCCACGCGGGCCATGATGGGGCGTTTAGTTTTATCGCGATCGCCGCCACAACCTATTACAGTTATTACTTTCTCGTTGCCTTTGCGGATGTCGTGAATAGTACTCAGCACATTTTGAACGGCATCCGGTGTGTGGGCATAATCAACTATCCCAATCACTTTATTGGGGGCTACTATATATTCAAACCTGCCTTCGGCGCCGGTTAGCTTGCTCAGGCTGGTTAATACTTTGGCTTTATTCTGCTCCAATAACATGGCAGTAGCGTATACCGCCAGCAGGTTATAAGCGTTAAAGGTGCCTACCATTTTAAACCATACCTCTTCGTTATCAATATGCAATAAAAGGCCGCCAAACTGGTTTTCTAAAATCCGCGCCTTATAATCAGCCATGCTTTTTAGTCCGTAGTTTTTTTTGTGCGCCTGCGAATTTTGCAGCATTACATTCCCATTTTTATCATCGCTGTTAGTTAAAGCGAATGCACTTTTTGGCAAGCCGTCAAAAAAAGCCTTTTTGGCCTTCAAATAGCTATTGAAAGTTTTATGATAATCTAAATGGTCATGCGTAAGATTAGTAAATATCCCTCCCGAAAACTGCAAGTTGGCTATCCTATGCTGCGCAACGGCGTGTGAACTTACTTCCATAAAGCAATAATCGCAGCCTTGCGCTACCATTTCTTCCAGCAACCGGTTAAGCTCTATCGGATCTGGCGTAGTATGGGTTGATGGAATTACATTGCCGTTTATCTGGTTTTCTACAGTTGATAACAACCCGCATTTATAACCCAGATCGCGGAACAACTGGTACAATAATGTAGCAATAGTGGTTTTACCGTTGGTACCTGTAACGCCAACCAGTTTTAATTGTGCCGATGGATTGCCGTAAAAATTAGCAGCCACCAGGCTTAAAGCTTTGCTGGAATCGGCCACCATCAAAAAATCAACTTCGGCTGCGGTGTGGGCGGGCAAATCTTCACAGATAACAGCGACGGCGCCCTTTTTTATAGCCTGATCAATATAATCATGGCCATCAACCTGGGTACCCTTCACGGCAACAAACATCGCCCCCGGGACTACCTGCCTTGAATCGAAGGCGATAGCAGTAATCTCCACGTCGGCGCTGCCCTGCAGTTCTGTAAAGGCCAATCCATCTATTAAATCACTTAAATACCTCATTGCAACTCAATTGTTATGCGTGAACCTTTGGGTATCGAGCTGCCTCCGGTAACCGATTGCGTGGTTACCATGCCGCTGCCGCGTACCGTTACTTTATAACCTGCATTGCCCAAAACATACAGGGCATCGCTAAGGCCCATTCCTGTAACTGCCGGAACGGTGCCTTCTTTATATCTCGTATCTTCAAACGGAATGCCATTACTGGTATCAACTCCACTGCCGGTAATATCGGCTGATGCGTAAAGCGGTTTAACGCCCAATTTGTTGTATACATGCTTTAAGGCTTTCAAATTGCCACGTTTTACTTTCGGCATCGATGTATTACCTACCAATGTAACCGGCGATGGCTGGTTTATTTCCATATCATTGGCATATACCTTATCGGCAATTTCCCTAAAAACGGGACCCGCAACCTTAGCCGCCAGGTACGATCCGCGGGTTGGGTTATTTACCACTACAATCATGGAATATTTAGGATGATCGGCAGGGAAATAACCGCAAAAAGAAGCCTGGTATTTTTTTACCTTATAGCCCTTTGTACCATCGGCCACCTGTGCAGTACCGGTTTTACCAGCTACCGTGTAGCGCGGATTTTTAATTACACGCTTACAATTACCTTCCTGTACAACGCCTTCCAGCATGCTTCTTAATTTGCCAAGCGTAGCATCCGAACACACCTTTTCGTTAATAACCCTGGCATTAAACTGCTCAACAGTGCTGCCCATCCTCCTGATCTCGCGCACAAAAATTGGCGAAATAAGCTTACCGTTGTTGGCTACCGAATTATAAAAGGCCAGCATTTGCAATGGCGTAAGGTTCATTTCATAACCGTAGGCCATTTCGGGCAGGGTGTAGTATTTATTCCAGCTGCGGTTGGCCGGATTTTTTATTACCGGCCTGCCTTCGCCGGCAATTTGCAGGCCCAGCTTATCATTTAAATGATAACTGTACAGCTTATTGATAAATTGCCATGGGTTATCCTTATAATGACCATAAACCAACTTGGCCGCGGCTACATTTGATGATTCTTCAAAAGCCTTTTTTACCGTCATTTCATAGTTGTCATGCTCGGTATCGGTAATGGTTGGCCCCTTGGGGAACTTGTATTTACCACCCTCGGCATTCACTATAGTATTGGTATCCAGTTTATGCTGATCAAGCAGGGTCATATAAGATACCAGCTTGAAGGTAGAACCCGGATCAATTGCGTTGCTGATAGCGTAATTAAAGCTCTCTTTAAAAGTATTTTCTTTTGAGCGGGTAAAATTGGCTATAGCGCGCACCTCGCCTGTGGCAACTTCCATCAGCACCACGCAACCATGATCGGCGGCGCTTGAATCCAGCTGCCTTAATAGGGCCGCCTGGGCTATCTCCTGGAAGTTAACGTTGATGGTAGATATAATATCGGCCCCATCTTTTGTAGGGATCTCATCTTCATCATTATTTACGGGCATCCAGGTACCGCCTGGAATACGCTGCATTAAGCGCCTGCCATTTTCGCCGTTAATATATGACGAGAAAGCACCTTCCAGCCCCACCGGGTTTTTAATATTTTCGTTTTTGTAACCAATGGTACGCGCTGCCAAAGCATGAAAAGGCAAAATCCGTTTGTTTTGCTGCAACACAATGAGGCAGTTTTTAGTCTTCCTGTTTTTGAAGATCGGGAACTCGCGGATCTTTTTCAACTCCTGGTAACTTACCCTGCGGCGTAAAAGCTGATAACGCGATCCGTCTTTACGGGCATCGCGTAGTAACCTGGCATATTCGCGCGGCGTTCTATCGCCATATAATTGCGATAAATCTGTTGCCAGCACGTCAACATTATCATTAAAAATACTATCAACCGCCAGCCCTGCGCCAAACATATCCATATGCAACTCATACTCAGGCACCGATGTAGCCAACAGGCTGCCGTCTGCAGAAAAAATATTGCCCCGCGCGGCCTCTACATCTCTAAATTGGGCTGTCATGTTTACTGCTTTGGCTTTCCATTTTGCACCCTGCACAAATTGCACCCTGCAAAGCTGTACCACAACCGCGAACGAAAAAAGCACAACAAGGCCAAAGGCAATATATACCCTCAACAATATGTTAGTCCTAATTTTCATCCTTGTCCTCCTTCACCGTTATTTTTTTTGGCGGCTCAACGCTTTGCCTTACCCCAAGGGTATCGGCACGTTTGGCCACTTCAATTAATGTACTTTTAAAAGCCATATCGGCTTTTTGGGTTTTAAAATCCCAGCTGCGCTCTTTTACTTCTTTGGTTAGGTCATCAATATCGCGGATGGTTTTTTGAGCCAGGTGCATATTACCAATGTATACCATGCCCAAAAAAGCTATGAACAGTACAAAAGGCAGGGCATTGGTAGCCTTCTCGCTTGTAATGAAGCGCTTGGTGAAAAATTGCGTAAAGAAATTATCGGGGATCTCCCTTTTTCGGGGCTTCTCCTCAACTATAAGCTCTTCCGCTTCTTCCTCCTCCTGAATTTCTGTACGGAAACGATTGCTCATATTTTTACAGCTATCCTTAATTTAGCGCTCCGTGCCCTGTTATTGTTACTTATTTCATCGGCCGATGCTGTGATAGCCCCGCGGCTTACAGCATCAAGCGGCCTTTTATTATTTCCGTATAAATCCTTCTCTACCTCGCCGCTAAACTTACCTTTGGCGATGAAGTTTTTTACCAGCCTGTCTTCCAGCGAGTGGTAGCTCATTACTACCAACCTGCCACCAACGGCTAAAACCTCTGCGCTTTGAATTAAAAATTCCTTCAGCGCTTCCAACTCCTGGTTAACCTCGATGCGCAACGCCTGGAAAACCTGCGCCAGGTATTTATTCTCCTTCCCCTTCGGAATACGGTTAATTATCGCGTTCTTTAAATCGGCTATGGTTACTATCGGGACGTTGAGCCTGGCGGTAACAATAGTTTCGGCCAACGATTTGGCATTCTGAATCTCGCCGTAAACGCCAAAAATGCGGTGCAGTTCGGCACCGGTATAATTGTTTACTACATCCTTAGCCGTAAGCTCGCCACCCTGGTTCATACGCATATCCAGCTCGGCGTCAAAACGGATGGAAAAACCACGTTCGGCCTGGTCAAACTGGTATGATGATACGCCCAAATCGGCCAGTATACCATCAACCGGGATAGCGCCATGCAGCCGGCAAAAATTTTTCAGGTACCTGAAATTCTGATCTATAAAAACAAAACGTTCATCGTCAATTATATTTTGCTGCGCATCGGTATCCTGGTCAAAAGCAAGCAGTTGGCCATCTTTGCTCAGGTGCTTCATGATCTCGCGCGAATGCCCCCCGCCGCCAAAAGTTACATCCACATAAGTGCCGTCCTTTTTTATAGCAAGACCATCAATGCATTCCTGCAACATCACCGGTGTATGGTACTCACTCATCTATCCTCCTTGCTTTACTACCCATTACCGCTTCGGCCAATTCGGCAAAATTATCAGGCTCGTTATTTATCATCTCGGTATGGGCAGCCTTATCCCAAACCTCTATTTTGTTCAATACACACGTTAAAACAACATCGTTGCCAATGCCGGCAAAATCAAGTAAACTCTTTGGCAAAAGCACCCTGCCGGCCGAATCGGGCATCAAAGCCGTGGCGCCGCCGGTGAAATAGCGAATAAAACGCAGATTTTGCCGGTCATATTCGTTAAGTTTGCTCAATTCATCAAGTCTTTTGTCCCATTCGGATTTTGTGTAAATAACCAGGTACTTTTCCAAGCCGCGATTGATCATAAGGCCCTCTCCGTCAGCTTCAGGAAGCTGCTTTTTGAGGCCCGCAGGGATCATCATCCGCCCTTTGGCATCCAGTTTACATTCAAATTCTCCGGTTAAATGCGGCATTATAAGACTATGGCTTAATTTAATAGGTAAAAGTAATTTTCTTTTACCACAAATTACCACTTTTTACCACCAAAAAGTTTTCAACATTTTTGGCGGCTTTTGACGCTATGCGCAGGGAAATCGCTTTTAAAAATTTGGTATAGAAAGGGAGGTAACCCCTACGGGGCATAAAAGGAATCTGACATTTTGTATCTACAAACAGGTAGCCTCTACGAGGCAAACGCTTGTATTTGATTGATGCCTCGTAGAGGCTACCTGTTTGTAGCAATATTTATATAAATTTCTTTTATGCCCCGTAGGGGTTACCTATCTCAGCATTAAAAATGCTCACATGAGGTAAAAAGTTTAAACGCGCTTTCCTGGGGCGATAAGCCTAAATTCAAAAAAGTTGAGCGGCCATTTAAAATCAGAATCAAGACTTAAAATTTTATAAATTTGATTCATAGTGGAAAAGCCGACGATCAATATCCCCGACAAAAAAGGCTCGCTGATAAAACAGATCCTTATCGGGCCCGGTGTCGCTATACAACAGGATTCCCCTACTGATATCATTGCCTACAAAGAAAAACCGGCCAAAATTTCAATATGGTCTGATAGTGATTTGAAGTTTTCAGAAGAAGATAAAAATGCTTTCGAAAGCTTGAGACAGCAACAAAGATTTTAGAACACTAAACCAATGACAGTTTTACAAATTACGGTACCTAAGGATAAAGAAAAGCTGGTGAGATTGCTTTTAAAGGAGTTGGGGGTTGCGATAAAAAAAGTAAGCGTAAAATCATCTATTGCTGAAAGTTTAAAAACCGCAGCAAAAGAGATGAAAGCAATAAAAGCAGGTAAACTGGAATCTATAAGCTTTAATGACCTGCTAAGTGAATTGTAGGATCCAATCAATAGTTGTTATCCCCTCAAAACCGCCACCATCGCCCTTACTTCATCCTCATCGGCAATATAAACATTGCCATAATCGCTCACTTCTTTATTAATATAAGTTAAAGGGTTTGGCGCTATAACGCGTGCCGATGAATGATATTCTGTTGCATTACTTTCGGCTAACAGCTTTTGCAGATTGGTTGATTTAACACCGGCACCTGGCATAATGGAAATGCGGCCGGCGGCTTGTTTAACCAGCTTTCCTAATAACAAACCGGCATCAGGCGCGGCGCTTTTTTGACCGGAGGTGAGTACCCGCCGGCATCCGCAGGCTATTAGTTCTTCCAACGATTTAAAAGGATCGGGCGTACCATCAAACGCACGGTTGCAGGTAACACTCATTGGCCCGGCCCATTCAACAATACGCTTCAGCCATTCGGTATCAATTTCGGCATCTATGGTTTGTGTGCCCACCGAAATGCCACTGCAGCCCAGCTCGCGGCAAATTTGTATATCATGCTTAATAATGGCGTATTCATCCTCATTGTAAAAGTAATTTCCGGACCGCGGCCTGATGATGGGGAACAAATCGATACCTATTTTATCACGCACCTGTTTTATGGAGCCATAGCCTGGCGTAGTACCGCCTTCAATAGGGTTATCGCATAATTCAACCCGCGCAGCGCCCGCGCGCTCGGCTATGATACAGGTTTGAATAGTAAAGGCGCATACTTCGAGGATCCTGGCAGGCATATCTGATTATTTGCTGATTGTAAACATACAAGGATTATTCCTTCACTAACAACATCCCCAATAAAATTCAACCTGTTGCTGTTAAAAGTATTGACTGTTTAAATTGCATACTGTATATTTACAATATACAGTATTGCTTAAGCAGTGATAAAATCTATACAACATAAAGGCTTGAAATTATTTTGGACTAAAGGCGATTCCAGTAAACTTCAATCTGAATATATTCATAAAATTAAAAAACTTTTAAACATTATTGAATATTTGGAAACGGTGCCACAAGATCTGGAAGGCTTTAAAAACTTGCGGCCACATCCATTAAAAGGTGACCTGGATGGTTTTTGGTCGCTTGATGTTTCAGGAAATTGGAGGATTATTTTCAGGTTTGAAAATGGGAACGCCTTTGATTTGGACTATTTAGATACGCATTAAATTCATGTAAAATGGAAAGAGCATTTAACACAAATATCCATCCGGGGATAATTTTAAAAGAAGATATCATAGAAGCAAACGGACTGAGCATTAGTAAAGCTGCAGATTTATTAGGCGTGTCAAGGTTAACCTTATCTAAAATAACAAACGGTAAAGGATCTATTACACCCAACATCGCATTAAGAATTGAAGGAGTTTTTGGAGGCAGTGCAGATTTTTGGCTTAGAATGCAAAGAGGGTATGATTTGATTGAAGAAAAAATAAAATTCCTAAACAATCCCCCCAAGTTAACCCATTTTGAGTTTGCCTGATACTCGGTCTATGTTGCCAGGTATTAAACAAACCATCAACCTCAATTTAAACCAATTCCAGCTTTCTATGCACCTTAGTTTTTTTCCTTGTACGGTTAAGCCACATCATTACCCCTGTTACCGGGAATATGAGCGATAAAAGGCATACTATGAAACTGATTATTTTGGTGGGCAAGCCGTAAACCGAGCCGGTATGTACCGGTTTTACGTAAGCTCTTACCCGCTGGCCTAAACTTTTGGCAGCAAACAACTGCGCTCCTGCTATGCCGCGGCTATACTGATCAACGTAATACGTATCGGCAGTGGTTTCAATAGCGCCTTTGGGTAAAACGTTAATGCTGTAAACGGCCAGTGAATCTTTAGGTACCCGTACTGTATAATAATCTGCCAATGCGGTTTGTGATGCTACTGCCTGCAATGCGGCATCTGCCTTTAAAGCCCGGGCTCCGGGCTGGTATTTTGATTGCGGCGCTTTAGGCTGCTCTTTTACCAGCTTTGAACCGGTTATGGCAAACAATGCCTGGTTGGCCAGCTTAAACGTCATGATTAAACCTGTTAAAGCAATCACAATTAAAAATAACGAAGTATAAAAGCCGGTAACCAGGTGCAAATCATGTACCAGCCGTTTGGTGCTGCCGCCCCACTTTATTTTTAACCGCTGCTTCATAATGTTTTTGGTTTTTGGCCACCACAATATTACCCCGGTTATTAATATAAACAGAAACAGCAATGTCGAGATTGACACCACCCAATCGCCCAAGCTATCCTTACCTGCCAGCAAAAACCGGTGAAACATCTCGACAGAATACAGAAACGATTGCTTCCGGCTATACTCACCCGTTACCTGGCCGGTGTAGGGGTTTACAAAAACGCTCATATTTGCCCGGTCGGCCTCTTTAGCTTTTTTATCCTTATCGCCCTGTGCCATTGCGGGCCTGCTTTTTTCGGCCTGGGCAGCATTACCTTTTTTACTTTTCTTTTCGGGTACAATTAAGCCAATCTCAACGGTTCTGGTGGCATCATTATAAACCATTGCCGAGGCCAGCTTTGCTTTAGGCACCTGTTTAAGGGCTGCCTTAATCATTTGCTCCAGCGGCATCCGGGTGGCTGCTGCCTGCACATAATAAAGTTTAGGGTGCAGGGTATGCTCAATTTCTTTTTCAAAAACCAGCATAGTGCCCGTGAGGCATGAGCAAAAAATAACTATGCCAGCCGCAAGGCTCAAATAAAGGTGTATGGTACGGAAAAATACTTTCATGGCTTTCATTACAAAAACCGGGCATGCTAAGGCACATCCCGGTTTGGTTAATAATATGCGTTAATAAGTCAATAGTCGTAAGTCTAAAGTTGTTTTTTTACTTAGAACTTAAGACTTCAGGCTTAAGACTATCCCTCAATTTATCGTTGATACGACTTTAGTGTATTAAAAACTATAGCTCACCGTAGTTAAAAACTGCCTTGGTGCTATCGGGTTAATACTGTAATTTTCGTGTACATTGTAATTCAACACATTACCGATATTAGAGATCTTACCGATAATGGAAACCTTTTTATAAGTGTAGCCAACCGAGGCATCAACCGTGGTAAAGCCCGGTACATTAACCAACCTTGATATGGTTTGCGTTTGCCCAACAGTATTGGCATTACCTGCTGTACGATTGCCCAGGTAATAAACCGATGCTCCGACTTTAAAGCCTTTTAAATCGCCATTATAAAAGTTATAGAAGGCACTGGCATTGGCAGTGTGTTTAGGTACATTAATTAATGGCTGGCCTGCTATGTTACTGCCTTGTGATGTTGATGTTTTTGAGTAACGCGCATTGGTGTAGCTGTAGCCGGCCATCAAATCGAGCCCCTTTACCGGGTGGCCTGCAATATCAAGTTCAACACCGTCGCTTTTGGTTTGTCCAACAAGCTCCTTGATATTGGTGTTAATGTTCACCGTAGTACCATCGGCCAAAAATGGCGCAGTTTGGGCAAGGTTATTATTGATGATACGGTATGCAGTTACATTTACCGATAAATTACCGTTCAGGAAATCGTTTTTAACACCGGCCTCAAACTGATCTACCAATGATGGCGAAAGTGGCTTATTACTAACATCTACCCCTGTATTGGTGATAAAAGAGTTGGAGTAACTTGCAAATAAGGCGGTATTGGCCACCGGCTTATAAACTATACCAACTCTTGGCGAAAATGCTTTATCTTCTTTACCGGCAGCTTGTAAAGCTAAAGCGGGGGTTGAAATATAATAGTTGGAAACCGATGTGGGTGCTATATATTGATACGACCAGCGGATACCCGCCAACACCTTAACTTTATCTGATATGCTGATTAAATCATTAAAATAAGCGCCAAAGCGGTTTGTTTTTGTTAGGATGCGGTATAAAGGGTTCATCTGCGGTTTATCTGTACGCAGGTTGTATTTGTTTACATTAAAAATATTAATAGTATCATAAACGGCCGGTTTCAATGACGTACCATTATCCCAATAGCTGGATACTTTATTGATGGTAGCTACATAGGTATAAGCAGTGTTGTTGTACCTATCGGCATCAATACCAACTAAAATATTATGTTTTATGGCGCCTGTATTAAACTGACCGGTAACATTAAACTGGCCGGTGTAATAATCTTCCAGTGTTTTTGCACGGTTAAGGGTACGGCCCCAATCGCCGGTAGCATCTGGCAGCACGCGCTCGGTTGTTTGGTATTGCCTGTTAAAATGCTGGTAATTTATACCGCCGCTTATTTGCCACAAGCTGTTAATTTGATGATTAACGGTAATAGTACCGGTTGACTGTTTGGTATTACCGGTAGACCATGAAGCACCCAAATACCGGTTGCGTGGCACATTGGCTATTACATTATTTATTTGCCCGGTTCCAAAATCGGGTGTAAAATCATAGTTCAGGTAATCGCCTTCAAGTGTAATGGTTGTTTTATCACTTACTTTATATAGGAATGATGGATTGATGTACTCCCTTTCGGATTTTAC
The DNA here is from genome assembly GCF_056404995.1 of Mucilaginibacter sp. P2_A5. NCBI lineage: Bacteria > Pseudomonadati > Bacteroidota > Sphingobacteriia > Sphingobacteriales > Sphingobacteriaceae > Mucilaginibacter > Mucilaginibacter sp. P2_A5. The sequence continues at coordinate 132,546 of NZ_JBFUCY010000003.1, forward strand.
ATTATCGCGAAAGCTGTTGGCTTTTTCGTAGGTACCATTTAAGCGATAAGCCAGTTTAGAGGTTATCGGGCCATAAACATCAAACGAAGGGCGGTACAAATCATAACTGCCATACGTCATAGATACTTTGCCGCCTGCTTCAAACAACGGCTTCTTAGTAACCATATTTAAAATACCGCCGGGTGCCACGTTACCGTATAGTAAAGCCGCGCTGCCTTTTAATACTTCAATCCTGTCAAGCGAGCTTACCTCGGGCACAACACCGGAGTTAACGCGGAAACCATTTTTAAACATATTGGTGCTCGAAAAATTGTAGCCGCGTGCACCAAATGTTTCCTGGGTATTGCCACGGGCACTGTATAAGTAAACACCATTAACATTCCTGATTACATCACTTAACCTGATAGATTGCTGCTGGGCAAGCGTATTGCTGCTGATAACCATAACGCTTTGCGGCAAATCCATAGGCGCTACGTTCATTTTACCGATAGTAAGCTTTTTACGGTTAATGGTTTTTGTAGATGAAATCAAAACTTCATCAAGCTGGGCCGAAGTCTCGCTTAAAGTAAAGTTTACCTGGGCAGTTTGGTTAGCTACAACAGTAACTGTTTGCTGTTCGGTTTTAGCGCCCATAAAGCTGGCAACTAAAGTATATACACCTGGCTTAAGGTTAACAAACGTAAACGAACCATCATCAATGGTTGTGGTACTTTTGTTTAGGCCTTTTATAGCTACGGTAACATATGATGCCGGTTTGCCATCGTTGGTTTTTACAAAACCGTTAATTTTACCATTATTGCCGTCATCATCTGCCTTTAGCGTAAGAATATTTATAAATACGAATAGAACGAGAAGTGTTATTTTTTGTAAGTAATTGCGTAAACGATTTGACATATTATTTATATTAAGTCTAATTAAGCGCAAAAATAATAACTTCATCTTAATTCGCAACCTTTATTTAGAATTAGTTTAAATAAGATCAATATTCAGATAAATAACTATTTCGTTACAGGGATAAAGGGAACAACCATCTGTATATATTAGCTTTTGTAAACCCTCCCGAAATGAAAAAGCTATTTATTGCCGCGTTGCCTGTATTACTGTGCGTAAACTATTTAAAAGCACAGCCTGGTAAAACCGAAATAACCAAATGGCAGTTTGGCCGCAATGGCGCGGTATCCATTACCTGGGATGATGGGTCTATCAACCAGTTTAAAGTGGCGTTGCCTATTTTGAACAGGCTGGGAATTAAAAGCACGTTTTTTATTATCACGGGGCAAATACCCGGCTCGCGGTACCAGGCTAAATTTGTTGGCAGGCCTTTAAAGCAAATAATTGCTGAAACTGCCGCCACCCCCACCAATAAAGATAATTTTTATGAACGCGCATCTGCCGCCGCACACCTGGGATTAATTGGCACGCTTGATTACCACTATAAGGCCGGTTCGTTAATTGATGATAACAAACCGGAAGCAGCCTATAAGGTAATAGATGAGTTGTACAGTAAAGTACGCCACGGCGATTTTAAGCCAGGCGTTGAGCACAATACCGAATATCACGATGCGCATGGCACGACCTGGGCGCAAATTAAACAATACGCAACACAGGGGCACGAGTTTGCCAGCCACATGGTAACCCATCCACGCCTGGCCGCGCTTGATGAACCCAATATGCTTTATGAGATGCAGAAAAGCCGGCTGGATATTTTGAACAACCTGGGTATAGGTTACACTTTTAGCGCCGAGGGACCATTTGGTACCGAAAACGAGCGGGTAGTGTCATATTTAAGCAGGGTTTACCCTGCCTTACGCAACCGCATGCCCGAACCGTGGCTGAAAGAGATTAGCCGTGGCAACAAAGATACTCCCGGCAATACCGATAAACCTTATGTACAGTATCAACGCGGCGCCACTACTAAAACGCCGCTGCCCATGATGAAGGCCTGGGTTGATACCACCATGAACCGGAATGATACCTGGCTGGTGCTTACCCACCATGGTGTTGAAGGCATTGGCTGGGAAGCATTACCCAGCACCGAACTTGATGAATATTTTACCTACATCAAAAACCATGAAGACAAACTTTGGATTGCCACATTTGGCGATGTTACCAAATACATGCGCGAACGGCTAAGCGCCAATGTTACCACAGGTGCCGAAAATGGGAAGCTTATAATAAAAGTAAGCTACCCGCTTGATAAGCGTTTTTATAATATCCCGCTTACGCTTAAAACCTATTTGCCCCTTGGGTGGAAAAATGCCCGAGTTACCCAAAATGGCAAAGCTGTTGATGTTAGTTTGATGCATGATAAAAAAGGCGATTATGTACTTTACCAGGTTAAAACCAACACGCCTGCCACACTAACAAAACGATAGCGCCTGTGGTAAATGCTCTTAATCAAATACAATTGTATCCGGCCCGGATATTTTAGATATATGACAGTTGCAGCCACCGGCAATTTTTAAAGTGGCTGTTTTAGTTTGATTGGTTAGGGAATCTGTAGCGGCAATTTTTACATCATCGCCATCAGTCGAAAAATCTTTGATGTTTGCATCCGAGGTTAATAATACAAACCCAGCAACAAAATCAATAGCCGGTGGATATTGCACGGGCGTTAAGGTTTTGCCGGTACGTAAATTAATAGCGCTAAAATTTTTAGGTGTTACAACATGGCCTTGGTTATCGGTAAGCCGGATACCCAGGTAGGCGAAGCTGGCGGTACAGGGTTGCATACCACAGCCGTTGGTATTCCTGTTGCTTTTGCAGGCCGAAAAACAGATTACAATGAATAACAATAAAGTTGAACGTTTCATAAAAGGTTGGTTGAGTTAGACATGATCGGTTATCAGCTTAATCAAAAACTATTGTATCCGGCCCGGAAACTTTGCTGATGTGGCATGCGCATCCGCCTGCAATTTTCACTATGGCTGTTTTAATTTGATGAGTTGATGGATTTGTTGCCGTAATTTTTACATTATCGCCGCCGGTAGAAAACTTATTGATAAGGCCATCGTTGGCAATGGTTTTAAATGCAGGTGAGAATCCCGGATCAATACCCGGAACTACAATAGCAGAGTCGGAACGCAGGTTTTTAGCCGCAAAGTTTTCAACGGCTACTCCGACTCCGTTTTTGTCAACGAAGCGGACGCCAACGCTTACAAATTCCTGCGTACAAGTAGTGATAGCGCAGGCAGGTTGCTGTCTGTTTTTGTTGCAGGATGTAAAAAATGAGGTAATAACTACCAGTACGAATATTCTCCCGATCATGATATTGGTTTTTATATCATTACGGCGGGAAAGGTCAGAATGCTACAATTATTTATCCTTGCTCTTACTATTCAAATATTTTTCCGAAAAGTCTCCGGCTATCCTTTCATTATTTCTAAACACCGCCCAATCTTCAACATTTGTCTTTTTAATGGCAATTTTATCACCGTTTTTGATGTTTTTAAGTTTGAAAGGCGAATCGATAAAAATGGCTTTAAAAATATTATTACTATAACCCACAATTTGCGACCACATATGTTCGTGATCCGTGTCTTCTACAAAGTCAGACTTTACCACAAACCGATAGTTTTCATAATCTGCACCATGTTTTTTTAACAGGTCTAAAAACTCCGGAATATGTTTCTGGGCGGTATCTTTTAGCCTTAAAAATTCTTTATCATCCTTTTTAAGGTTAACCGATTGATACTTTACATCTTTCTCAACCTTAGTTTGCCCGAAAGACCGGGCACTGATAACAACCAATAATAGAAATAGCATCTTCCTCATAAGCATACTGTTGATAGTGTCTGTTTCTCTATTCTATCACCCTAACCTTCAAAAAACTCGGCTCATCTTTAGCTGTATAAACCTTATGGGTTGCCTTTTTAAAATCGGTATCTTTAGCTTTCATGATATCCTGAAATTGTTGGGTGTTCCTGTCAATCAGCGGGAACCAGCTGCTTTGCACCTGCACCATCAGGCGGTGGCCTTTTTTAAAGGTGTGCAGCACATCCTGCAATTCAAAATTAACAGGGGTTACTTTGCCGGGCACAAATGGTTCGGGCTTATCAAAACCGTTGCGAAATTTGCCGCGCATAGCCTCGCTGCGTACCATTTGCTGGTAGCCGCCCAGGTAAACGCCCTTTCCCGTAAATTTATCATTTTTTGTTGAGTCGGGATATACGTCAATAACCTTCACCACCCAATCCGCATCAGTGCCGGTGGTAGACACTTTAAGGTTGGCCCAGATGTTGCCGGCAAGGGTTATATCTTTGTCCAGCACATCAGTTTCGTAAGTCAATACGTCCGGACGTTGTGAGGCAAAACGCTGATCGCCGGTCATATATTCACGTTTCATGTCGTTTTCAATCGTGTTGATGAAAGGTACCGGCTTATTAGGGTCTGATACAAACTCGTCAAAGCTGCCGGTTGCAGCAGGTGCATCAAATGAAAGTTTACCGCCGGGCAGCAGGTACAGACTTTTATCAACAGCTTCCTTTGGCGGCCAGGTTTTATATGTTTTCCATTGGTTAACCCCGGTTTCAAAAGTCGAAATTGGCTCCAGGCTGAGATCAGTGCCTTTCAAGTAATGGCTAAAAAAGACAAATTCAATTTTTTCCCGGTAAAACGGGCCGGTAGGGCCGCCAAACCCAATATCGCCTAAATGATCGCCATCGCCGCGTGCCCAGCCGCCGTGCACCCAGGGCCCCATGGTAAAGTAAACCGGGGTTTTAGGATTTTCTTTAGCCAGCGTTTTATAGGTATTAATGGCACCATACAGGTCTTCGGCGTCATACCATCCGCCGGTAACCAGTACCGCGGTTTTAATATCGTGCAGGTGGTAAAGTACGTTACGATCTTTCCAATGCTGATCATAGTTGGGATGGTCAAGCATCTCATTCCATAAACGGATGGTATCCTTGTAGTACTTAACGTTTGAGTTTTTTACCGATCCCATCCGCATAAAAAAATCGTAGCCATCGTTGGTGCCCGCGTTAAAGCCGGTTCCCCTGCGTTGTGTAGGTTTACCATCCTGTCGGTTGGTAAAGAAAGGGTAAAAGCCAAAGTTGGCGGTAAGCATAAACGCGCCGTTATGAAAAGCGTCGTCACGGTACAAATCGGCCATTGGCGCCTGCGGCGATGCAGCTACCAATGCCGGATGACGACTTAGCAATGCTGCCGTTGTATAAAAGCCGGGGTAAGAAATGCCCCAGACGCCTACCTTGCCGTTGTTGTTTTTAATATTTTTTAGCAGCCAGTTGATTGTATCATAGGTATCAGTACCTTCATCTACATCATTTTTGGTTTTGTGCACTTCCTTTTCGGGTGTCATTTCTTCAAAAACGCCTTCGCTCATCCAGCGGCCGCGCACATCCTGGTAAACAAAAATGTAGCCATCGCGCACAAATAATGATGATGGCCCAAGGCTGCCTTTGTAAGCGTCGGCCCCATAAGGCGCTACGCTATACGGCGTCCTGTCCATCATAATGGGATACTTTTTGGTTTGATCTTTCGGCACATATACCGATGTAAACAGCTTTTTGCCATCGCGCATGGGTATGTTATATTCGTATTTGGTGTAATTTGCCTTAATGTAATCGGCATCGGGGCCTTTGGGCTGGGCATGTGAACAAAAAGCCAAAAGTACAAGGCACAAGGCTATGAGTAGATTTTTTTTCATGTCAACTTAATAAAGCCCTAAAGTAACCAATAAAACAAAAATGGCAACCGGATTGGGTTGCCTATCAAAAACGTTACCTGATAATCATTTGTCGACAAAAAAAACAGCTTAAACCGGTGATGAATCTCAGGCACGGTCTAACGCCACGTAAATGAAGATAACCAGCAGACGGTAAAGGATAGTTGTTAACTATTTTTTTTGTTACATTTGGATTAACCGATTATAAGAAAATTCCGAAGGGTGACTTTTGAGCCAGTTAATGCCGGAATAAATATAGTACCTCAATTTTTTAAGCTATTTGATTCAATATGAAGCCTGAATGCTTTGAGTATGATCTGAAACATGACGATCCGCAGGCCATGGTACAACTTTACAAAAGTTATTGGAAGCCTTTATATACATCTGCCTATAAAATTTTAAAGGACAAACAGGCTTGTGAGGATATCATCCAGGATGTTTTTGTACAGATATGGCATAAACGATCTGAAATTCAAATCAATACTTCACTTCAGGCTTATCTTTCTGCAGCTGTCAGGTATGCGGTATTCCGCAAGATACGTGAGCTGAAAAAATATGAACCCATAGCCGAAGAAATGGCCGATCTGTTTATCGATCTATCAGCCACCAACACCATTGAATATAAAGAGTGCCTGCAGGGAATAGCCCAGGTTGTAGGGCAGCTGCCCGAAAAGTGCCGGGAAGTATATCTACTTAGCCGGGAACAACATTTAAGTCACAAAGAAATTTCTGATAAGCTTTCCATTTCAACCAATACCGTACGCAACCATTTAACGCGTGCACTCAGGCAGTTACGGGTTGAAATTATAGAAATAATACTGATAGCCTTCTGTTCGCGTTTTTTTTGACCGCGCATTTCCAACTACTTCTCTTTGCTGCAGGGCCTGCAAAAATATTTATAAAAAAATTATAAGGTGACTGGGACATCCCTCTTGTTTTTTACTCTTACTATTAAAAACCAATTGTGACCAAACAAGAATTTTTCGACCTGTTGGACCGGTATCATGCCGGTAAAACGTCAGCATCTGAAAATGACCTGCTGTTACAGATATATCAGCATATGGAGGATAAGTATGCGCTGGATAACGATGAGTTAAAAGCGCTTGATGAACTGGAAGATAAGCTCGTTCAGCGGTTAGCCGGTGCTTTACAAACAGACACAAACCATACGTCGGTTCCGGAAACGAAAACCCGTTGGATACTCCCTTTCTATAAAAAAATAGTCGGTATTGCCGCCTCCCTGCTCCTTGTAGCAGGTGTCCTGGCGTTTTATTTTGCCACCAGGCAACCGGGCGTTGAGAATGTTGCTTTTTTAAGCACGGGAAAACCAGGCACGCGCATTACCCATATCAATCATAAGGCCATCCGGGAAAAAATTTTCTTTGCCGACCGGAGTTATGTTGAGCTGGAGAGCGGGAGCAGCATTATGTATGACAGATTGTTCCCTGGAAATAAACGGGAAGTTTATTTCCAGGGCAAAGGCTTTTTCCAGGTGACAAAGGACCATGCGAAGCCCTTTATTGTTTATACAGACCGTTTGGTCACCAAAGTACTCGGTACCAGTTTTGAGGTAAACAGCAGCGGTACAAGCGCAACAGCAAGTGTTACAGTTGTAACCGGGCGGGTGGCCGTATTCAGAAGGCAGGATTTTAAACCGGTAAACGCCGGGGCCAATCTTGATGGGGGAGTTTTGATTACACCGAATCATGCTGTTTTGTTAACAGTAAAAAACGAGGTTAAAAAAGCCCTTGCTCCCAAACCCGCAGTTGTTGCCGAACAGCAAAACGTCAGTTTTGATTTTGATAACACGCCCATTGCCAGCGTGTTTGACCGGCTGGAAAAGGCTTATGCTATAAAGATCATATTTGACCGGGAAAAGTTACGGCAGTGTTCCTTATCTGTAAACATGGGCAATGAAGGCTTTTTTGAAAAGCTGGACCTTATTTGCCATACGCTCAATTTGAGCTACCAGGTGCAGGGTGGGGATGTGTATGTTACCGGTACGGGATGTGCCGATTAATTAGTTGATTAATAAACGAAAGGAGCCATATGAAATAACCTGACAAAAAGAAAAAGCAGCTGATGCGTCAACATCAACTGCCTGATATTGTTCCGCGGTCCCGTCGAAAAGTCCCGCGGATAGTTTTGAACCATTATAAACCGAACAAAACCAAAGTAAAAATATGAAAAAAGGATTACCTTTTTCATTAGCTATTGCTATAATGAAAATTTCCATTGTACCTGCGCTTATTTTTATGTGTTCTTTCTGTGCCTTCGCCAAGAATTCATCGGGACAGGAGATCTATAACAAGGAAATAAGTATCAGTGTTAAAGACAAAAACCTCAAGGCAACGCTCAGTCGGATCTCCGAACTGTCTGGAGCAAAATTCAGCTACAGCCCGGAGCTCATCCAATCTGCGCGTAAAGTTTCGCTGAATGAGAAGAACCAAAAACTATCCGGCGTTTTGGATAAGTTACTTGGCGAATTAAAGATCAAATACTTTTATTTTAATGACTACATCGTTTTAAGCAGGCAGGTTAATAACGCCACCGCCCCAGCGGTCCAGGCCAAAGCTGTGTCGGGGAAAGTAACCGATAATAAAGGACAAACCCTGCCGGGCGTAAGCGTTTTGATAAAAGGGACAACAACGGGCACCGTTACCGATAATAACGGCACCTTCCGGATCACAGTCCCTGATAACAATGCCGTGCTGGTGTTTAAATATATAGGCTTTGTCACCCAGGAGATAGCGGTTGGCGATAAGGTGACGATCGATGTCGCACTAGCTGCCGACGCTAAAAGTCTCGACGAGGTTGTTGTCGTGGCCTATGGTAGCACAACCCAGCGATCGTCTACAGGCTCTTTGCAAAGTGTTAATTCCAGGGAACTTCAGGATATACCCGCCGCACAGTTCACCCAAAAACTGCAGGGAAAACTGGCCGGCGTCCAGATCAACCAAACCACCGGGCGGCCCGGGCAGGGCATGCAGGTCACCGTACGCGGCTCTGCGTCTATTTCCACTTCCTCCTCGCCTTTATACGTGGTGGACGGTTTTCCTATTGTTGGTGATATCAGCAATATTAATCCGGATGAAATTGAAACGGTAACCGTACTTAAGGATGCCGCGTCCACCGCACTTTATGGATCCAGGGCCGCGTTTGGCGTAGTGGTTGTAACAACCAAAAACGCGAAGGCCGGGCAAACCAATATCAGCGTAAATGCCTATACCGGTGTTCAGAAAGTACCTCAAAAAGGGCGCCCCGATATGATGAACGGTACCGAGTGGGCGCAGTTCAAGAAAGAATATTATGAAGACCTGGGCCAACCGATCCCGGCAGCCTTTCAGAATCCGGCCCAATATGGCGCGGGGTATGACTGGTATAACGCCATGTTAAGAACAGCACCAATCAGCGACTATAGCTTATCCATCAGTACCAATAAAGACAAGTTTAGCACCGCCGTTACTGCCGGTTTTTTCCAGCAGGATGGCGTTCTGCGCAACTCCTATTATAAACGGTTTTCGGTACGTGCCAATTCTGTATATAAGATTACCGATTGGATGCGGGTAGGGCTGAATGTGGCGCCAACCTACAGCTACGATAATACACCTTCTTCTGATGGTTTGTTTTTCGGCTCGGGAGGATTGTTATATAACGCCATGCTGACACCGCCGGTAGTCCCTTACCAGAATGCCGATGGCTCTTACCCGGTTGCGGTAACAACGCCTGGCATCACCACGTTTCCAACACCAAATTGGGTACGTTCCATCCAGGATATTAGCAGCAAAACCAATGTCAGCCGTTTATTGTCTAATACCTACCTGGAACTGGAACCGGTCAAGAAGCTGATATTGAAGAGCAGCATTAATGTTGATATGGGGCAAAACAAATATGATTACTTTCAGCCCTCAACAGCCGGAAGGGCCTTTGCGGCTGCGCCAAGCCAGATCAACTCGAACCTGACGCAGAATAATTTCCGTTACTATTCATGGTTATCTGAAAATACCGCCAGCTATGCCCGGCAATTGGGCGATCATGGATTTGATGTGCTGGCCGGCTATACCGTGCAGCGATACCGGAGTGATTTTACCGGCATCAGCGGTTCTAACTTTCCCGATGACCGCATCCAGACCATCGATGCTGCGCTGGTAAAAAACAACCCGACGATGGATATCCAGGAATGGAGCCTTATCTCGTACCTGGCCCGTTTAAATTACAATTTTAAAGGCAAATACCTGCTAAGCGCAAGCATCCGGCGGGATGGCTCGTCACGTTTCGGAACGGATAATAAGTGGGGTAATTTCCCGGCGGTATCAGCAGCCTGGGTGGTTAGCGAAGAGCCTTTTATCAGAAAGATGAATGCCCTCACATTCCTGAAATTGAGGGGCAGCTACGGTATTGTAGGTAACAACAATATTGGCAATTACACGCAATACGCCACGGTTGCCAGTGCTGTCAATTCGCCCTTCAACAATACAGTTGCCAGCGGCATTGCCGTAACCAACCTGGGCAACAGCCAGCTGGGCTGGGAAAAAACCCGTGAACTGGATCTTGGTCTTGACCTGGGTATCCTGGGTAACCGCATCTATTTCACCTATGATTACTACAATAAAGTCACCTCCAATTTGCTTTACTCCGTTCCGGTACCCAGGGAATCGGGATTCTCGACATTTACCGGGAATGTTGGAAAGATCAAGTTCTGGGGACATGAGTTCGGGATCAACACCAATAACCTTACAGGCAAGTTCAAATGGAGCACCAATTTCAATATCGCCTTTACAGACAATAAGGTACTGGCATTGTCGGGCATTTCTGATCAGCTCATTGTTTATACCGGAAGCGCCGAAACAATTACCAAAGTTGGCGGCCGCATAGGACAATTTTACGGCCTGGTGCAGGATGGGGTGTATAAAGACCAGGCAGACTTTAACAGTTCGCCTAAAAATATAAATTCCCAGGTGGGCACAATCAAATTCCGCGATCTGAATGGTGACGGGGTGATTAAATATGGCGATACCGACGGCGACAAAACGGTTATTGGCAATCCCTTTCCTAAATACGTTTTTGGGTTAACCAACTCATTCGCCTACCGCAACTTCGATCTTTCAATTGTGGCCGCGGGGTCATACGGCAATGATATCGCGCGGATGACCGACCAGGGAACCGCCAACCTGGATGGCGTATTTAACGTGCTGAAAGATGTTAAAGACCGCTGGCGTTCTCCCACTAATCCGGGAAATGGCAGATACGGCAAATCCACCGGATCCACCGGCGATGAGCGGGATTATTTCCATAGCCGTTTTATCCAGGACGGAAGTTTTCTGACCATTAAAAACATTGCCCTGGGTTATTTACTCACGCTGAAAAAAATCGATATGATCAAGAGTATCCGGATATACGGCAGCGTTCAGCAGGCCTTTGTGTTCACGAAATACGGTGGCGCCAATCCGGAAGTAAGCACAGACGGCAATGGTAATGGCGCCGGTTCCCTTGCCCGGGGACTGGACTTTTCAGCTTACCCCGTTCCAAGGACTTTTACTTTCGGGCTTAACGTGAATTTGAAATAACCTGATTAAAAGAAGAAGAAATGAAACTGAAAATATTTACAACAGTAATCGTAGCAGCGCTCCTCGGAGGCTGTAAAAAAAGCTACCTGGAGATTCCGGCTAAGACATCCCTGAGCACTTCTGTTTTTTTTAAAACGCAAAGCGATTTCCAGCAGGCCATCAACGGCGCTTATGCCCCTTTACGCGGCCTGTACAGCGGCTCCGGCGGCGCCTGGGCTATGGGCGAGCTTCGTTCTGATAATACCACCTATAAGTTTAATTCCAATGACCGGGGTACTATAGGCGCAGAATTTATAAAGGACTTTACGGATGATAGCAGCAGCCCCGTAACGTCTAATAAATACTATAGCGATTATGCCATCATTGCCCGTGTCAACCAGATTCTTGATCTCATCGATCCGGTTAGTTTCGATACCAACGCCAAAAACAATATCAAAGGGCAGGCTTACTTTTTACGGGCATTCGCTTATTTTGACCTGGTGCAATATTTTGGCAGCGTACCGCTACATTTAAAGGCAGCTACAACACTCGATCAAACGGCCCAGCCATTAAGTACCACCGACCAGGTTTACACGCAGATCATCTCTGACGTGCAGCAGGCCGCGAACCTGCTTCCCAATAAAGCAACACAGGAGGCAGGAAGGGTAACTTCCGGTTCGGCGAATACGCTGCTGGGCAACGTATATATCATACAGAAGAAATGGGCCGAAGCAGAAGCCGCCTTCAAAAAGGTGACAGGTTATGCGCTCTTAAGCAATTATGTCTCCGTTTTTGATCCGGCGCAGAAAAACAACGCTGAATCGATATTCGAAGTTCAGTTTAAAGAAGGCACCGAAGGCTACGCCAGCAACTTCTTTTATACTTTTCTTGTTCAGCCGATCAGCGCCGCGGAAGTTACGGCTGTTACCGGTATCCCGGAAGTAGCCAGGACAGTAGAGGGATATAACATTCCAACACCCGACATAATCAGTGCTTATGAAGCCAATGACGTTCGGAAGAATGCCTCTATAGGGACGCTTACCGCAAGTGGTGTTAGCTATCCCTATATCAAAAAATACGCGCATCCGCACGCCTTAACAAATAACACCAATGACGACTGGCCGGTTTACCGCTATGCCGAAGTGTTGCTGTTCCTGGCAGAAGCCACTAATGAGCAAGGCAGAACAGGCGATGCCCTTACTTACCTGAACCTGGTCCGCAGCCGTGCCGGACTGCCTGGCAGCACAGCATCCGGGCAGCCCTCCCTGCGTGACGCCATCATCCGGGAACGGCGCGTGGAACTGGCTTTTGAGAACAAGAGGTGGCTCGACCTGGTGCATACAGGAACTGCCCAGGCGGTTATGACGGCTTATGGCAGCAGGGTAAAAGCCAATCCGCAGGCCTATTATTTCCCGCCGGGTATTACTGTTGCTCCGCAATCCTATACCACTATCCGCCTGGTGTTTCCGCTGCCTGCCGCAGAAGCAGCACTTAGCCCCTATTTCTAAAAAAAAGATAAGGCAGCGTTAGTTTATAACGCTGTCTTATTCCCTTTAAATTAATACCCGTTCCAATTGTTATTTACATACCCTTATGAAAAGTTACAGCGAGGCATCCGCCCTGAAATTACTTGGGAAATGTTAATAAGGATGGTTTTTTCTTATTAATTGCAAATGAAGTAGTTAAAATAAACTTAAGAATAACCTTTAAACGAAATAAAATATATCTGATAATCAATAGTTGCAATTTTAAATATCTATCATTAAACCCATTTTTATGATAGATATATAGATACATTGAAGACGATCTTTTTTTGATACAAAAAATGCAATGGGATTATGATGATTTTAAATTTCCGAAGAGGGTTTAAATTGCAAAACCCCTTAATTAGCGAATTAAGGGGTTTTTAATTTAAAAAGCCAGGGGCCGGAACCTTTTGACAGCTCCTAAAATATCGTTATGACTATCTACCTTTCAGGTAGTTATAACACCCAGCGGAGAGGGAGGGATTCGAACCCTCGATACCCTTTTGAAGTATACACACTTTCCAGGCGTGCTCTTTCGACCACTCAGACACCTCTCCGTATTTGCTAAATGGATTGCAAAGGTAAAATATTATTGCATTTACAGCTAATAAAAAAAGCGGGCGCCTTTTTACGGGCAACCGCTCTCACAAAACTCTAACTCAACTTATAAAAATTATGGCATCTGTTTGTATTGACGGTTATTAACCCCGTTGGTTTAATTTTGAGTAAAAAATATTCCGCGTTAATGCAGATAAATAATTTTAGCTTATGTTTGCCTCATATTGCCACAAGGCAGTTTTACACCATAAAAGCTTGTTTAGTTTAAATGCTGGGCATCAACGACATTAAGAAACCTATCGCTGCCGATATTGATGCGTTCGAAGAGAAGTTCAAGTCTTCTATGCAAAGCTCGGTGCCGTTACTGGATCGTATTACCCATTATATTGTTAAGCGTAAAGGCAAGCAAATAAGGCCCATGTTTGTTTTTTTTGCCGCCAAAATATCCGGTGGCATCAACGAATCTACCCACAGGGGGGCGGCTTTGGTCGAGTTGTTACATACCGCTTCGCTGGTGCATGATGATGTGGTTGATAACTCTTACCAGCGCCGGGGATTCTTCTCTATCAACGCTTTATGGAAAAACAAAATTGCCGTTTTGGTTGGCGATTACCTGCTATCTAAAGGCCTGCTGCTTTCTATCGAAAACAACGATTTTCAATTGCTCCGTATCGTATCAGATGCCGTTAAGCAAATGAGCGAGGGTGAGTTGATGCAGATTGAAAAGGTGCGCCGCATGGACATTGGCGAGCCCGTTTATTACGAGGTTATCCGCCAGAAAACAGCGTCGCTTATTGCTTCCTGCTGTGCCTGCGGGGCTTCATCTGCTGGTGCAAGCGATGAGGTGGTTGAGAAAATGCGCCTTTTTGGTGAGAAAATAGGCATCGCTTTCCAGATCAAGGATGATATGTTTGATTTTGGCACCGACGATGTGGGCAAGCCCCTGGGCATCGATATCAAAGAAAAAAAAGTCACGCTGCCGCTTATTTATTCGCTGGCCAATACTACGCCGGCTGAAAAGAAAAGGATCATTAACCTGGTAAAAAACCATAACGACGACCCCGCCAAAATTGCCCAGATTATAAAATTTGTAAACGAAACAGGTGGTTTACAATATGCCGAAACCCAGATGAAAAAATACCAGGACGAGGCCTTTGAAATTCTGAACACCTTCCCGCCAAGCGATTCGCGCAGCGCGCTGGAGCAGTTGGTGCGCTTTACTACCGAGCGGAATAAGTAAAGATTCCCGATTTAATTCCCGATATTAAATTGTTCTCTGCTATCTTTATTTTTGAATTAATGGTGCAATCATATGACAGCTAATAAAATCCCTTCGCTTTTTGAATGGGCCGGTGGTATGCAGGCCTTTGAAACTTTGTTTGATAAGTTTTATGATAAGGTTTTGGCCGACGAGCTGCTGGAGCCTGTATTTAAGCACATGTCGTCACAACACCGCCTGCATGTGGCTCATTTTGTTGCCGAGGTTTTGGGCGGCCCCAAAACTTATAGCGAGGAGGAAGGCAGCCATTTTATTATGATAAGCAAACACCTGCAAAAATACCTGACCGAAGCGCACCGCAAACGCTGGATGGAACTATTGCTGCAAACTGCCGATGAATTACAACTGCCGGATGATCCCGAATTCCGGTCGGCGTTTTTGGCTTACCTGGAGTGGGGTACGCGCATAGCGGTGATAAACTCAAAAGAGGGCGAAGCAACAGAGGCTGCCGATGCGCCGATGCCGGCATGGGACTGGGGGGTGCCGGGTGGCCCGTATATACCGGGCGATGACATTAACTAAGCAAGAACAAAAGTGCAAATAATATCGAATAATGAATTTCGAATGTCCGACACCGAAGTTTCTGTTCGTTATTCGGCATTGTATATTCGGTGTTCGATATTTAAACCCTTCTAACTTTCTTAACTTAGCGACTTTACATACCGGAAACTTAATTCATTTACGGCATGCCAATGTTTTAACAGCACTTTTTAACTGACCGAAACTTGTTAACTTCGTAAATGCAATCCTTTTTAAGCAGCCTTAAAATTACGCCTTTTGCCATACTGGATATCCTGTTGCTGGCAGCCATTTTTTACCAGCTGTATACCCTGTTAAGGGGTACCATAGCCGCTAATATTTTTATCGGGCTGGCATTTATATACCTGCTATATTTTATAGTGCCCGAAACCAAAATGCCTTTGCTGGCGGGTATCCTGAAAAAAGTTGTGGATGTGGGCATTATCATTGTAATTATTGTATTTCAGCAGGAGATCAGGAAGTTTTTGCTCTTGGTGGGTAAAAACGCATCTCTGCAGCGTAACAAGGCCTGGTGGCAGTATTTTTTTGGTAAAAAGGAAGTAGAGAAAAACAACTACGCCCGCATTAAACCTATTATTGATGCCTGTAAAAGCCTGAAGCAAACCAAAACCGGCGCGCTCATTGTATTTGCTAAATATTACGACGAACAGTTTTATCAAAATAGTTGCGAGGTTGTTGAAGCCCGGATATCTAAACGATTGCTGGAAAGTATTTTTCAAAAAACAAGCCCCCTGCATGACGGGGCCGTAGTTATTGCCGAAAATAAGATTAAATCGGCCAGTTGTATTTTGCCGTTGACTGAAAAAACAGACCTGCCCGCGCAGTTTGGCCTGCGCCACCGTGCCGGTATTGGCGTAACCGAAGCTAACGAAGCAACAGCCATCATTATATCCGAAGAAACCGGCGAACTATCATATGCCAAACAAGGCCGGGTAAAAATGAATATTAGTTTTGCTGAGCTGGAAAAATTACTGAATAAGGATTTTTAAGCTATATAAATTACTGTTTTTAAACGTTTAATAGAACGATGTTTAAAGGTTTCCATATAGACGATCTAGTCACGGTTTCGAACGTTTTATTTCGCCTGGCTGTACGTTACCTGCTGTTTGCCGGCTCGTTTTACCTGGTGTTTTATGTGTGGAAGAACAAAACCATCTGGCGCGCCAAAATACAGCAACGGTATCCCGAAAACAAGCACGTGATTCGCGAGATTGTGAACTCGTTTATTACGATCATCATTTTCGGCCTTGTTATCATCGGCGTTATTTACGCCAGCAAGGCCGGTTTAACCCGTATTTATCCAAATATCGGCGACAAAGGGTGGGGCTATTACATCTTCAGTATTTTGTTGATGATATTGATGCACGATACCTATTTTTATTGGACCCATCGCGCCATGCACTGGAAGCCTTTATTTAAAGCAGTGCATAAAATACATCACCTATCAACCAATCCAACACCATTTGCGGCATATGCATTTCATCCGCTGGAAGCAGTTATCGAGATAGGCATTGTGCCCCTGATAGCCCTTACCATCCCATATCATGGTACAGCATTAACCCTGTTCTCCTTATATTCCTTATTGCTTAATGTAACCGGGCACCTCGGGTTCGAGCTTTTTCCCAATGGTTTTGCCAGTAATAAGTTGTTTAAATGGCATAATACATCCACCCATCATAACATGCACCACCGCCTGGTTAAATGCAATTACGGCCTGTATTTTAACATCTGGGACAGGCTGATGGGGACTAATCATCCTGACTACGAGAAAAGCTATAACGAGGTAATTGAAAAGCGGAGCGCGGTTGTTGCTGCCGAAGTTAGCGGCGTGGAGTTGGTGGCCGAAGAGCAGGTGAGGTAGAACGGTTTGTATGGTGGCGAAGACTCACCCGCCCGACGCTGCGCTGGGGCACCCTCTCTTCAACTGCGTTGGAAAGAGGGGCTTGAATCTAATAATAACTATCCGAACACCAATAAACCACTTTCGAGCCCCTCTTTCCGGCGAGGCCGATGAGGGTGGCGGGCGCAGCTCGCCAGGTGAGTTTTAACCGGCGTTCTACCTCAATCACGGCGTTGAATTTGCCAAGCTATCCAATTTAGGCGATCCATATCCTTTTATCAGCATGGTATAATGCATACCCGGCTCATCGGTTTTTACTACGGGCATCCTGTCGGTATTGGATAATTTGGCAACGGGCATTAAATAGCGCATAGGTCGGGCATCCGGCATTTGCGGTACGCTGCCTGATAAAAAATCTTTTAACTGCGGTGTTACTGGTTTTGTCGCGAAAAAAGTGGTAACTGTTTTTTGCTTTAAGGTAGGGCTCCAGGTAATTTTATTACTAAAAAATGGGGTAAGGGATATTTGTGCTTTTACCTGGCCGGCACACGTGGCCAAAATAATAAATAACATTGTTTTTTTCATAGCTGCAATAGGTTTATGCTAAGATAAATACAAATGAGCATTATAAATGTTAAAAAAAGTTATTTAACATTTATAACAAAAAACATAGTTGCAAAATTTACGTTAGTTGGCAAACCATAGCGGGAGCCAAATGATAAAACAGATGGCCTGCGGTTAAATGGTAGATTTTATTATTTTTGTGAAAAATTTAAACCGATGAGCGAACTCATTAAAAAACAAGTTACTGATGCAAAGGCATCCATGGATAGGGCCATTGAGCATGCCGATAACGAATTAAATAAAATACGCGCCGGTAAAGCAAGCCCATCAATGCTGGATGATGTTACGGTTGATTACTATGGCTCGCAAACCCCGTTAAGCCAGGTTGGCAGCGTAAACACGCCCGATGCCCGCACAATTATCATACAACCCTGGGAAAAATCATTGCTTGCCCCTATAGAAAAAGCAATTATAGCAGCTAACCTTGGTGTTAACCCGCAAAACGATGGCATCATCATCCGTATAAACGTACCGCCGTTGACCGAAGAGCGCCGCCGCGATTTGGTTAAGAAAGCAAAAGGCGAAGCTGAAACGGGTAAAATTGCTATTCGTAACATCCGTAAAGATGCCAACGAAAAGATTAAGAAATTGAAATCGGAAGGTGTATCGGAAGATGAAATAAAAGTAGGCGAAGCCGAAATTCAAAAGCTGACCGATGCTTATATCATCAAAGTAGACCAGCTTTCAGATGCCAAGGAAAAAGATATCATGACGGTTTAATATTAACCTTATGTCAAATTAAAAGGGAATGAGCTACTTAGCCATTCCCTTTTTTTATTTTTACTGCCGAAACATGAATATACTACTTTCTTATTTAAAAAAGCACCGCTGGGTGGTTGTGCTTGCTTTGGTACTCGCTGGTGTAAACATAGGCTTTTCACTGCTCGACCCTATGATTACAGGTAATATCATGGATACTTATATAATACCCAAGGATCAGAAAATTCACACATTTGAGTATCGTTTTTACGGTTCTTTAGGCCTTGTTGGATTGGCAATTGGCGCTGCCATGGTATCGCGGATTGCAAAAAATTTTCAGGATTATTTTACCAATATTATTACTCAAAAAGTTGGTGCCGAGATGTACGCCGATGGCCTGCGTCACTCGCTCGAATTACCCTACCAGGTTTTTGAAGATCAGCGTAGCGGCGAAACGTTGGGTATTTTGCAAAAAGTGCGCTTGGATTCTGAAAAATTTATCACTTCGTTTATCAGTGTGCTTTTTGTGAGCCTGGTGGGAATGATATTTGTTATTGTATACTCATTAAAGGTAAACTATATGGTTACCGTAGTTTATTTTGCAGCTATACCCATTATTACTTTTGTAAGTATGGCTTTAAGTAAACGAATAAAAGGTATCCAAAAAAATATAGTATCGCAAACTACAGCATTGGCAGGTTCGACTACAGAATCGCTAAGAAACATCGAATTGGTAAAAAGTTTAGGTTTGGCTAAGCAGGAAATAGAAAGACTGAATAACACGACCTACAAGATACTCGACCTGGAACTGAAAAAAGTGAAATACGTGCGCAGCATGAGCTTTGTACAAGGCACCACTGTGAATTTTGTGCGCAGTGCCATGGTTGTGATTTTATTAGTGCTGATTTTTAAAGGCTCTTTAACACCGGGAGATTATTTAAAATTTCTTTTCTACTCTTTTTTCTTGTTTAACCCATTGCAGGAGTTAGGGAATGTGATACAATCGTGGAGAGAAGCCGAGGTTTCACTCGGAAACTTTAAATCTATATTAAGCACTCCCATCGATAAAAAGCCCGAAAAACCTGTCCTTGTAGAAAAAGTTAGCACCCTAACCTTCAGCAACGTTACTTTTAAGCATTTAACTGCCAACCGCAACGCGCTTAATCACATCAGCTTTGAAACTAATACCGGCGAAACCATTGCTTTTGTGGGCCCCTCCGGCTCGGGTAAAACTACATTGGTAAAACTGTTGGTTGGCTTGTATCAGCCTTTGGAGGGCGATGTTTTATACAACAATATTTTAAGCAAGGAGATTGATCTTGATCAGCTGCGCGAAAAAATTGGTTTTGTAACCCAGGATACACAACTATTCTCGGGCACCATCCGCGAAAACCTGCTGTTTGTACGCCCGGATGCGACAGATGAGGAATGCATGAACGTATTGCACCGCGCTGCTTGCCAAACCCTGCTTGCAAGGGCAGATAAAGGCCTGAGCACGGTTATTGGCGAGGGCGGCGTAAAAGTATCCGGCGGCGAGAAACAGCGTCTCTCGATAGCCCGCGCGCTGTTACGCCGGCCTGATATATTGGTATTTGACGAGGCTACCTCATCGTTAGATTCGATAACCGAAGAGGAGATTACCGAAACCATCCGTAACGTATCCGAACACGAAAATCACATTACTATCCTGATAGCCCACCGCTTATCCACCATTATGCATGCCGACTGCATTTACGTGCTCGAAAAGGGCCGCATTATTGAATCGGGCCGCCACCTGGAGCTGATAGCCCAAAAGGGTTTATATTATGCCATGTGGAGGCAGCAAATAGGCGAGAAGATAACCGTGGAAGTGGAATAAAGTTATCTGCAAGCGCTTTTAAACGTTGTGCCCAGGCAGTCGCTGTTATCCCGGTAATAGTTGCCTTTAGGGCTTTAGGGCGCTAATATTTCACTTCCGCTAAATACAGCCCGCAGGCCGGTACGCTCATGCCCGCATTTGAGCGATTTTTGCTTTCAATGATCTGCCTTACGGCTTCGGGTGCTATCTCTTTGCGGCCTACCATCATCAGGGTGCCTACTATGGCACGTACCATGTTGCGCAAAAACCTGTCGGCCGAAATATGGAATACCATACCCTGCTCCGTTTTCACCCATTCGGCGCGGCTTATTTTACAGTTATTGGTTTTTACCTGGGTATTTGATTTACTGAAACAGCTAAAATCGATATAACCCATCATCACTGCCGCAGCCTGGTTCATCAGTTCCATATCCGGCACATCACGCAGCTGCCAGGAATATCCCCTTAAAAATGGATCTTTATTAAAATGAACATGGTATTGATATGAGCGCAACGTAGCATCAAACCGGGCATGTGCACCAGGGCCAACAGGGATAATGTTTTTTATGGCGATATCAGCAGGCAAAATAGAATTGAGGCCTCGGATTTTTTGGTTCATGGCGAATGGGTTCATGGTTGATGGTTCATGGTTCATGGCAGATGGGTTCATGGTTGATAGTTCATAGTTCATGGACGAAGCAGCTTCATCACCATGAACATCCCCCTCCTTACCATGATCCATGAACAATGAACCATGAACTCCTCCCTCCCCACCATGAACATCCCCCTCCTTACCATGATCCATGAACGATGAACCATGAACTCCTCCCTCCCCACCATGATCCATGAACGATGAACCATGAACCTCTTCAACCGCATCAAAATGAGCGAAAAACTCTTTGGCATGTACACCGGTATCGGTACGGCCGCAGCCGGTAGTTTCGATAGGTTGGCGCAGGATGGTGCTTAACGCTTTGTTTAGCGCTTCCTGAACGCTGTGGGCGTTTTGTTGCACCTGCCAGCCATGATAGGCTGTGCCATCATAAGCCAGTTCAATAAAGTAGCGTTGTTTAGCCGTCACGCGGCAAAGTTAATTATTATCGCGGGGTTGGGGTTTCATTAATTTGGTCAAAGCATCCAATAGTTGAAAATACCAAAAGCGTTCCACCGGAACGCGTGGATCAAGTGGAACGCTCTGGAACGCCTTACACCTGATTATCAACACCTTACACTTTAGCAAAAACACAACATGGAACACCTTTATTCCTGATAATCAACAAATTAAATGTTTTTCATTTTTCACCGAAAGCTGTTGCCTAACCGGCAGATGGCTGGGCTATATATTCTTTATAAATCCCTTCAAACATCAGCTTATCTTCAACTGCCTGGTTAAATGGTTTATCTAAAAAAGTGTTGCTGTAACCTATTGCCTTGGCCAGGTTCTTTAGCACTTTAAAATAGGTAACCTCAATCCCTTCAACCAGTTGCAGGTAAAATACAATAAACACATCACGCTCCATAGGCGTTTTGCCCGACCGGATTGCGGTTATATAGGCCTCCAGCGTCATGGCTTTCATGCCCAGCACGCTTATTTTTGATTGATCTTCGCCTATGGCGTTAAATATGCCGTCGATATGCGTTATCTGGTTTTCGGCATCGTCGCTGCAATCCTGTATGGCGTTTTTCAAATATTGCAGTGTCGCCAGTGTTTTTATCTCCTCAAAAAAGTGAATAAGGTGCTGCTTGCCGCAATAAATACTGTTTAAATGTTCGAGGAATATTTTTTTAAGGTGCGCGTCTTCAAACTTTACCTCCTGGGGCGATAGGTTTTTATCAGGGCTTGGGGTCATTACTTAATAGTTATTAGAAAATCTGTTTAAATATACTATAATAATTATCATAAAAAGCAAACTTTACTATTATTAAAAATAACTCAAAACATGCAAAAAGGGATTAGCGCCCAACTAAAAATATCGGGAACCGTGCAAAAAAATTCAAAAAATAACAAAAAGTATACAAAAAATTAGAAGGCTAACTTATAACTCATCGCTACAAACTTTTTAACTTAACAACACTATATTTGCCATTATAATTTTAATATTATGCTACAACGAATACAAAGCATTTACCTGCTTGCTGCCAGCCTGGTTTTATTTGCCCTTTACTTCTTCCCGCTGGCCCATAACGTTTATGTAAATAATGCTTCGGTAACTATTATGGTTACCGGCATTTTTCAGGATGTTAACGGCGTGAAAAAAAGCATCGAATCATTCACTGCGCTTACGGCCATAACTGCTGTAGTCGCGCTTATTCCACTGGTTATAATTTTCCTTTTCAAAAACCGCAAACAGCAACTGGCTTTTTGCTACGGCGCTATACTGGTATTGTTCGGGTACAGCTTCTGGATGGCGCAAACCGTAAAAAAAGCGGTAGGCGAAGGCGTTCAGTTGGATACGCACACCATGGGCATTGGGCTGTTCCTAACGTCAATAAGCATTGTTATGCTGCTATTGGCTACCAAGGGCATTAAAAATGATGAAAAGCTGATTAAATCGGCCGATAGGTTAAGATAGTAAACACCACCACAACTTCATTTTTACAACTTACATACAATACCTTATAATTACGTATTAACGGGTATTCCATTTGGCGTAATAAATCCATTACATTTATATAAAATTATGTAATGGGTTTGTTATGAAATCTGCTAAAAGTAAAAAGTTAAAATTTCTATCTCAGTTGAATTTTAACGCCAAAAGCTCCGGTTATAATCAAATCATTGGCGGCGGTCTGACAATAAGAAGCCTTATACTAATACCTGTTCTAATAATTGCGGGTTGTTCTAATCCAGTACATCAAAACAAGGGGAAAAAACTCACGATTGTTAAGAGTAAAACCAAGCAGACGGAAAGATTATCCCAGGCAGATTATAACAAGATTTTTGAAAACGATATTGTTGATGGTGTCGCGGTTGAGCTTTTCGAAATAGGTAAACTTAATATTCCAACGGGGAGAATTGTCGTTTGTGACCCTCTTGTTCTTCCAAATACACCACCATTGACTAAAACTGTTAGACCAGGAAAATATCCGGTTAAAATATATATAGCGAAAACTAAACAATCGGGAGACAGGTATGCAGTTGCCAAATTAGAGTTCAGCTCAAAAAAGGCAGACAAGTGGGTTCTTGCTACGCGAGACGGCGAAGATATTTCTAAATTGAAACATGAAGATGACTATTTTGGATTTCCTGTTGACGCCGGATTAGCAGGTTTTTTTGATTATAACGCAGGCATTGACTATAATAACTTTGTCAAAAATTTAATGGTTAAGAATCCAGGTGGAGATATTTACGATGATGTCCTTGCAGCTGAATTTAAAAAGAATGCAAAAGAACCAAATAATCCAGACGATGCCGGCGACTGGATAAATTTCAAAATTCCAAATACGAGCAATAATATGATGATGTTTCGATCGGGGTATGGAGATGGAACTTATCCGGCATACTGGGGTATGACGAAGGATAACGAAGTGGTTTCATTAGTGGTTGACTTTTTTGTTTTGCTACTACCCGCCGAAAAACAATGAGGACACAAATCTTCTTTATTTTCATCATGACGTTCCCTCATAATTTCTAAAAACAAGGTAACCAGGGATACATTAAAACGCACTTAACACAATTCACTACCTTAAAGTCGGATTAAAAATTACAAAATCCATAATTAAGTTGCTATTTTAAAGGCCATTAACACCAAAATCAAAATAGATACGGCAAAAGCAATTTTGATTACATATACTTATTGCTTTTGCAAAATATTAACGCTATCTTTGCGCCCGATTTGGCGATGTTGCCAAATTCGTTATTTTAATTCATGAACCCATTTATTCAACTGGGAATCCGTCATGATATTGTTAATGCCATCTCTGAGTTAGGGTTTGAAAACCCAACGCCAATCCAGGAACAGTCAATTCCGGTATTGTTAACAGGCAGCAACGATTTTGTCGGATTAGCCCAAACCGGGACCGGTAAGACTGCTGCCTTTGGCCTACCATTATTAGAGCTGTTGGATTTTGAAGAAAATCATCCACAGGCACTTGTTTTATGCCCAACACGTGAACTTTGTTTACAGATCACGAACGACATTAAAAATTACTCCAAAAAAATGGACAACGTTCACGTTGTAGCCGTTTATGGCGGAGCAAGCATCATGGATCAGTTACGCCAGATTAAACGCGGCGTACAGATCGTTGTGGCCACTCCGGGCCGTATGCTTGATATCATTAACCGTAAGGCGATAGATTTTTCGAAGGTAAAATTTGTAGTATTGGATGAAGCTGATGAAATGCTCAATATGGGCTTTCAGGAAGACATTGATAATATCTTATCTACCACTCCGGACGAGAAAAAAACCTGGCTGTTTTCGGCCACCATGCCAACTGAAGTTCGCCGTATAGCGAAAAAGTACATGAATGAGCCGTTTGAGCTTACCATGGGCACAAAAAACACCGGCAATGCCAACATTGAGCACGAGTACTATATTGTACGTGCCCGTGATAAGTATGCCGCTTTTAAACGTATTGTTGATTTTAATCCTGATATTTTTGGTATCGTATTTTGCCGTACCAAAATTGAAACTCAGGATATTGCAGAAGCCCTGATAAAAGATGGTTACAATGCCGATTCTTTACATGGCGACCTGTCCCAACAACAACGCGATAAGGTGATGAAACGTTACCGCGAGCGCAGCCTGCAATTGTTAATTGCTACTGATGTTGCCGCACGTGGTATTGATGTTAATGATGTAACACACGTTATTAACTACTCGTTACCTGATGAGGTTGAAAACTACACCCACCGTAGCGGCCGTACAGCCCGTGCAGGTAAAACAGGTGTATCTATCAGCATCATCAACGCCAAAGAATTAGGTAAAATACGCCAGATTGAGCGCACCCTGGGTAAACGCTTTGTTAAAGCCGAAATACCAACCGGGTTTGATGTTTGCGAAAAACAATTATTCTCTATTGTTCACAAAGTACATAACGTACAGGTTAATGAGCAACAAATTGAGCAATACATCCCGCGTATTATGGACGAGTTTAAGGACATGAGCAAAGAAGAGTTTATAAAACGCTTTGCATCAATTGAATTTAACCGTTTCCTTGATTATTACAAAAACGCACCAGACCTTAACGCAAGCGTTGAGGAAGGCGGCCGCAGAGACAGAGACGATCGCGGTGACCGTGGCGAGCGTGGTGCACCAAGCGGACCATCTGCTTACACTCGTTTATTTATAAACTTAGGTTCTGTTGATGAATTTAACCGCGGCGACCTGCTGGGTTACATTTGCAACACATCAAAAATTAGCGGCCGTAGTGTTGGTAAAATAGATGTTAAAGGTGTTTATTCTTTCTTCGAAGTTCCTAACGAGGATGTAGAAAAAGTGAGCGCCGGCTTTAAGGATGCCGAATACAAAGGTCGCCCTGTAAGGATAGAAGTATCCGGAGAAGGTACCAGCGACCGTCGTGAAAGCGGTGGTGGTTACCGTGGTGGCGAGCGTCGCGAAGGCGGTGGCGGTTACCGTGGTGGCGAACGCAGAGAAGGCGGCGGTTACCGTGGTGGCGAAAGAAGCAACTCAGGCGGCGGTGACCGTCGTAGTGGTGGCTTCCGTGATTTCTCGGGCAAACCCCGCGAAGATCGCCCGGAACGTAAAAGAAGATTTTAAAGTTAGTATCAAGTAGTAAGTATCAAGTAGCAAGTAGCAAGACAATTGAAAACGATTTGAAGTTGTTTTGTTACTTGATCTTAGTATCAAGTAGTAAGTAGCAAGTAGCAAGACAATAGAAAACAAATTGAAGCTGTCTTGATACTTGATACTAAATACTTACTACTGAATAAAAGATAGTTTTCATGGGCTTCCGTGGTAAGGGAGCGAGTTTTAGTTTAGTTTTGTTAACAAAGCCTTCAATGCCGCCAGCATGAGGGCTTTTGTTTTATGTAAGCCCCCCGTTTCACCTTTCACCTTTCACCTTTTCAATCACCTACCTTGCAAACTCAACCATATCCGAATCGGGATAAAACAGCGTAAGCTTGTGGTCGTCCAGGTTTTTGATCAGGAATTTAGTATAGGGGCGGCTACCCTGGTACGATGTAAAAATGGTATCCTTCAGCACAAAATAATCTTCGGTAACCGGCTGGCCGTCGTCGGTAGTAAAACCTTTTTCTGTAATCTCCAGCTTGGTTGCTCCATCCTTTGATTTCCACTTACCTATCAGCTTTTTGTTAACCGGGTTACTTGCTCCCTGGTTGCTGTTACAGGCAAACGAAAACAACAGGAGGGCGCAAATGGTGCACACAAATGTTAATTGATATTTCTTCATGACAGGTAGTTTGAACTAAAACCCTTACAGGCACCGTTAAGATACAATTTTTTACTGAACAGGCTTATCAATCATCTGAGATTTTTTGATGTACACCCGGTGGCCTTTTTTGTTAATGTAGTAATAATGAGCGTTTTTATCAATATAAACATTATGGTTGCCGGGCGCAACCTTGCCTTCATACTTTTTATCAACTATCCGCGATTCGCCGTTGGCCGCAATTTCAGATGTTTTGTTGCCAACTTTTTTAGCGGTCACTGTGGTTTTGTGCACAACTTTTTTTGAAGTTGTACTTATCTTATCGCCAAGTGTGGTGTCTTTATGGGTTTGTGCAAAGGCCGGGGCTATCATAAATGTACCTGCAGCAAACATTGCAATTTTGAATAGATTTTTCATGGTATGTAAAATTGAGTTAGTGTTGTATCAACTAACTCAATTTTTCTGCCAAATTCCTCATTTCGACCACAGGCGAGCGTTTTTGATACAAAATAGCATAAACGGCATCGCAAATGGGCATATTTACCTTGTACTGCTTGTTAACCTGCTGTAGGCAATTTACTGCATAATACCCTTCGGCTATCATATTCATTTCCAGTTGGGCCGATGTAACCGTGTACCCCTTCCCTATCATATTACCAAAAGTACGGTTACGGCTAAACTGCGAGTAAGCGGTAACCAGCAAATCGCCCAGGTAGGCCGATTCTTTAATATCCCGGTTAATGGGGTGCACTACATCAACAAACCTTTCCAGCTCACGTATCGCGTTTGATATCAGCACCGACTGGAAATTATCACCATAGCCTATCCCATGGCAAATACCACCGGCAATAGCATATACGTTTTTTAGCACAGCCCCCCATTCGGTACCATAAATATCATCAGATACGTTGGTTTTAATATAACGGGTGTTAATCAGGCCTGCAAACTCCGTGGCCAAAGCTGCGTCGCCCGATGCAATGGTAAGGTAGGACAGTTTTTCTAACGCGACCTCTTCGGCGTGGCAGGGCCCGCTTATCACTATAAAATCCTCAAAGGGGATATGATATTTTTGGTTTAAAAACTCGCCGATAATTAAATTCTCGTCGGGCACTATACCCTTTATAGCCGATACAACTTTTTTACCGGCCAAATCTGCGGGGCTAATGCCCGTTAGCGCTTCTTTTAAAAAAGCAGCCGGTACATTTAGCAACACAATATCAGCTGCCTGTATTAATGATTTTAAATCTGTTGATATATTTTCTTTAGGTAACTTAATTTCAACCGAACTTAAATAGTAAGGGTTATGGCCAAACTTATGCAAATGATCTACAGCCTGCGCATTCCGCATCCACCAAAAAACCTCTTTTTCTGTAGTATTATCAACCAACATCTTCACATTGGCTGTAGCCCAGCTTCCGCCGCCAACAACGGTTATCTTTTTCTTATACATTTAATAAACTAAAGTAGTAATGCCCGGTTTAGGTTTTAATGATGGGCAAATTAAGTAATTTTTATTTATATAAGGGGAAAGGCTAAAGGGGAAAGGTGAAAGGTAAAAGGTGAAAGGTGAAAGGCCAAAGGTGAAAGGTGAAGGATAGAAAAAGGTGAAGGGTGAGCGGTGATGAAAGGTGAATGGCAAAGTATTTTTGAATAAGGGTTAAAGATAAAGGACTTTTAAAATGATAAACTAAATTGGTTAAGTTTGTTTATAAGCTCGTAGCTGGAAAGCGCTGTCGTCCTGAGTTGTAAAATCCGGGGATTCTGAAGGGGAAATGACATACAAAAATAAAAGACTGTCATCCTGAGGCACGAAGGATCTATTCGCGAACTTTTCTATCGGTCATGCACAGCTGATAGATCCTTCGTTCCTCAGGATGACAGGAAATTGAATATGCCATAAGTAGGAACGAAGGATCTGTTGGCCAACATGCATCACCGCCCGAAAAGTGGCGAACAGATGCTTCGTTCCTCAGCATAACAGGGGTATTAAACTTTATTTTTTATCTATGAACCCATCAGCCAGGAAAACATTTAACGAGGCCTTTACCGATGCCAAATACCAGGAGTTTTTAACAAAGCTGAATGATGGCTTGCACAATCCTGTGCAATTCCGTGTGGCCGAGACGCCTGTTTTTTTGACTGCAGATTTTCGCGACAGGTTGATTGCCGCCGGTAACGATATTGTAGGCACTATCCTCCGGCCCGATTTTAAGGAACTTACCGAACGGGCAATCCCCGATAAATGGCGTGTTGCCAATGAAAACGATCACCCTCACTTTATAGCGCTCGATTTTGGCGTATGCAAGGATGAAGATGGCAATATTGTGCCCAAGCTGATAGAAATGCAAGGCTTTCCATCCTTATACGGGTTCCAGGTTTTATTGGGCGATGTTTATGCGGATGTTTTTGATATTGCCGCTGATGAAACTACTTATTTTAATGGAATGAACAGGGACGGCTATATTGACCTGCTCAGGAAAACAATTATTGGCGATTGCAACCCAGGCGAAGTGGTTTTAATGGATGTAAATGCCCCCGAACAAAAAACGGCGGTCGATTTTTATCTTACCGAAAAACACCTTGGCGTGCCGGTAGTTTCGTTAACCGACCTGATACAGGAAGGCAACCAGTTGTTTTACAAATCAAACGGCGAAAAAAAATTGATCAAACGTATTTATAACCGTTTGATTTTTGATGAAATTGACAACGATCCGGAAATTTTTGAAAAGGTTGTTGATATCAGGAAACCCTTTGAGGTAGAGTGGATAACCCATCCCAATTGGTTTTACCGCATCAGTAAATTTACGATGCCTTTTTTAAGCGGCGATTACATCCCCAAAACACAGTTTTTGCACCGGATAGATTACCTGCCGGCCGACCTGGAAAACTACGTATTAAAACCCTTGTTTTCTTTTGCCGGCCAGGGCGTAATCATCGATGTTACATTGGATGACATCCGCAGCATTAAAGAGCCCGAAAACTGGATATTACAGCAAAAAGTTAATTATGAACCTGTTGTACAATCGCCCAACGGCGGCGTTAAAGCCGAAATAAGGCTCTTGTATTTATGGCCAAACGGCGATGAAAAACCTACATTGGCCATAAACCTGGCCCGCTTAAGCCGCGGGAAAATGATTGGCGTACGATATAATAAAGATTTTGACTGGGTTGGCGGAACAATTGCCTTTATGCCGCGTTAAACTATATACTATCAACAGCGTTTGTACGTATATATTAAAAATTAAGTATTTTTGCACCATGAACATCCAGGTAATTTTAGTTATTGTTCTTTTTGCCGCCGCTATTTTTTACATTGGCCGTATGCTATATAAAAGCCTTACGGCAAAAAAAAGCTGTGGTGGCAATTGCAAATGCGGCGTTGATTTTTCGGGCATCGAACCTGGCAAAACAAACAAATAACCTGCAACATCCATTCATCATATCTTCATTTGTTACCTATACTTTTAACCAGAAGTAATCTCACTTAATGTCTTCAAATAAGCAAATTTTTCAGGCAGATTCACCAGGCAGATGGAACCGCTTTAAATGGCTTAGCCGTATACTGCTTGTATTTTTGGTAATAGGTATTATTGCTGTAATAGTTACCATTAAATCAACCTATTACCCCAGCCTGCCAAGCCTTGACCTGGCGCCAAAAAAAATGTCGAAGGAGGAGCTTGCACAAATCAAGCGATCAACCAAATACCGGTCGTTCAAAATACAGAAAGGCGAAATTGAGGCCCTTGAACGTGCAAAACGGCAACATCAACGCAAACATCCCAACAATAAAGACCGCCTGAACGTTGCCTTTTACCGGCCATGGGAGCCGCAGGCCTACTATTCGTTACTGGATAACATGCCAAAGCTGGATATGGTGGTAAGTGAAGGTTTTTCTATCCTTCCGGGTGTTGATACGGTAATTACCAAAGTTGATACCGGGCTCATCAATGTCAATAAAAAATACAACAGGCCCATTGTACTCACGCTATCAAACTACGTAAATAAAAACAACCAGGAAGGTGGTTACGATAGCTATGATGTTGAACGCATTTTTAAAAGCCCTGCTTTGCGTACCGGCTTTATCAACAGCATCGCAAACGCGCTTACAAAATATAAGTTTAAAGGCATCAACGTCGATCTGGACGAAATTAAAGACCGCAACAGCAAAACTTATATAGCTTTTCAAACCGAGCTTTATAAAACGTTAAAGGCTAAGGGTTTCCTGGTTACGCAAAACGTAGTACCCGAAGACGAGGCCTATGATATTGTGAGACTGCAGCATGTTAACGATTTCCTGTTCATTATGGCCATTGACGAGCATAATGAATTGAGCAATCCCGGCGACTTATCAAACCAGCACTGGGTTGAGCAGATACTGGATGAGGTGTGCAGCAAAGTACCCAGCGAAAAAATTATATTAACCTTTGCAGGCGGCGCCTATGACTGGCGCGAAACCAGCATCGGCAAATCTATAGGTTATCAGCAGGCTATCAGTACCGCCGAAGAAAACCAAAGCAAGATCACGTTTGATCCGGCTTCGGCCAATTCTCATTTCACCTATATGGATAAGGATAGCCTTGACCATACCATTTATTTTGCCGACGCTGCTACCAACTTTAACGTCATCCGCATGGCCGATGACTGGGCAACCGGCGGCGTGGCCTTGTGGCGGATGGGTACCGAAGACCCAAGACTATGGTCGTTCTTCCAGAAAAACCTGTCTATTGATTCGCTGCGTAAAACGGGCGTCGACCTGAAAAAGTTGACCTCAGTAGGTTTAAACAACCGTAAAAACGTTGAATATGATGGCGATGGTGAGGTGCTCGACCTGATAACAACACCACAAACCGGAGAAATTACGGTAAGGCTGGATACCATCAGTTATAATATAACCTATCAGCAATATAAAAAGCTACCCACCAAATACATGATCCGTAAGTATGGGTACAAGCCAAAAAAAGTTGTTTTAACCTTTGATGATGGCCCCGACCCGGATTTTACCCCGCGCATTCTTGATATCCTTAAAAAAGAAAAAGTGCCGGCCTCTTTCTTCGTGGTGGGCTCCATGGCCGAAAAAAATATAGCCATTCTCAGGCGCATTTATGAGGAAGGTTATGAAATTGGAAACCACACGTTTTTTCACCCGGATATATCAACCGTAAGCCTGCAGCGCGTGGTGCTGGAATTAAATGCCACCCGCAAAATCATCGAATCGGTTACGGGCCGCAGTACCATATTGTTCCGCCCGCCGTTTAACGCCGATGCTGAACCCGAAACGCTTGCCGAAGTTATCCCTGTTGCCGAAAGCCGCAGGCAAAGCTACATCACTATTGGCGAATCTATCGACCCGTGGGACTGGCAGCCCGGTGTAACAGCCGATAGCATTGTAGCCCGTACCATAAGGCAGGCAGGCAACGGATCGATGATATTGCTGCACGATGCCGGCGGCGATACCCGCGAAGAGACGGTAAAGGCATTGCCCGCCATTATTCATTACTTTAAAACGCATGGCTACGAGTTTACCACCATTGCCGATGTGCTCGACAAAACCAAGGATGACCTGATGCCCGTTGTAAAAGACGACCATACGGGCATTTTTGGCCCTTTGTATGATGTTGCGGTGCATGCCTATTATTATTTCAACTGGTTTTTGATATATGTGTTTTTATCGGCTATATTCCTGGCCATTGGCCGTATTGTTTTGATTGCTATACTGGCGGTAAGGCAAAACAGCGAGAACAAAAAAACGGTAAAACTGCGCGGCGATAATTTGCCGCTGCCCCCGGTAAGTATTATTGTACCGGCCTATAACGAAGAGATAAATGCGGTTGCCACCATACAAAGTTTATTAAAAACCGAATACCCCGTTTTTGAAATTATTTTTGTTGACGACGGATCAAAGGATAAAACGTTTGAAGTAGTATCTGCCGCTTATGAAGGCCATCCGCTGGTTAAAATATTCACCAAGCCCAACGGCGGTAAAGCATCGGCCCTAAACTTTGGTATAACCCATGCCACCAGCGATTTTGTAGTTTGTATTGATGCAGATACACAACTAAAAAACGATGCCATTTATCATTTGATGAGCTACTTTACCGATGAGGAAATTGGCGCTGTGGCAGGTACCGTAAAAGTTGGAAACGAAACTAATATTATTACCCGCTGGCAATCAATAGAATACATTACCGCCCAAAACATGGATCGCCGCGCTTTTGATTTGATCAACAGCATCACTGTTGTACCGGGGGCTATCGGGGCATTCCGCAAATCGGCCATTTTCCGTGCCGGGGGCTTTACTTATGATACCCTGGCCGAGGATTGCGATTTAACCATGCGCATCCTTAAACAGGGCTATATTGTAAGAAATTGTGCCGAGGCTATTGCTTATACCGAAGCGCCGGAAACCATTAACATGCTGCTTAAACAACGTTTCCGCTGGAGTTTTGGGGTTATCCAAAGCTTTTGGAAAAACCGCGACGCGCTTTTTAACAAAAAATATAAATTCTTCGGGATGGTGGGCATGCCCAATATCCTCATCTTCCAGATTATATTACCACTGTTCTCTCCGCTGGCAGATTTGATGATGATTTTTGCCCTTTTTGGCGAGAAGCCGGAGAAAATGCTCATTTATTATCTCGCTTTTGTTGTTATCGATTTTATAGTGGGCATCATAGCCTTCCGTATGGAAAAAGAAGATTACAGGAAGCTTGTCTACATCATACCGCAACGTTTCCTGTGGAGGCAGCTGATGTATTATGTATTGTTTAAATCGATGCGTAAAGCCTTAAAAGGCGAACTGAGCGGATGGGGCGTATTAAAGCGGACCGGGAATGTAAATGTTAAAGGCAACCAAAAGAGTAACCCCATAATATACATTATTGTGAGCGTGCTGATAATTGCCGCAATTGTATTCTGGCTGGTAAAAAAGTGGTATATGTAAGGTAAAGTGCGATAGCCAATGCCTCATAGCAATGGGCTGCTTTATAAGCCAGACTTGCGAAGTTTCAAAAACTTCGCAAGTCTTTTTTGAGATTTTCCAATGATCCTGCTTTAAAGACGATTTTCCTGCTGCCTCAACAACTTTTCAAAGTCCTCTTGTTCAAGAGTGGCGCCAAAGCTGTGATTTTCAAAAAACTTAAATCCATCTACAATCGCATTTGCAAACCCAGCGCTTTCAATTAAACATTTAGTCATGGTGGCGTTTGTCAGGTTTGCACCTTCTAAATCTATTTCTTTTATGTTACACTGAATAAATTGAGCGTTAGTTAAGTTACTATTGCGAAAGTCTACCCATAAAAAGCAATTCTCAAAAACAATGCCTGTAAAATCCTGATTGGCAAATCCATCTTCACACTCAAAATCAAGTTTTGAAAAGTATCTATTGCCATCTTTATAAGATTGTAAAAAGTCAGATACCGTCATAAGCTAATTTAATCCCGTTCAATCAAACAAACCGCGTAGGCAACAACCCCTTCCTGTCGGCCTATAAAGCCCAGTTGCTCATTAGTGGTAGCTTTGATAGAGATATCATCCTCGCTGATAGATGCCGCTTTAGCTATATGAACCTTCATAGCCGGGATGTGCGGGTTTATCTTTGGCGCTTCAAGGCACACCATAGCATCAATGTTGCCAATGCTAAAGCCTTTCTCTTTTATCAATTCCACAACGTGCTGAAGCAGGATGAGGCTGCTGATGCCTTTCCAACGATTGTCGGTGTTAGAGAAATGAAAACCAATATCGCGCATGTTAGCAGCACCAAGCAAGGCGTCGCAAATGGCATGTAAAAGTACATCGGCATCTGAGTGCCCGTAAGCGCCTGAATGGTGCTCTAAATTAACCCCGCCTAAAACAAATGGGTGCTGCTCACGCAACTGGTGAACGTCAAAACCAAACCCTACTTTAATTTTACCCATTATTATTTTGACACATTGGAAGTACCGCCAAAACTTGCCGACAAACTAAAACGCAAGGTATTGGCCAAAGGACTATTTTGCTGGCTGGCTGCCAGGTATGAGAAATCGAACTTAAAAATATCATATTTAACGCCGAAACCGAGGGTTACATAACGCCTGTCGCTTTTGCTTGGGTTTTCATATAAATAACCTGCCCTTATAGCAAATTGGTTGTTATACCAGTACTCGGCGCCGGGCGACAGGCTGATTTCTTTCATCTCCTCACTAAAACCACCGGGAGCATCGCCAAATGACTGAAAAATACCCGATGGTACCGATACATCATCATTTTTACCGCTTATAATTGTGCCGTTGGCATCTTTTATAGGAGGTGTAGGCGCTAGCAACTTGTTGATGTCAAAAGCAACTGTTATCTGGTTATTTTCGTCAAGGTTCCAGGTATTGGCAGCGCCTAACTTTAAATTGGCAGGTAAAAAATACTTAGGGCCATTGGTAGTGTAGCTAATTTTTGTGCCGATGTTGGATATGTTGGCGCCAAAAGCAAACAAGTTATCATCGCCATAGGTCGATTTATAAAACATCGATATGTCCGCAGCCAAAGCATTGCCCGCCCTGCCTGTTTGGGTTGACCCAGCTGTAGCAAACGACACACTGGAAATGCTTGAATGAATATAGCGGGCGGTTAAGCCTAATGAAAAATTCTCGCCAAACTTACGTGCAAAGCTAACATCGAGCGAAAATTCATTGGGCGTATAGGTACCCTGGCTATTTGAAAAATCATCATTTAATTGCAGCGATCCGTAGTTAAAATAACGCAATGAGGCACCCAGCGTATTACGATCATCTATTTTATGGGCATAACTCAGGTACGACAAACTAATATCGGGCACCAGGTGCCTTAACCATGGAGAATATGACAGCGAAAGGGCATCGTTACTTTCAACAAAAGCAAGCTTCGAGGGGTTCCAGAAATTGGCGTTAACATCCGGCGAAATAGCAACACCGGCCTCGCCCATGGCGCCCGAACGCGAATCGGGCGTAATGTTTAAAAAAGGCACTTCAACGCGCGATCCCCTGTACGTGCTTCCATCAGTACTGGTTTGCGCCACAACAGCAAATGGCAGTAAATACAATGATAAGAAGGCTATATTCCGAAATGTAAAAAACTTCATTGGGTGCAATTTAGCTTTATTATTTTAATTGATAAATATACGCTCATAATTTACATCCGATTTTTTTGAGGGACATTTTGTTGCAAGCGGCTTAAAAAAAACAAAACATTGCAACCAACGTTGTACCATTTTCGTTAAAAGCATCAATAATTGTTTGATTTATTTAGAAGAAGATGCATTTGCGTTAGCATTATACTCATTTTTTTCTAAATTTACGTCATTAATATAATTGAAAAATTATGAAAATACTTTTTACTAAAACTGCTTTAGCCCTTGCGGCTGCATGTGCATTGGTAAGCAGCTGTAGTAAACCATCGGTATCGCAAAAAACCGGTTTAGTTTATAATAACAAAAATAACGGTGGTTATGAACGTTACAGGCAAACACACCCGGCACCAGGCCCCGGCCTTGTACCTATTGAAGGTGGTACCTTTGTAATGGGCGGCAGCGCCGATCAGGATGTTACTTATGATTATAACAATGTACGCCGCAGGGTAACAGTGCCGTCATTTTATATGGACGAAACAGAGGTTGCCAACCAGGATTGGCTGGATTATCTGCATTGGTTAAGCATTACCTTCCCGCAAGACCGCGAGCTTTATTATAATGCGTTACCCGATACATTGGTTTGGCGCAAACCGTTATCATATAACGACCCTTACGTAGATAATTATCTGCGTCACCCCGCATTTCAGGATTACCCGGTTGTAGGCGTTAGCTGGGACCAGGCGCAAGATTATTGTGCATGGCGTACCGACCGCACCAACGAAAACATTTTGCGTGAAACCGGACGTATGGTAACCTGGAAAGATCAAAACGCGAAAGGCAAAAACGCCGGCGCTACAGCAGCCGGAGCCTCGCAGCCTTTTAATACCGATATATACCTGAACGGCCAGATGAAGGGCGCCGGCATCGACGGTAAAAAAATGATGCCTAACTTAAGCCCTAACGCTGCGGCAGGAACCGGAAAAAATGCAAAGCCTGTAAGGCCGGTGCGTATGGAAGATGGTATATTAAAGCAAGCTTACCGTTTACCATCAGAGGCCGAGTGGGAATATGCTGCTTTGGCGCTGGCAGGCAACACTCAATTTGAAAATATTGACGACGGCAAAATGTATTCATGGAATGGCATGGGCGTTCGTTCGGCAAAGAGCAAAACCCGTGGCTTAATTTTAGCCAACTTTAAAAGAGGCGCCGGCGATAACATGGGTGTGGGTGGCTATCTGAATGATAAAGCCGACATAACCGCCCCTGTGCGTACCTATCCACCAAATGATTTTGGCCTTTACCAAATGTCGGGCAACGTAAACGAGTGGGTACAGGATACCTACCGCCAAACATCTTTTGAGGAGTTTGAAGACTTTAACCCTTTCCGCGGTAACCAATACAGCAACAAACGCCTGGCCGATCCATCTAAAGGCTTATACGCCAAAGACAAATATGGCAAGCCTATTAAAGATCCTGCCAAGTCAAACAAAAAAATGAAATATGCCGATTACCTGGCATTACAGCAAGGCCAGGATCCGAATACTGTTAACAGTGCACCGGCACAGGGTACACCTGCCAACGGCGCGCCAGCAACTCCGGGAGCCCAGCCAAACGCGGCGGCTCCTAATACTACCGTTAGCTCATTGGTTAAAGATTCCGGCAAAAAATACGATCCTGATTTCAGGGGCGAAAAGGATACGGTAAACACAGCCCTGTATGGTAACACATCATTGGTAAACGATCATTCGAAAGTTTATAAAGGTGGCTCATGGAATGACCTTGCCTATTGGATGAACCCCGCAACCCGCCGCTTTATGGACGAGGAGGAATCAAGTGCCGAAGTTGGCTTCCGTTGCGCAATGACCTTAGTAGGCGCTCCCGAAGTTTACCCTAACGGCAAGCCACACTATCCGGTTAAAAAAGCAAAGCCATTTAAGGCTAAATAAAAATACCCAATTTTAAACTTAAGTATCAAGGCCGTTCAATTTGAATGGCCTTGTTTGTTGTGGCAAATCGCCGTCGTAATTACCCACAAATAAAATAACGCACATATCACTTACAGCAGAAACTTTCCTCCACCGGATACTATTCCCTATATGGGAGGTAATTACCTTCTGCCTTCTCCCATATAAAAATCAGTATGACAACGTTACAGTACAATTTATTACGTACAATAAAAGCCCCGATAGCATGAAACTGTCGGGGCTTTTAAAACTATATGTTGATTTAAGTTAATAACCTTCGTTTTGCGTAAGGTTTGAGTTTGCATCCATTTCACGTTTTGGTATCGGGAATACCAATTTTGGCGAGTTCCATACAAATGCATCTACGTGGTTACCGTCACCATCAATTGAATAGGTGGTTTCTTTGTAGCGCTTTAAATCGCCGAGACGCTGGCCTTCAAACGGAAGCTCAACACGGCGTTCCTGTTTAACCGCGGCAAGCAAACCAGCAGCTGTTATTGCCGTAGTATTGCCCAACAATGCACGGTGCCTTATAACGTTAATGTCGGCTGCTGCACCAATTAAATCCGGCACTGTCTTCCGTATCCGCGCTTCGGCCCTTATCAGGTAAATTTCGGCCAGGCGAATAGTTACTACGTTACCAAAAGCATTATTAAACTTTGATGTGAAAGAATCATCTGTAAATTCATTTGCCCTATCATCACCTGCTTCATACCGGTCAAAATGCTGCTGGTTGATGTAGGTTTCTTCCCGGCCAGCAAAAGCCGATGACGCGTATACCTCGTTAAGCGCATTAAAACCGGATTGGTTTGATATCTGAATTGCAAAAATATCCTCGGACGTGTTAAACACACGGGTTGCCTGTTCTTTTACCTGAAATTCATCGGTAAAATGTTCAACAAGTGCATAGTCACCGCTTGAAATAATCTTGGTAGCTTCTGTTTCTGCCAGTGCATAATTTTCTTGTGTTAGATAAATTCTTGCTAAAACTGCAGATGCGGCAGCCGAACTTGCGTAGGTTGACTTTGAAGGAAGATTTGCTTCCGCTATTTTAAGATCGGATATTGCCTGTGCATAAATTTCGGCCACAGTATTGCGTTTAACCTTCTGAATACCCGCAATAGTTGTAGTTGGCGTTAATATCAATGGTACAGCCAGGTTTGTTGTTGGCGATCCATCATTCCAGGCCTTTCCAAATACACGCGCCAAATCAAAATAAGTCATGCCACGCAGAAATTTAGCCTCCCCTTCAACTTTGCTCTTTTTAGCAGTCACAACCAGGTTTAAATTGGCTAATACGGTATTACATACACCTATTGTATTATATCCACTGTCCCATACGCCTTCAACAAAAAAATTATTAATAGTTATCGCTTTATTATTTAATTCGGTATAATCAGAGAATGTACCAAAATAAGAGAAGTCTCCATCATCTGCTAAAAAATCTGTAGACGATTGTAATCTTCCACCATATAAGCCTCTTAAACCGGCCGCGGTATAAGCGCCTACAAGTACACCTTCAACGTCTTTTGAGGTTTTTAAAGCCAAATTCGCTTCAACAGAATTTTGTGGCTCAATATCCAACTGCTTTTGACAGCCGGAGTTATACAACATTGCTATTGTACCTAATGCTATAATTGAATATTTTATTTTTTTCATCTTCTTCAGCTTAAATTAAAATCCCACGTTTATTCCAAAAGTTATTGTTTTAGCTTGCGGAGCTGCATAAAAATCGTAGTTCTGGGTAATATTACCAGAAAATGCATCTGAATTCAGTTCCGGATCCCAACCTTTATATTTGGTCCAGGTGGCTAAGTTTGTAGCCTGCGCATACACCCTTAAGCTGCGCAATTTTATTTTCTCAAGAAGAGCCTTAGGGAAGTTGTAGCCTAAAACAATATTTTTCAAGCGGAGATACGATCCATCACTCAAATATCTTGAACTTGGCGACACCCCATTACCGCCAAAAAGCCGTGCTTCTGGCACCATGGTGATATCACCTGGCTTTTTCCAGGACTGAAGCTGATCAATCGTTTGGTTATCTGCGCCATTGTTAAAGCCAACAGACATATACTGGCCGCCTCCATTATAAATTTTGTCACCATTAACCTCCTGTAATAAAAAGCTAAACTCAATCCCTTTATAAGTAACTGTATTATTTAAACCAGCGATAAATTTAGGGTTAGGATCGCCTACAACAACAGGTGTTGCCTCATTGTAATCATTAGTGGTAGCCCTGTCGCGCTTACCGTCACCAAGGTCAGTATTTTTGTAATAAAGGGCATCGCCGTTAGCCGGGTCAGCACCTGCAAATTCTACCGTGTAAAATATCCCAAGCGGCTGGCCTTCAACGGCGCGGTTCACCGCATCTCCGCTACCGGTAATAACCTGCCCTTTCAAATCGGTAATCTTATTGCGATTTAAAGAAAAATTAAAACCTGTTGACCAGGTAACTTCTTTACCTACAATATTTTTAGAATCGATCTGCATTTCGAACCCTTTATTTTGCAGCTTACCTAAGTTTTGAGTGATTGTTGTATAGCCCGACGTTGCCGGTACTTGTACGTTTAATAACAGATCTTTTGTTTTCTTGAGGTAAACATCAAACTGTCCAGATAAACGGCCATTGAAAAAACCTATATCCAAGCCGATGTCTGATTGTGCTGTAGTTTCCCATTTCAAATCAGGATTAGGTAATTGCGTTGGCCTCGCACCAGCTACCCCGGCATAGCCAAATTCGGTAAACAAACCACGTGACGGAAAATTACCAATTTCAGAGTTACCGGTTAAACCGTAGCTGGCCCTGATTTTCAACTCAGATACCAATTGCTGTTTTTTCATAAACTCCTCTTGTGAAACAACCCAACCTACTGACGCCGCCGGGAAGAAACCGTAACGATGATTGGCTCCAAACCGTGATGAACCATCAATACGACCACTTAAAGACAACAGATACTTCTCATCATATTTATAGTTTGCCCTTGCGAAGTATGAAAGTAGTGAGTAAGCTGTTGATGACGACGATGCCCCGGTAATATCTGCCGAACTAATCAGTTTTTTATAGGCGTCACTTGGAAATTGATCACCACTGATAGAATTAAGATCGTTTTGTTGACGCTGGTAAGTCATACCGCCCACTGCATTGATATTACTTTTGCCAATGTCTTTTATAAACTGCAAAAAGTTATTGGTATTAAAATTCACCGATGTTACAGATGAGTTAAACCCTAGTCCATTTCCGGTACCGGAGTTACGTAAAGTTAAGCTACCCGCATAACTATCCTCACTTGAATTCAATATATCAACACCAACTTCCGAGCGAAAATTTAGTGATGGTAGCAACTTAACTTGCGCAAATACGTTACCAAGGTTTCTATAATCCACCGTGTTAAAATATGCGTTTTCGGCGTTGATTAACGGATTGAAATAAACAGGAAAGTTAGTGTTAGGTAAACCTGTCGCGTTATCCAACGCGCCACTCGGTAAACCTGTACGTGGATCTATAACGGGGGTTATTGGCGAAAGCGCCACAACTTGCTCAGGAGTCGAAAACTGGTTGTCATTTGACAAGCGATAGTTTTTAGTACGCGATACACTTAAATTAGCTCCCACTTCTAACCACTTATTGGCCTGGTTGCTAACATTTGTGCGTAAACTATACTGATTAATGGCGTTACCTATCAGGAAACCCTTTTGGTTATTATAAGTGCCCGAAATGTAAAATTTTGTTTTCTCGGTACCACCGGCTAAAACAAGATTATAGTTTTGAACCGGTGCATGCTGGGTAATTTCTTTTTGCCAATCGGTATTTACCTTATAGGTTTTATAATCATCACTTCCAGCTGCATACCTTTTTAGTCTTGCTTCAACAGATGTGGTAGAATAGCCGCCAGCTGCCCCTGCCAATCTTAGCAAAGTAACATATTGTTCGGAATTTAAAAACTCACGATCATTGGTTGGTTTGCTAAAACCGTAATATTGGTTATAAGTTATTTTGGTATCACCGGCTTTACCCTTTTTCGTAGTCACCAAAACCACGCCATTTGAAGCCCTCGAACCATATATAGCAGCGGCTGACGCGTCTTTTAATATGTCGATAGACTCTATATCATTCTGATTCAAATCTACCAAGGGATTAGTTGATGCGCCGTTGGTCGAAAAGTCATCAACAGTAATAGGCAACCCATCAACAACGTACAACGGCTGGCTACCTGCGGACACCGAAGATGCACCACGTACACGCACCTGAATGCCTTGCCCCAGCTTACCATTCTGCGCTTGGATGTAAACACCCGGGGTACGGCCTTGAATGGCAGACTCTAAACTTGGTACAGGTATATTTTCAATATCAGCACCCTTGATTTTAGATACTGATCCCGTCAACGATGCCCTGCTTTGCGTACCATAGCCTACCACTACAACCTCGTTAAGTTGCTTAGAATCAACGGACAGACTAGCGTTTATTACCGGGCCGCTTATTGTGATTTCAATAGGCGTATAACCAATAAACTTAAAAACTAAAACGTTTGCGGTGGCTGGTACGGAAAGCTTGAAAGTTCCGCCTACGTCTGTTTGAGTGCCAACACCAGCCGCCCCTTTCACGGTTACGCTTACCCCAGGTAAGGGCGAACCATCCTTTTGATCTGTTACTTTACCTGTAATAACCCGGTTTTGCGCAAACACGAATGAAATGCAGGAAAATAACAACAAAATTGTTAGTAGATTTTTCTTCATAGAGTTAAAATGTTAATTAAAAAAAGGTAAGTTATTAACAAAAAGGCAATAAAACAATTAAAGCAATTAACATTGCCTGCGTTTTTTACAAAATCAATACAAAAATTAACGTGAAGAATAAATGAATTTTAAAACTCAATTAAAATCTGGCCTTTCTCTACTTTATCTCCGCTCTTTATCCTGATTTTTTTAATTGTTACATCAGCCGGGCATTTGATAATGTTCTCCATCTTCATGGCCTCAAGTATAAAAAGATTGTCGCCTTTTTTTACTTCATCGCCTTCTGTTACCAATACCCTGAGTACAAGCCCCGGCATTGGCGCTTTAATTTCGCTTAGCGCAGTGCTGTTTAGGCTGCCAAGGCCAAGTTTATCAAGCAAAATGTCAAACTGATCTTTTGCTTTAATAGTGTAGATATTATTGTTTACTTTAATTTGCGCAGTTTTATCGGCGCTGTTAAAATACACCACATCGGCGTTATAGGAATAATCGCCTTCAATAATGTGATAAATGCCCCCGCCGATATGTTTGATATCGGCCACAGTGTTTTTATCATTAATAAGCAGGCTTTCGCCACTTCTTACTGCATCAAAATCATACTTGTCGTTTATTTTTATTTGATACATTGTGGTGCGGGGTTTGAGTTGCCAGGGTCGTGTGTTTTTTATCTGATAATAATCTAAAGTTAAATAAATATCAGCATTGCGGGTAATGCCAAAATAAAATTGTTGCCGCAAAAAAATGGGTGCAAACCGCAAACTTAACCTGCTAATAAAAAACTACTGCGTAAAAACATACTGCACCATATTGGCGCCCATTTTAAGGGCTTTTATCCGGGTTTCCTGGGTATCGCCGGCATAGGTGCCATAATCTTCCCAGCCGTTGCCCAAATCGCACTCATAGTCGTAAAAGCATACCAGCCTGCCTTTATATATTAATCCAAAACCCTGCGCACGGGTGCCATCGTGCTCGTGTATTTTGGGCAAGCCATTAGGGAAACTATATTTTTGGTGA
Organism: Mucilaginibacter sp. P2_A5; assembly: GCF_056404995.1. Classification (NCBI taxonomy): domain Bacteria; kingdom Pseudomonadati; phylum Bacteroidota; class Sphingobacteriia; order Sphingobacteriales; family Sphingobacteriaceae; genus Mucilaginibacter; species Mucilaginibacter sp. P2_A5. The sequence goes on from NZ_JBFUCY010000003.1 coordinate 175,820, forward strand.
TAGATGGGATGATTAAGCGGCAGTTCAACAAATTCAAGTTCGGGAAAAACCTTTTTCATTTGCGGGCGGATAAATTTATCCAATCCGTAGTTATCGTCGATATGCAAAAAACCGCCTCCGGTGAGGTATTTGCGCAGGTTGCGGGCTTCCTGGTCGCTAAAAATTACGTTGCCATGCCCCGTCATAAAAACAAATGGATAGTTAAATATCGATGCGCTGCCAACCTCAACAACCTCATCATCGGTATCAAAATTAGTTTTCAGGTTTTGGTTGCAAAATTTTGCCAGGTTAGTTAAAGCTGTGCGGTCGCCATACCAATCGCCCCCGCCGGCGTACTTAAGCCGCGCCATTTTGTATGATGGCGCACTGAAGCCACACATTACAACAAATGCAATAAAAGCTATAATGGTATAAGTGAGTTTCTTCATAGCCGGTTTAAAAAATTAACCTCGAAGCAGGCCTCCAATGCGGCGGTTTCGGTACGTAGCCTGGCCTCACCCAAAGTTATGGGTTTAAAGCCGTTTTCCAAAGCCAGCCCTATTTCGGCAGGGCTAAAATCTCCTTCCGGGCCTATCAATATTAAATAACGGCCTTGCAGGCTTATTTCTTTACGCAGGTCAAATTTCTCTCCCGGTTCACAATGTGCAATAAACTTTTGTCCATCAAAAGGTTGGGTTAACAACTGATTAAGCTTAACAGCATCATTTAATACAGGATGGTAAGCCTTAAGCGATTGTTTGATGGCGGCCGTAATGATCTTGTTGAGCCTGTCAATCTTGGCCTCCTTACGCTCCGATCGTTGGGTGATGATAAGCGAAATCTCGTCGATGCCAATTTCTGTGGCTTTTTCTAAAAACCACTCCAGGCGTTCGATATTTTTGGTAGGCGCTACTGCTATGTGGAGGTAATGGTTCCGTTTATTAAACTCAGGGGTAACAGAAGTAATATTAAGAATGGTACGTTTAGGATGCGCATCATGAATAACCGCATTATAAAACCCTCCGCGCCCGTCAATCAGCTGAACCTCATCGCCGGCCTCCAGCCTCAAAACACGGATAGCGTGCTTACTTTCTTCTTCACTAAGAAAATATTGGGGATGCGAGGGGGCAATATCAGGAGTATAAAAAAGATGCATTGGCTAAGCAGATTAATGTAAATCTACTGCATCTTCTTCATTTATCAGCAATTCGAGCTTAACAGATTCAATATTCTGATCTGATTTGCGTAGCACGGTGATATTATAGCCATTTGATTCTTTTTGCTCGCCAACGTCGGGAATTTTACCAAAGATGTGGCCCAGCCAGCCACTTACGGTATCAAAATCGCCGTCTTCGGGCAGGTCATGGGGCAGGTGTTCGTTCACATCATATATGGGTGCAAGCGCGTTTACAATAAACTCGCGCTCGTTTACTTTTTCTACTATTGGTTTTTCCTCATCGTATTCATCCTGTATCTCGCCTACCAATTCCTCAACAATATCCTCCAGGGTAACCATCCCTGCCGTTCCGCCAAACTCATCCAGCACTATGGCTATCTGGATACGTTTTTGTTGCAGCTCGGCCATCAGATCATTAATCTTTTTGGTTTCGGGGATAAAGTATGGTTTGCGGATTATATTTTTCAATACAATTTCCTCGTTCCGGGCCAGTAGCGGCAAAATATCTTTGGCGTGTACAATGCCTACAATTTTATCTATAACATCGTCATAAACGGGCATCCGCGAATAACCCTCATCAATGATCATATCCAGCAACTCCTGCCTGGTTGAACTGATGTCTACACCCGAAATTTTGGTACGCGGCACCATGATGTTTTTAACCACACGTTCGTTAAAATCAAAAACGTTCTGAATCAGCTCATGCTCGTTTGAATCCAGCGCGCCCGACTCTTTACCTTGTTCCAACAAGTATTGTAATTCTTCAGAACTGTGGTGTGCCTCGCCGCCCTCTAAGGTACTGATACCTAAAAGCCTTAAAATAAAATTGGCAAAGCCGTTTAATACCCATATCAAAGGCTTAAAAAACACAAAGAAAAACCTAAGCGGCAAAGAAATCGCCAGCACCGTGCGAACCGATTTTTGAATGGCGATAGATTTGGGAGCAAGCTCACCAAATACAATATGCAATACAGTGATAAAAGTAAAGGCCAATATATGACTGGCGGTGATAAAGCCACCCGACAGCGTTATGCCTACAGCTAAAAATGCCCTGATAACAATATTGGTGGCAACTTCTTCGCCCACTACACCAAGCGCCAGTGAGGCAATAGTAATACCCAACTGCGTAGCAGCCAGGTACCCATCAAGGTTATGCAATATCCCGCGTGCAACTTTTGCTACTCCGCTGCCCGATTTTGCTTTAATTTCAATTTGTGAACCCCGTACCCTCACCATGGCAAATTCCGCGGCTACAAAAAAACCGTTGAGCAAAACCAAAAATACGGTTGCAATTAAGTAAAAGGTGCTTATTTCGTAATGCCCGGGGTCCATCTAATATTTATTGGGTTACAGGAAAAGTAGACTTATACAATTCCAAACTCTCTTTTATTACTTTATGCGCATATCGTACGCCTAATAAATGTTCGATAGTTACGTTTTTGCCTTCCAGTTTTTTATAATCTTTAAAGAAACGTACAATCTCGGTCATGGCGTGTGGTGGCAGTTCATTCAGGTCGTTAATATAATTAACCGACATATCATTTTTTGCTACCGCGATTATTTTGTCGTCCTGTTCACCATTGTCAACCATGTGCATCACACCAACTACTTTTGCTTCTATTATCGACATCGGGAAAACATCAATGGAACACAGTACCAATATATCCAACGGATCTTTGTCGTCGCAATAAGTTTGCGGGATAAAACCGTAGTTAGCAGGGTACATTACCGATGAAAACAACACGCGGTCTAACTTCAATAAACCAGAATCTTTATCAATTTCATATTTGGCTTTTGAGCCTTTAGGTATTTCAATTATCGCGTTAACAATTTCGGGCATGTTATCACCGGGAGAAACCTGGTGCCAGGGATGTTGTGTACTCATTTGGTATTTGTGGTATATTTATTATGTAATATTTTCTTCTTTATTCTCTGCAATTTTCTTCCGGATGTAAGCAACAACAAGTGGTATGGTAGTAATTATTACCAGCCCCAATACCACATACTCCATGTAATCCTTTAACTGCGGGAATTTTTTTCCTAAAAAAAAGCCGCCCAACGTAAAGGTGCATACCCAGGCTACGCAGCCAATAAGGTTGTATAAAGCAAACTTTTTAAGATTAACTTTAACAACACCTGCAAATATAGGGGCAAATGTCCTAACAATAGGGAAAAATCTGCCTAAAATCAAGGCCATGCCGCCATATTTATTATAAAAATCGCTGGCCAGTATCACATACCGCTTTTTAAAAAACAGCGAGTCGTTTTTGTTAAATAGTACAGGCCCCGTTCGGTAACCAAACCAATAACCCGTAAAATTTCCTAATATGCCTGCTGCAATGAGCGATAACACCAATGTAGATATATTTACATCAACCTTGCCTGCCGAACACAGCAAGCCTGCCATAAAAAGCAAATAGTCTCCTGGTAAAAAAAAACCAAAAAACAACCCGGTTTCAGCAAAAACAACAACAAGCAGGAAATAAAAACCTCCCCTGCTTATGATGGATTGAGCGTCCGTTAAATTTTGAAGGTAATCCCAAAAACTTTCCATTCACTATATCTGTAAAACTACAAATATTATATCAATTTGCAGTACCCAGTTGTTATTAAATGAAATAGGAGATAAAATCAGGGTAAACGCCGATGACGATAGTTACTAATGCCGAGATGGCAAAAACAATTTTATAGTAGGCCGGCACCACCAGTTCGGCCCTATCTGCCGACCGGAAATACATGGCCACAATAACCCTGAAGTAGTAAAAAATGCTGATGATTGCGTTTACAACAGCTATAATAACCAGCCAGAACTGGTATTTGGCCAGCGCCCCCGAAAACATGAAAAACTTACCTATAAAGCCGGCAGTAAGCGGGATGCCTGCCAATGAAAGCATTGCAACAGTAAGCACCAACGCCAGGAAAGGGTTCTTTTTTGCCAGGCCGTTAAAACTTTCAAAATTGTCGCTGCCACTCTGTTGCTGAACCAGGATAAGGGCGCCAAAAGCTACTATTGAAGAAACTGAATAGGCAGTTGCATAAATAAATACCGAATTGGCCGAACTTGCACCTAAAGCTACAATTGCAAAAAGCAGGTACCCGGCATGCGAAATACTTGAAAAAGCAAGCATCCGTTTAAAGCTTTGCTGATACAATGCGGTGATGTTGCCAATAAACAGTGTTGCTATAGTGATAACCAGTAAAATTGGCGTCCAAAAATCAGACAATGGCGCAAAGCATACCGAGAATAGGCGCAGAAATGCTGCAAAACCAGCTGTTTTTACTACTGTAGACATGAAAGCTGTTATCAGCGTTGGCGAACCTTCATATACATCCGGCGTCCAGAAATGGAAAGGAGCGGCGCCTACTTTAAAGCAAAGGCCTACAATAATGAGCCCGATACCGGTATAAAACATAGGATCGGCGTGTGGATGCGCAACAACCCAATCATTAATAACCTCCAGGCTAAACGAACCGGTTGTTCCATAAAGCAGGGTGATACCAAACAATAAGAAACCTGTTGAGAACGCCCCCATCAGGAAATATTTTAATGCCGCCTCGTTTGATGCAAAATCGCTTTTCTTAATACCTGCCAGGATATACAAACTTACCGACATGATTTCGATACCGATAAACATCATGGTTAGGTTGTAATAGGAAACCATTACTATAATTCCTGTTAATGAAAACAGGATAATGGCGTAATACTCGGCCACGTGGTTGCTTATCTTCTCAAAATAACCGGCTGATAACAGCAGAATTAAAATGGTTGTTATAATAGCTATAGATGAAAATACAACAGAAAAGTTATTGAACATCATCATACCATGAAAAGTAGGCATTGCGGTATCGGGCCGTTTGTACTCAGCAACAGCGCAAGCCAAAGCAGCAAGCAAGCCAATCACGGTAACAGGTAATAATGCCTTTGAAGCCTTGTACAAGCCAAGGTACAACAACACTATTGGTAAAACAGATATGATGATTAAAGTAGTCATGTTTTTATAAATCCTAAAACCTAAATTCTAAACTCTAAATAGAACCCTTAAAGCTTCGTTAAAATTCAAAAACCCGGGTTAGCTGTTAATTAGTATTCTTTATTTTTTCAAGCATTGCTCCAAAGATTTTTGTCAATTCCATCGTTTCCTGAATTAACATATCCCTGGAGTTTGCCAGTTGTTGTTCATTTATATCTATTAGTCTGAGCCATAAACGACTCTCTTTTGCCTCTTTTCTACAGATCTTTATCCCGTGCGAAAAATCGTTCCTGCTAAAGCTTTCGTTAGCTTCTATAAAATTCGCCGCTACCGAACCTGACGATCTTACAAGTTGCTTGTAGTATTCAACATTATGTATATTTTTCTCTATCTTCTTTAAAAACTCTTTACAATTATTGGCGAAATCAAATGTTCTATCTTCCAGATTAAACTTTTTAGCGTTGTTATCTCCGGTTTCCATCTACTTCATTCAATATTTTGTTCTTTTCTTTTTAGAGTTTAGAAATTAGAATTTAGAGTTTATATTAAAAGCTTGGTTTTGTATTTAAAGTATTTATCAAATTAGTAACAGCCGCTTCGGATATATGCAAAATAGGCTGCGGGTATACGCCAATAACGATTATCAATATGCAAATAACACCAAGCACCAATTGCTCAGATCCGCTGATGTCTTTAAAATTAGTGGTTAACTCATTGGTTTCGCCCTGCATTACATTTTTATACATGCGTAACATATAAACCGCGCCAAAAATAATCGTAGTACCGGCAATAACAGCCAGCGCTATGTTCATGTAATGAAACGCGCTATACTGAAAAACACCATCTAACAGTAAAAACTCACCCACAAAACCGTTGGTTAACGGCAAGCCTACTGTCCCTAATACAATAATTAAAAACGCTATCGAAAATTTGGGGGCCACTTTGGCAATACCACCAAGATTGCCTATTTCGCGGGTGTTTAAACGGGTGCTGATGATATCCCAGATAAAAAACATACCTACAACATTAATACCGTGGTTGAGCATCTGCACCATAGCCCCTTGTACGCCCTGCTGGCTCCATGTAAATATGCCTGCGGCAATTAACCCAACGTGGGCAATAGATGAGTAAGCAACCAAACGCTTGCCATCAGTTTGTTTAAAAGCGATAATGGAGGCGTAAACAATACCTATAACTGCCAATGTAGTTATTATGGCCTGCCAGTGGTCGAGACCTGCCGGCGCATTGGGGATCATCCAGCGGATAGCGCCATAAACACCCATCTTAAGCATAATGCCCGAAAGCATCATGGTACCGCCGGTAGGGGCCTCGGTATACGTATCAGGTTGCCAGGTGTGGAACGGGAATACCGGCATTTTAATGGCAAACGCCAAAAAGAATGCTAAAAATACCCATGATTGCTGCGTAGCACCCAGCTTTAAAGCGTAAAAGCTATGAATATTAAACGTGCTATCCGGAGATTGCAGATACAGATAGATAATAGCTATCAGCATAAATAACGAACCGGCAAACGTGTAGATAAAAAACTTAAGCGTAATACGGATGCGGTTTTCGCCTCCCCAAAGGGCACATATAAAGTAGATGGGGATCAACGCTGCTTCCCATCCAACATAAAATAAAAAGCCGTCTAAAGCAGTAAATACAACCAGTAAACCGGCTTGCATAAACAATATCAACGCGTAAAACGCACCCGAATTTTGTTGATCGCGCTTAAACGTGGTAAGTATGATTAAGGGGACAAGCAAGGTGGTAAGCAACACCATAATCATGCTGATTCCATCGATACCGGCGCTGAAATAAATATGGAATTTTTTGATCCATAGCATATCAACACCAAACTGAGTTGTTGCATCGGGCACAAACTTGCTCAAAAACAAGCCCGCCACGGCCAGCTCGGCTATTGCAAAAAATAAAGCGGCATATTTGGCGGTGTTACCTTTTAAAAAGGCGACAATAACTGCGGCAATTACCGGTAAAAAAATTAATATACTAACGGTCATTTTATGTTTTAAACGCTATCGTTTATACTTTAGTTAATCCAAATACGGTATACAGCAACACGCCTATAATACCCAGTACCATTACAAATATGTAAAACCCAACATTACCGGTTTGCAGTAAGCGTAAGCCCTTACTGGTTTCAATTGTACCTCTACCAATACCGTTTACCAGGCCATCGATGCCCATTTTATCTACTACTTTGTAGAAAAAGGTTGACAGGAAATCCAAAGGCTTACGGAAAAGAAAGTCGTACAGCTCATCAACATAAAATTTATGGTATGATAAGCTGGTTAACGCCGGGCGTTCTTCAGTATCAGCTGCCGGAACACGGCCGTTTTGTACATATTTAATATAAGCGTAAACCAATGCGACTAATGCTACTGTTACAGAAATTCCCATCAAAATCCATTCGGTGTTTGACGATAATTCATGCATAGGCAATACCGCTGTTGAGGCCTTAAATACAGGTGCAAGGAATTTTGCCAGTTCATGATGGCCGCCTAATACCTCAGGTACACCTATGAAACCACCTATGATGGATAAGATGGCTAATACAATTAAAGGAACAGTCATGGTAGCAGGTGACTCATGCAGATGATGTTCCTGCTCATGCGTTCCGCGGAACTTGCCCCAGAAGGTAAGGTACATCATCCGGAACATGTAGAAAGAGGTTAACATCGCTGTAAAAACACCTATTACATAAAATGTTGTGCTATGTTCGTAAGCGTGCGCTAAAATTTCGTCTTTTGAAAAGAAACCAGAGAATGGCGGGATACCAGATATCGCGATAGTACCTATCAGCATCGTTATAAAAGTAACAGGCAATTTGCCTCTCAGGCCACCCATTTTACGCATGTCCTGCTCACCGCTTACCGCGTGAATAACGGAACCCGCACCAAGGAATAATAAAGCCTTGAAGAAAGCGTGAGTTAACACGTGGAAGAAAGAACCTGTGTAAGCACCAACGCCCAGCCCTAAAAACATATAACCCAACTGCGATACGGTTGAGTAAGCCAGTACCTTTTTAATATCAGTTTGCGTAAGGGCAATTAGTGCAGCAAACAAGGCCGTAGCCAAACCTACTATCGCTACCGCTTCCATGGCAAATGGCGATAGTGTATAAATAATGTTTGAGCGGGCAATCATATAAATACCGGCTGTAACCATTGTGGCAGCATGTATTAATGCCGAAACCGGTGTCGGGCCGGCCATTGCATCCGGTAACCAGGTAAATAAAGGTAACTGTGCCGATTTACCCATAGCACCTACAAACAGCAGTAAAGCTATAGCCGTAAGCGGCGCTACACCAACTTTCATTGCGGCTACCTTAGGGAAAAGGGTTGCAAATTCAACGGTGCCAAAAGCGTAGATGATGAGGAATACGCCCATCAAAAAGCCAAGATCGCCAATACGGTTCATGATGAATGCCTTTTTAGCAGCATCCGCGTAGCTGGGATTGGTGTACCAGAAACCTATCAACAGGTATGAGCATAAACCAACGCCTTCCCATCCTATAAACATAATGATGTAGTTTGAACCCATCACCAGTAAAAGCATGAAAAACACAAACAGGTTCAAGTAAGCGAAAAACTTACCGAACCCTTTATCATCATGCATATAACCAATAGAGTACAGGTGTATCAGGAAACCTACACCTGTAATAATCAACAGCATGATAGAACTCAGCTGATCTACAAGAAACGCGAAAGGAACTTTTACAGGGCCTGCGTTGATCCACTCGAAATAATTAACGTTCATTACTCCGGTTGCTTTTACCTGGAAGAAAACAGCAATGCTTAAGGCAAAAGATGCCAATACAAGCGCACTGCCAATAAAGCCTATTACGCCTTTTGATAATGAATTACGGCCAAGTCCGTTAATAATAAAACCGGCTAACGGTAATATGGGAATAAGCCAGATGTATTGATTCATAAGCCCCCTCTAAATCTCCCCCAGTAGGGTGAGACTTTTATTTTTTAATTGTTCTATTTATAAACTTCTCCTGCGAAAAGCATTGAATACTCATTTTCTAACCCTCCCCCTTTAGGGGCCGGGGGGCTTCTACCACTTCAGCCTGTTCAGCACGTTAATGTCTATCGAATTTGTGTTCCTATAGATCATCACGATGATAGCCAAACCTACGGCTACTTCAGCCGCGGCCAACGCCATAATGAAGAATACGAAAACCTGGCCGGTAGCATCGCCCCTGTAAACAGAGAATGCGGTTAGCAACAGGTTTACCGAGTTCAGCATCAGCTCAACCGACATAAATATTACGATGGCATTGCGGCGGATTAATACGCCCATTACGCCTATCGAGAAAATAATAGCACTTAATAGTATGTAATGATTAAGCGGCACCGCGTGCATGGTATTTGTTAAACTTTCCATTATGCAGTTTTAGGGTCTTTTGTAGCCAGTAAAACAGCGCCTACCATTGCCGATAACAGCAATACAGACGATACTTCAAATGGCAATAAAAATTCGTTAAACAATACTTTACCCAGGTTTTTTACCAGGCCAAGGTCTGGGTTTTGCAGTACCACCGGGTTTGATGTAGCAACCAGTTTTAGTGATGAGGCAATTGCAACTGCAAGGATGCCGCCGCCAAATACACCGGCTATTTTAATCATAAACGGCTTAACCGGCTCACTTTCCTTGTTCAGGTTAATGAGCATCAGGGTGTACAGGAACAATACCAGGATAGCGCCCATATACACTATAAAATTTACGATTGCCAAAAACTGGGCATTCAGTAAAATATAGTGAATGGTGAACGTAAAAAAGGTAAGTATAAGATAAAGGATACTATGTACCGGATTTTTGGCCGAGATTACCAATATCGAAAAGAATATGGACAAAAACGCGATGAAGTAAAATGTACTCATGTTTATATTTACAAAATACCTTTGCCCTGCTTTAAGGTTGGGCAAAGGTATAAAACTTCTTTATTGATTTAAGGGTGCCTCTACTAATTTGTCTTTACCGTAAATAAAATCCTTCCTCAAATAATCGGCAGGTACAATATCTCCGTCAAGGTAAATGGCTTCTTTAGGGCAGGCCTCTTCGCATAAGCCGCAAAAAATACAGCGCAGCATGTTTATTTCGTAAACAGCAGCGTATTTTTCTTCACGGTACAGGTGCTCTTCGCCTTTCTGGCGCTCGGCGGCCGTCATGGTAATAGCTTCTGCGGGGCATGATAAAGCGCACAAACCACAGGCGGTGCAACGTTCTTTACCATCCTCATCGCGCTTAAGCGAGTGCATGCCGCGGAAGTTTTCAGAAAACTCGCGCTTCTCTTCAGGATAACTGATGGTTACCGGCTTCCTGAAAAAGTGCTTCATTGTAGTGGCCAAACCGCCAACAATGGCAGGCAGGTAAGCACGCTCCAGAAAATTGAGCGGCTTTACTTCCAATACTTTTTTCTTATTGCTTAATGATTCCATTTAATTAAAATCCAAGGTGTTTAAGTCCTGTGCTCACCACACCGGTAAGCACTATGTTGGCAATTGCCAATGGTATCAATATCTTCCAGCCCAGGTCCATCAACTGATCATAACGGAAACGTGGAATTGTCCAGCGTACCCACATAAAGAAGAAGATGAACAGGAATATTTTTGCAAAAAGGACAACGGTACCAATCAGCGGGCCAATTGCCGGGCCTACATGTGCAGTAACCCAATCCATACCCGGGTAGTTATAGCCGCCCCAATAAAGGGTAGCCATTACCGCCGATGAAATGAACATATTGATATATTCTGCAAATAGGTAGAAACCTAATTTCATTGATGAGTACTCAGTATGGTAACCACCAACCAGCTCGGTTTCGCACTCGGGCAAGTCAAACGGTGTGCGGTTAGTTTCAGCAAACGCACATACGATGAATATCAAAAAGCCTAACGGCTGACGCAGTATATTCCAGTTCCAGCCATGTTGCTGCTCGGCAATCTCCTTCAAACTTAATGTACCGGTAAGCATCAGCAAGGCAATGATGGATAAGCCCATCGAAATTTCGTAGCTGATGTTTTGCGATGCAGCACGGATAGCGCCAAGCAACGAGTATTTATTGTTTGATGCCCAACCGCCAATCATTACGCCATAAACACCTAATGACACCACGCCGAAGATATATAATACACCAACGTTAATATCGGTAACCTGCAAATCAATTGTGTGACCGCCGACAACCATTTTTTGGCCCCATGGAATAACCGCCGAACCTATACAGGCCGTTAATATAGCCAAACATGGGCCTACAATGAACAGAAAAGGTGTAGCGTTTGTGGGGATAATCTCTTCTTTCAAAAACATTTTACCGCCATCGGCAAGCGGCTGCAAAATACCCCACGGACCGGCACGGTTAGGGCCTATCCTATCCTGGAAAAACGCCGCTATTTTACGCTCGGCATAGGTTGAGTACATGGCCACAACCAAACTGATCAGGAAAATGATAACGATCAGTACAATCCTAAATATTAAATCGGTTCCCATTATAAGCGTGTATCCCTTTCAAATTGTTCTTTATTGGCTTCCAGTAATACCGGGTTGGTTTTAACAACCGGCAGCGGCGTAAACTCGTAATGATTTGAGCTGATAACCGATTTATGCGATATCTTCCGCGGGCCTTCAATTACCCAATCGGCCGTTTTCTTTTTATCAAAGCGGCAGGTATTGCAAATAAATTCTTCTACCTCGCCATAAACATCTTTACGGCCGGTTACCCTGATCACATCCTCGCCCTTATACCATAAAGTTACTTTACCACAGCATTTATCGCAATCGCGGTGCGCATCTACCGGCTTGGTAAACCATACACGGTTTTTAAAGCGGAAAGTTTTATCAGTTAACGCGCCTACCGGGCAAACATCAATTACGTTCCCTGAAAAATCGTTATCAACAGCTTTGCTGATATAGGTGGATATCTCAGAATGATCGCCCCTGTTCAGGATACCGTGCAAACGGGTATTGGTGATCTGGTCGGCAGTGAAAACACAACGGTAGCAAAGGATGCAACGCGTCATGTGCAGCTGAATTTTATCACCTATATCAATTTTTTCAAAAGTACGGCGATCAAATTCGTAACGGGTTTTAGCCGCTCCGTGCTCAAAGCCCAAATCCTGCAGGTGGCATTCGCCGGCCTGGTCGCATACAGGACAATCCAACGGGTGATTGATCAATAACATTTCAACTACACCTTTGCGGGCCTCAATAACTTCGGGCGATGTAATGTTTTGCACTTCCATGCCATCCATAACACCGGTACGGCATGATGCTACCAGTTTAGGCATAGGGCGCGGGTCTTTCTCAGATCCTTTGGTCACCTTAACCAAACAGGTACGGCATTTACCGCCACTGCCTTCCAGCTTGGAGTAATAGCACATAGCAGGCGGAACAATATCGCCACCTATCTGCCTCGCGGCATTAAGTATGCTTGTTCCTGGTTCTACTTCAACGGGTATTCCGTCTATGGTTACTTTCATCGACATTTTATATAACGTCCTTTGTATAAACTCTAAATCCTAATTTCTAAACTCTAAAGTTTAGAAGCGTTTTGTTCTCCGATATGTCATTGCGAGCGTAGCGTGGCAATCTCGTCGTATGCATAGTCGTCACCATTCCTATGAGATTGCTTCGTTCCTCGCAATGACATAGTGGAGTATTTATTGTATTATGCTAAAACCTCCGGTTTCGGCAATGGGTCCGCATAATGTGCCAATCCGAAATTACGAATTGTCGCTTCAGCTCCATTAGTTACGTGCCATTCAAACTCATCCCTAAAGTGGCGGATAGCGCTGGCTACAGGCCAGGCAGCCGCGTCACCAAGCGGGCAAATTGTATTTCCTTCAATTTTCTTAGATACATCAACCAACAAATCCATATCGCTCATTTTGCCATGGCCATGTTCTAAACGGTGCAATACTTTTTCCATCCATCCGGTACCTTCACGGCAGGGCGAACATTGTCCGCAGCTTTCGTGGTGGTAAAAACGGGTGAAGTTCCAGGTATTACGTACTATGCATTGGTCTTCGTCATAGGCTATAAAACCGCCCGAACCCATCATCGTTCCGCTTACAAATCCGCCATCGGCCAATGATTCATAGCTCATCAGGCGTGGTTCGTTGTTAATGGTTTTCAGGAACAGGTTAGCCGGTAAAATCGGTACAGATGAACCGCCCGCTACAACCGCCTTTAAGCGTTTGCCGTTGGCAATACCACCACAATATTCGTCGGAGTATAAAAATTCTTCAACAGGTAAGCCCAGGTCAATTTCGTAAACACCTGGCTTTTTAACGTTACCGCCAGCCGATATCAGCTTAGTACCCGTGCTTCTGCCTATACCTAATTTGGCATATTCGTCGCCACCTTCGTTAATAATAGGTACTACAGCGGCAATTGATTCCACATTGTTTACCACTGTTGGGCAGCCATACAAACCGGCAATAGCAGGGAATGGCGGTTTAATACGCGGGTTACCACGCTTGCCTTCCAATGACTCTAACAGGGCGGTTTCTTCTCCGCAGATGTATGCACCACCACCCGGTTGTACGTACAGCTCCAGGTCGTAACCCGATCCTAATATGTTTTTTCCTAAAAATCCTTTTGCTTTTGCTTCCGCGATGGCCCTTTCCAGGATGCGGATCTGCGGCATCATTTCGCCACGAACGTATATGTATGATGTCTTGGCGCCCAGCGCAAAGCTGGCCACAATCATCCCTTCAATTAATAAGTGAGGGATGTAAGTCATCAAATAACGGTCTTTAAAAGTACCCGGCTCCGATTCATCGGCATTACAAACCAGGTAACGTTCCACACCCTCGGGTTTAGCCAAAAAGCTCCACTTCATGCCGGTTGGGAAACCCGCACCACCACGACCGCGTAAGCCCGATTTTTTTACCTCTTCCACAATCGCTTCGGGCGTCATGGTTTTTAAAGCTTTCTCTACAGATGCATAGCCCCCCTTTTGGCGGTATACATCAAATGTATTGATGCCTGGTACGTTTATATGTTCTAAAAGTAATTTGCGTCCCATAGCTTTAATTTTTTGCTTTTGCCCTTAAATCGCTAACCAGCTTATCAACCGATTGGTTAGTTAAATTCTCGTAAAAAGTATATTCGGGGCCAATTTGTAAAACAGGACCATAGCCACAGGCTGCAAGGCACTCCACGCCCCTCCAGCTAAATAAGCCATCGGAAGTAACTTCGCCTTCGGGTACACCAAGCGTTTGCTCAATATGATCCATGATCTTATCGGCGCCTACAACGCCACATGGGCCTGTACGGCATACTTCCAATACATATTTACCACTTGGCTTAAGCAGGTACATGGTATAAAATGTAGCTACTTCATAAACCTCAATAGGTAATATATCCAAATAGGCTGCAACCTTATCCATAGCCTGGGGGCTTACCCAGCCAAATTCGGCCTGTACATAGTGCAGGATAGGCAACAATGCCGATTTTTGTTTACCTGCAGGATAGCGGGTAACCACATCAGCAAATTTATTCAGCAGTTCCGGGCTAAACTCAACCGAAACCTGAGTATCTTCAACTCTAAGCATCTAACTCTCCGGCTATAACGTTTAAACTACTCATATTAATAATCGCATCTGATAATAACATACCACGGCTCATGGGTGCATACATCTGGTAATTGATGAAGCTTGGCCTGCGGAAATGCAAACGGTATGGGCTGCGCCCGCCATCATTCACCAAATAAAAACCTAATTCGCCATTGGCACCTTCAACCGAATGATAAACCTCGGTATTAGGGGTTGGTATCTCGCCCATCACAATTTTAAAGTGATAGATCAAGGCTTCCATATTATTATAAACTTCTTCTTTTGGAGGCAGGTAAAACTCAGGCACATCGGCATGGAAAACATCCGATGGCTCTTTGTCAAGCTTAGTTAAAGCCTGGTCAATAATGCGTAAGCTCTGCCACATTTCCTCGTTGCGTACCAAAAAGCGGCTGTAAACATCGCCATTGGTACCAACAGGCACTTCAAATTCAAAATCTTCGTATGATGAGTATGGGTTCATGGCCCGTACATCGTAATCAACACCGGTGGCACGTAATATCGGGCCTGTCCAGCTATAGCTTAAAGCATCCTCGGCAGTAACAGCAGCCACGTCTTTTGTCCTGTCGACAAAGATGCGGTTACGGTTAAACAGCGATTCAAACTCTTTTAATGTTTTAGGGAAATCAATCAAAAACTTACGCAGTTTGGCAAAAGCGATTGAGTTAAAATTCCTTTCGAAACCACCAATACGACCAATGTTTGTAGTTAAACGACTGCCACAAACTTCTTCGTAAATTTCATATATGGCTTCGCGGAATTCCATCATGTAAAGGAAACCTGTGAAAGCGCCGGTATCTACACCCAATACACCGTTACAAACAATGTGATCGGCAATACGTGCCAGTTCCATTACAATTACACGCAGGTAATCAACACGTTTTGGAGTAGTGATCCCCAACAGTTTTTCTACCGTCATATGCCAGCCCATGTTGTTGATGGGTGATGAACAGTAGTTAAGCCTGTCGGTTAACGGGGTTATCTGATAAAAAGGGCGGTGCTCGGCAATTTTTTCAAATGCGCGGTGAATATACCCAATGGTTGATACGCCGCTCACAATTCTTTCACCATCCAACTGCAGCACGTTTTGAAACACACCGTGGGTTGCAGGGTGAGTTGGGCCGAGGTTTAAGGTAGAAAGCTCGTTTTGCGGATCGTTATCTGTATATACAGGATGGTTTTGCATCAGTATAATTTAATTTTCTTTTATATCGTGATACCGCTTAAGGTTTCCCTTTGCGGCATATGTTATCTTCCGAAAAAGTAATCCTTTTTGTCAACACGGTTAGGATCTTCCAACGGGAATTCTTTTCGCATCGGGAAAGCGGTCATGTCGTCAACGTTCAAAATACGACGCAGGTCAGGGTGACCATCGAAGATCACTCCAAAAAAGTCGTAAGTTTCGCGTTCCATCCAATTAGCACCTTCCCACAACACCGTAGCTGTTGGGATATGTACATCGCCATCAACCAAAAATACCTTTATCCTGATACGGGTATTGGTAGTAAGGCTGTGCAAATGGTAAATAATGCCAATCTGCTTTTCCTGCTCAGGATAGTGGATGCCGGTAATATCTGTTAAAAATATAAATTTAAGGGCCGGATCGGTTTTCAGGAAAGCAAGCAGGTCGATGATCTGCTCCCGGCTTGTTTCTACAGTAAGTAAACCGTATGGTTCACCCACTAAAGTCACCTGCTCACCAAATTTTTCGCCGATTCTTTTTAAAAGCTCTTCGTTGGGTATCTGGGCCATTATTATTGAATTCCGTATTTAGCTAATAATTCCTGGTATTTAGGCTCATTTCTTCTGCGCACTGTTTCAGTTTTCACCAGCTCCTGTATGTTCATAAACCCATCAATAATGGCTTCGGGACGTGGCGGACAACCAGGCACGTAAACATCAACCGGGATAATCTCGTCAATACCCTGCAAAACAGAATAAGTATCAAATATACCACCGCTTGACGCGCAGGCACCAACAGCCATAACCCAACGTGGTTCGGCCATTTGCAGGTAAACCTGGCGCAGTACAGGAGCCATTTTTTTAGCTATAGTACCCATAACCATCAGCAAATCTGCCTGGCGTGGCGAAAAGCTTAAACGCTCGGCGCCAAAACGCGAAAGATCATAATGTGAAGCCATTGTTGCCATAAATTCAATACCACAGCAGGATGTGGCAAAAGGCAGTGGCCATAGTGAATTGGCGCGGGCAAGGCCAACCGCTTTATCAAGCGAGGTAGCAAAAAAACCCGAACCCTCAACCCCTAAAGGAGCGTTAACTATTTGAATATCACTCATTGACTAATGTTAATAGAAAACATTACCTGCTATAACAGGTAACGAGTGCAAAATTACGTAAATAACGATGTAAATGGTACACTATGACACTTCAAAGGCTATATTTAGAATCGTTCTAAAGAGCCAACCCCCTATAAATCTCCCCCGGTAGGGGAGACTTTAAAACAAGATTTTAAAGCAGCATATCCAAGTCCTCCCTACCGGGGAGGATTATTCACATTTTAATTTATTTAATAAATGTGTTCATGCTGCTCCGCAGTTAGGTGGGGCTTAATCCCAGTCTAAGGCGCCCTTTTTAATAACGTAGATAAAGCCCAGCAAAAGTGTGGCCATGAAAATGAACATCTCTATCATTCCCTGCTCGCCCATGGCTTTAAAATTAACTGCCCATGGGTACATGAAAATAACCTCCACATCAAACAATACAAACAGGATGGCTACCAGGAAATACTTGATCGAAATAGGTGTACGGGCATTACCCACCACCTCGATACCCGATTCAAAGGGCGTAAGCTTATCTTTTGTTTTACGTTTAGGGCCAATTTTATGTGTTACAAACATGGTAGTAACAACAAATCCTAACGCCACCAGCATCTGAAATATAATGGGCAAATAGCTACCCGGTAAACTGTGTGCTTCCATGCTGCAAATATACTAATGGATTGATAATAAAAAAGCCTTATTAGATTCAAGAGTCAAGAATCAAGAGTTAAGACAAAAAATCAGCAGTTTGCGTACCGTAAATCAAACTTGCGAAGTTTTAAAAACTTCGCAAGTTTCCAGGCGACAACATCGCCCGCTTTTTGTGTTAACGCTTAAGCCTCGCGCAAAAAAAGAGTCAGGACGAGAACTGCTGTGCAATTCCATCCTGACTCTTGAATCTTATCTCTTGATTCTAAAAACTACTTGCTTTTACCAGCTCCACCTTTACGGGAGAAGTAAGCGGCAGCTTGTTTATTAGTAGGATCGTTATCCCTTGCTTTAGTATAGTTTTCAGCGGCTTTAGCGTCGTCCTTCTCCTTAAACTCATAGAAGGCACCTAAATAAGCATAAGCCTCGGCCAGGTTCTTTTTATCTGCATCGGCAACAGGGCTTTTAGCTGTAACTATTTGGATATATTGCTCATAATATGGCTTTGCAAATCCTTTTATGTTATTACGATCAGCCTCTTTGTAGTCATTAGCACGAGCCTGAAATATAGCCACAGCCCCTATAGGATTTGCAGCTTTATGCTGAATATAGCTAAATGCCGAATCGGCTTTGGTCAGCAAGGTCGAATCTGGTGTAGGTTTTGGCGTAGCTTTGCTAAAATATTGATCCTGATAAGCAAAATAGTAGCTTGTTCCTTCACGTAAATAATCGTTAAGGGTGGCTTTTCTTGATTTAGCGATAAAGGCTGCATAAGCGTCACCTGCCCCTTTATATTTCTTTTGGCCATAAAGTGACTTAGCAATTTCGCCATAAACATCAGTCTGCGTTGAGTCGAGTTCTAAAGCCTTCTTTAAAGTATTGATACCAACGGAATCTTGACCAGATGCCATTTGAATACGGCCAAGGTATAAATAATCACGTGGTACAATCCTTTTTGGCTCTGCCTTTGCTAACCAGGTATTCATCGCGGTTAAAGCTGTCGGATAATCTTTATTCTCGTAAGCTGCATAAGCCTGGTAACGATAAGCCCTTAAGTTTGATCTTACTGATTTAACCAGGTCAGCAGCCACAGGCTGTAACTCGGCGTATTGACCGGCACTAATCAGGAAGTCGGCATAACGCATTTGCGATTCTGGCGACTGATCTGTTAAGCTGATGAATTTTTTGTATTGCTCAACCGCGGCTTTGATTTTTTCAGATGCCATTTTAGGGTCTGTACTTGCCCAACGGTTATCTGTTTCGGCCCATTCCCTGTAAGCAGGACCATAGTTAGGATCGATAGCCAATGCATCTTTAAACTGTTGTTCCGAATCTGTAAAGTTATTGGCATATCTCCACAAAACACCGGTTGCTACTTTGGCAGCAGCGTTTTTAGGATCAATAGTTGATGCATCTGAATAAGCCTGGTAAGCCTCGTTACTTTTAATTTGTGAAGCATAGGCATCACCTAAAGTAATCAATAGCTCCACATCCTTAGGAGCAACTACCTTGCCTTTTTGTAGCACCGCAATTGCAGCGCTCGCATCGTCAACAGATACTTTACCATCCGCAGTTACCGGCAGTAAATAAGCCTTACCCACAAATACGTAAGGCTTCGCGTTTTTACCTGCAAGGGCTACGGCCTGGTTAAAGTTTGTTGTTGCGCCTGCTTTGTCTTTATCTAAACGGGCAACAGCACCTAAACCGGCATAGTTTAACCCCGATTTTGGGTTTACGGCAATACCTTTGTTAAAGGCCGCCTTAGCCGAGTCGGTGTAATCCTGTTTGATGTACACCCAACCCAGGTAAAAGAAATTCTCGTCCTTATCGGCCTGCGTGGTCGTAAGGTTTTTAAGCATCGATTTGGCTTTTTGATATTGTTCGGCGTCAATAGCTTTTTTGGCGTCGGCTAGACTTTGCGCAAAAACTGATGATGAACCTATTAATACCAGTCCTAATGTTGCCTTAGCTATTTTACTGATCATTTTCATCTAATTTAGTTATTATTTACTTTTTAAAATTATCTCTCTCGGTGGTATCGAATCGGGTAACAAACCCGATCTCAATATTATGCGCTGGCCTACATCGCTTCCTAAAAATGTTGCAAAACCGAGGGCCAAACCAACTTTGCTTGAACTATTAACCAGGTACAACCCTCTACTCAAGGGATACTGCTTTAAGACAAGCGATTCCTGCGAAGGTTTAAAGTACTCGTTGGGGTACTGCTTATTGCCCTCATCCTTAACTGCTACAATCTTAACATTGTCTGCAAAAGCAGCAATATCTTCACCCGGGTCATTCAGCCAGCTAAAACCAGTGATGCCTAAGGCGTCCGGGTGTTCACTAACGTATTTAATAACCTCTTTGTTTGATTTAAGGGCGTAAATGTTTTTTTGTTTAAACTCCTTGTTACCAGAAAACTCTTTCAAATATCTTACCAAACTCGAATTTGGGTTATCAAAAACAATTATTTTATTCAAATCGCCCTGCCCATTCAACATTTTCTTTAACGTGCTTACAGTAATTAACGTATCAGCTGAAGTTTTATTAACTATTAATGCTATAGCATCAACGGCAAAACGTTGTGAATTTACACTTAAACCATGCCTTATGATAACATTTCGCTCAGCGGTATCCAAGTCACGGGCCAAAAAAGCCAAACGGACACTGTCGTTTAGCAACATGTTAATTGCCTGGTTTTCCGGACGGTACAAAAATATCGGGTTGGCATCGGCATGTCTGCTCTTAAATACAAATTCCTCTTGTCCGATGATTGGTGCAAAAGATTCATCGGTAACAAACTTAACCGTGCCTGTATAAAAAGTATCGCTACTCGATTTTTCTTTAACCCGGGGCTGGCAGGCTTGTATCACCAATACCGCAAGAACAAAAAAAACGCATTTAATTGTAAAGCTATTCTTCATCTTTATCTTTTCTAAACACCCTTGAGAAACGCAAAACGGCGTATATAATTATAAAACCCCCGAAAAGCTTCCGCTGGTATGGCTCCAGTTGTAACGGGAGCCTGTCCCACAACATGATCATTAAGCCTAAAACTATAAAGCAAATAAATGCGGCAGTTCCTAAAATAAGCAAAAACCGCCTTTTGGGCGATTTTTGCTCTTTATTGAAATTAATTGACATTGTCTTAATTATCGGCAGCTAACGCAAAGCTTACCGGTACACTATATTGTACACGTACCGGGCGGCCATTCTGAATACCCGGTTTCCATTTTGGCGATGATTTTAACGCACGAACAGCTTCGGCATCAGTACCAGGACTAAGGCTTCTTGAAACCTTAATATCAGTTAACGAACCATCACGTTCCACAACGAAAGTAAGAATTACACGTCCTTGTGTACCGTTTTCACGGTCAACAGCAGGGTAACGGATAGTTTTGCTCAGGTAAGCGATAAATTTATCCTGGCCTCCAGGAAACTCAGGTAAATTTTCAACTGACGCGAAGATCTTATTAGGGTCTTCCTCAACAACCTGCTTAATATCTGAATTACCTACCGGCTCATCAATTCTGATGTCCTGGTTAGGATCACCTTTCTGATCTTTCTGACCAGGGTCGGCCACCTGGAGTTCCTTCACCGTTGGCGGATCTTTTTCCTTAACCTCATTGTCTGGTTTTACAATCGGAGGCGGGAAACGCACCTGGTCAACTTTTGGTTTTGGTGGTTCTGGTGGCGGCGGAGGTGGTTTTTTGGTTTGATCCACGGGTGGTGGCGGTAACAGCACTACGTCTGTTATCTTCACCTTGTCATCAGCCTTGGGGATAAATCCCTTGATCTTCGCTATAATAGTAGGCATAGAAACAACCAAAACAAAAAACACAATGGCATAAATAAGTGCCCTTGAAGTGGTCTTTGAATTTTCTCTTCTTAGAATATAAGCACCGTAGTTCTTATTCCTGCTATTAAAAACAACGTCGATCCATTTCTGATCTAATATGTCTAATTTTGATCCGAACATCTGTTACGCTTTAATAGTAATTAACGTTATTTAAAATTATTTGTTATCGTTGTAAATATTCTCCCTTTTCAGCAATTCAATTTCAGGAGCTGTTATATCAACGATACCATACATTGTTATGTTAGTGATAGCCATTTCATCCAAAACACTTACCATATTTTTGTATTTTGATTTATCGCTTGGTTTTATCACAACAAACATAACCTTGCCTGTTTTTGCCTGCACATCTTTACCTTTTTCAATCAGCAGCTTACGCAAACCATCCGGTTTGTAATTCGTAACTTCCGGAGCCGATTTTCCTGGCTCGCCCAGGTACCACTCCAGTTTATCATCGCTGCCTAACAAAAGGGTTAATGAACGTGAAGCTGCGATAGGCAACTGATCTTTAGTTTTCTCATCCTTATCAGGCATTGCAAGGTCCATCGCTTTTGATTTGGCCAATGTTGTGGTCATGATAAAGAAAGTAATCAGCAAGAATGCAAGATCAACCATTGCGGTTAAATCTACACGGGTTGATTGCTTTTTACTTCTAACCTTCCCGCCTTTGTGTTTGCCTCCCCCGGAGGTATCTAATTCTGCCATGACTCTTTATTTTTTAGGCGCGCCGCCGGCAGCACCCAGATCTGTTATTAAACTAAACTTGTTAACTTTTTGCTTTTGCAAAATACCTACAACATCCTTAATAACCGGGTACGCTTCTTTGCTGTCACCTTTAATAGCCACGCGCAGTTGCACGTTGTGCAATGCAACGGTAGCCTTACGGGCCTCACGGATCCAGTTAAACAATTCGTTGCTTACAGAATCCCTTGGGATACCTGGCTGAACATACTTTTTCTGCTGATCTGCACTTAAAGCAATAAATTGTTTCATTTGGTTAAAGGGCACACCTACAGACGTCATAGTTGAAAACCTGTTTAACTCCTCGGGGGTAAAAGAAACTTTGTAGATCTCTCCCATTTGGGTTAAAGTTTGTTTGCGTATATCTGTTCCCTCAACTCCGAAAAACGCTTTCTGAGATCCTACAGATATTGTAGCAAAGTCAGCTTCAGGCACCGGCTGCTGGATAGAAGATCTTGGTATATCAATAGGTACCGGATCTTCGGTTTTTGGTTTTGCAGTTAATATAAAGAAAGTTAGCAACAGGAACGCCACGTCGCACATGGCGGTCATGTCGATTGCTGTACTCTTTCTTGGGACTTTTATCCTTGCCATTTTAATTTCTTTTAAAAATATATAGTATTAAACTTTTACAAAATCTTTTGCCGGATACTTATTAATTAGGGCAAAAAACTAAATACTTATATATTCTTATTTGTTTTTATGTGACGAAGCAAATGTTTGCACGATGCTGAAACCAGTTTCGTCGATAGCGTAAGTCAGTTTATCAATTTTTGATGTAAACACATTGTACATGATAATTGAGATAGCTGAAGTACTGATACCAAATGCAGTGTTAATCAACGCTTCAGAGATGTGGGCAGATAGTTCAACCTGGTTAGGCACACCAGAAGTTGCTAACGCCGAGAACGCACCAATCATACCTACAACCGTACCTAACAAACCTGTTAATGTACCGATAGATACTAATGTAGCAATAATGGTTAAGTTTTGCTCTAACATTGGCATTTCTAAAGCTGTTGCTTCTTCGATGTCTTTTTGGATAGCTAATGTTTTTTGATCTACATCCAGGTTTGGCTCAGCTTCCATTTCGCCATATTTTTTCAATGCCGATTTGATAACTGCTGCTACAGAACCTTTTTGTTTATCGCACTCAGCCGATGCAGCTGCGATATTGCCTGCGTTAAGGGCTGCCTGTACTTTTCTAACAAATGAATCTACGCTGCCTGTACCTGATGCTTTGCCAATTACCACAAAACGCTCGATAGAGAAAACGATAACCATTAATAAAAAAGACATGATCAAAGGTACAATCACACCACCTTTATGTATGGTACCATAGATATCTGTAGGTTCAGCTTTGGGATCGCCGCCTTTAAAGTGACTCGGATCGCCAAGTATGAATATAAAAATACAAATTGCTACTACTATACAAATTGGAATAGTTAAAGAAGCAAATATGCCAGATGCACTTGAGCTTTCTTGTTTAACAGGAGTAGTTGGTTTTGTTGGTGCGTTTGCCATTACTTTTAAAATTTTAGTTTTAGTTTTTGTTTATGTTATAAGTTAGTTAAATGTGCTTTTAAATGCGAATAACAAAAATAGAATTTTATTGAAATAAAAAAACCATTTATATTATTCTTTACAATTTTTTAATACCAAATTACATTTTGTGTGCAATTGGATATAAATAACGTAATACCGATAAATTATTGTGTGTTGCCACTACAATTATTTGCAATGAAAACCATTTTTTTTAATATTATCAAGCAATAGTGATAAAATTTATGCTACTATTTCGTTACACACATGTTATGTGCTTTAATTGTTATGTTGCAATAACCGGTTTAAAATGATGTTTTAGTGTATAAAATACGCTATGATGCCGCCTAATATATAGGCTATGAAGCACTTATAAACTATCCGCCCGCTTTTTTTACTTTATAGCCATCGGTTTGTAACAGTATCAGTATTTTATCCCTGAAATCGCCCTGTATCAATATTTCAGCATCTTTTACCGAACCGCCTACCCCACATTTTGTTTTTAATTTTTTGCCAATGGCCTCCAAATCGGCATCGGTGCCTATAAAACCGCTCACCCTGGTTACCAGTTTGCTGCCGCCTTTACGGTCGAGGTATATTTTCAGGTTTTGTTGTTGCGGAGGCAGCGTTTGCGCGTTAGGCCCGCCATTTTCCTGGTATTCAAAATCGGGGTTGGTGGAATAAACCACCCCTGTAAAATTCTTTTTTGCCATGATTATTAATTTTTATAGCCCGGCCCTACAATAACCTTTAACGACTTTGGCACTATATTAATATGTAAACCGGCCTGCATCACCTGCGGCTCGCCGTCCAGGTGTATTGGCCCCGGGCCCAGCCTTGTAATATGAATGTCCTTCCCTTTTATAATTTCGATATATGTTGACGCCTCAATTGTTTTCAGCATTAACCGCGCACCAATCTCAGGCAGTCGCCAAACCGGGAATTTGCTGATTACGCAAATATCCAGCAAACCATCCTGTACCGATGCCCTGGGGGCAATATGCACATCGTTGCCCCATTGCGATGAATTGGCTATACTTATAATAAAAGCATCGCGTTCATATTTTTTGCCATCAATTTCGAGCCAATATTTTTTAGGCTGGTAACTCATGATCTCCTGCATGGTTGATTTGATGTAGGTTAAAAAACCCCGTTTTTTGCCATGCGAAAATACTTCGGCTATGTGGGCGTCAAACCCCATGCCAGCCATATTAAAAAAAGGCTGGCCGTTCATCAGCCCCGAATCGATGGTTTCAACCTTATAACCACCCAGTGTTTTAATAGATGCCGCAGTATCCATGGGGATGCCTAAAAAACGCGCCAAACCATTACCCGAACCAAAAGGCACAATGCCCAGCGCGGTAGTGCTGCCTACTATAGCCGATGAAATTTCATTAACAGTACCATCGCCGCCAACAGCGGCTACAATATCAAACTTACCCGCCGCTTCGGTGGCTATCTGCTGCGCGTGCGAAACACCATCGGTGTATATTATATGGTAATCAAATGCATTTTTATCAAGGTGTTGATCTATCAGCTCCGGCACCCCATCCTTCTTCTTGCCCCCTGCTATGGGGTTTATTATAAACAACGCTTTACGTTTCAATTATCTGTATTATTTAAAGTATCAAAAGTAAATGTATTTTCGGCTTTGTAAAATTTGTTTTATTTTTGCCACCCGAAAGTGGACTGATTTAATACCCTTTATCAAAAGGAAAGGATTGCAACCACGTAAAAAAGTGCTAATACCCATGCTTCTTTTTACTACGATCCCTCAAAAATCCCCGCTTGGCTGTTTCAAATTAATTGTATAAAAAGTTTATATGCCATATTTATTTACCTCTGAATCCGTATCAGAAGGACACCCGGATAAAGTTGCCGACCAGATTTCAGACGCGCTGATTGATCATTTTTTAGCATTCGACCCCAATTCAAAAGTAGCCTGCGAAACACTGGTAACTACCGGGCAGGTAATTTTAGCCGGCGAAGTAAAATCAAAAGCCTATTTAGATGTGCAAAAAATAGCCCGTGAGGTAATTAACAAAATTGGTTACACCAAAGGCGAATATATGTTTGATGGCAGCTCGTGCGGCGTACTATCAGCCATTCACGAGCAATCGCCTGATATTAACCAGGGGGTTGAACGCAAAGCACCTGAAGAACAAGGTGCCGGCGACCAGGGCATGATGTTTGGCTATGCCACCAACGAGACTGACAACTATATGCCCCTGGCATTGGATATTGCCCATGCTTTATTAATAGAGCTTGCCGCCATCCGCCGCGAAAACAATGAGATCAAATACCTTCGCCCGGATGCAAAATCGCAGGTTACGCTGGAGTATAGCGATGACAACCAGCCACAGCGTATAGATGCCATCGTAATATCAACCCAACACGACGATTTTGACGAAGAAACAGCGATGCTGGCCAAAATCAGTTCGGATATTATCAGCATCCTGATCCCTCGCGTTGAAGCAAAATATCCAAAATATGCGCACTTTTTTAACGATCAGATTAAATATCACATTAACCCAACCGGTAAATTTGTTATAGGTGGCCCACATGGCGATACCGGCCTAACCGGCCGTAAAATTATTGTGGATACTTATGGCGGCAAAGGCGCACACGGTGGCGGTGCTTTTTCTGGCAAAGACCCTTCAAAGGTTGATCGTTCTGCTGCTTACGCAACCCGCCATATAGCCAAAAACCTGGTTGCTGCCGGTGTGTGCAGCGAAGTTTTGGTACAGGTATCATACGCCATTGGCGTTGCCCAGCCTATGGGTATTTACGTAAACACCTACGGCACTGCCAAAGTTGCTTTGCATGACGGCGAAATAGCGAAAAAAGTAGAAGAGGTATTTAACATGACCCCTTACGCTATTGAAACCCGCTTTAAACTGCGTAACCCTATTTATAGCGAGACCGCAGCTTACGGCCACTTTGGTAAACCAAATGAAACCGTAACCAAAACCTTTATTGCCCATGACGGCAGCGAGTTGGTACGCGAGGTAGAGTTGTTTACCTGGGAAAAGCTGGATTACGTAGATAAAGTAAAAGCAGCTTTTGGCTTGTAAACACTTGATTATCACAAATGATTAGCGGCCGTTTCGACTAAAACGACCACTAATCATTTGTGATAAAATTCAATAAAAATAAATACCAACCCTGTTTATTTATTCACATACACCACGCCGTCCTTCATCACAAAATGTACGTTCATGATGGCATGGATATCTGTATCTACATTACTATCTACCGCAATAATATCGGCCAGGAAGCCTTGCCTCAGATTACCTATCTTGTTAGGCATATTAAGTTGTTTGGCAGCATTGATAGTAGCAAACTGCAGCAGTTGCGGGATGCTTACACCCTCCTCATGATAACCGATAAGCGTATGCTTGGAAAATGCCGAATAAGGCAGATGCACATCAATATAATCATCAGACCCTGCGGCCACTGTAACGCCAAACTTTAATGCTCGCTGCAGCCGGTTGGCCTGGGCATCTGTCATCTTTTTTAATTGGGGTGTTACATTTTTATCGCCGGGATAGGCTATCGCCGCGTAGTTGGCATATATGGTACTATCGCCATCGGTAGGTACCAGGATCACTTTCTTTTTAGCCATAAGCATAAGGGTGCTGTCATTTACCTTGTAACCATGTTCAATGCCATCAACTCCGGCAATTACCGCGTTATATACCGCCTGGTTATCCGTTGCGTGGGCGGTAACCCGCAAATTATAACGATGCGCTTCCTTTACAATCGCGCGCATTTCATCAACAGAAAGCGCAGTACGGTTTGGGGTATTGTTAGAGTAAATTTTAATTACATTGGCTCCCTGGGTAACGTTTTCGCGTACGGCCTGTATGGCATCGTCGGCGCTGGTTATAATTCGGTATTCGTCATCGGCTATATTCCTGTGCTGGTAAATCAATCCAGGTAACTGTCCGCCCTCGCTGGATAATCCCTGCCCGGCGCAACTCATCCGCGGACCAATAACCAACCCGTCTTCAATAGCTTTGCGTAAGGCGATATCTGCAAACTTACCCGAGTTACCCAAATCCTGTACAGATGTTATACCCGCTTCCAGATAAGCCTTTGCCCTTACAGCACCATAAATGGCCCGGTATGCATCGCCCTGCTGAGTTAATACTTTCTCTAAAGATAAGGTCGAAAAGTCCATGCCTGCCTGCAACTCTTCCCTGAATAATAAATGCGTGTGTGAATCGATAAGGCCGGGAAGAATTGTGTATTTAGAAAGATCTATCAGTTCGCGGTCTTTCTTATCTTCACCGGATAAATCCCTGTCGGCTTTTACCGCTTCTATTTTATTGCCGTCAACCAATACATCCAGTCCTATTTTAAATTGACCGGTTTCGCTGTCAAATAGCTTCCCCGTTTTGATAAGGTATTTCTGCGTGGTTTGTGCCGAAGCAAAGTAAGGGACTACTGATAAGGCAAGGACGATGAGTTTTTTCATTGTAGAATATAGCAAATTATCTTCCCGGCAGCCTTATGTTAAAACGAGCTTAGGAACAACGCAAGATAACATTTAAAATGCGTTCCTCTTTTGTTTACTTTTTTACAGCCCCATGCCGGCAGTCAGCTTGAAACAGCAGAAGCGGCCTTAGCAACCATAGCGCGAAAATAGCGGTAACGCCAGGCTATTTACCCGGCAATCCCGCCCGTATTTTTCCAACTTCAGATGCGGAAACCAAACTGCTGTTGTTGCCAAAATTGCTCCTGATATAGGTAAGTACACTGGCTATATCGGCATCGCTTAAAAAATCATGTTTGGGCATAACGCTGTTATAGGGTTTGCCTTTAACTGTAACCGGCCCCTGCAGGCCACTTAATAATACCCTGATAGCAGGCTCCTTTTCCATGTATTTGCCACCTGTTACCCATTCGGAGCCACTCAGCGGAGGGAAAAGATTACCATCGCCCCGGCCATTTTTTTGGTGGCAGCTGGCGCAATAAGTTGTGTATATTTTGGCCCCGCCTTTAAGCATCCCGGTTGCAATATTACCGCGTGCCTGGTCGGGTATTTTAAAATTGGGCAGTTTTTTGCGCAACTCCATTTTGGCAAGCATGGCATTAGTGAATTTGGTTTTATCGTCCTGGTAAAAAATGCGCCATACCCTACCCTTTTCGGTATCGCTTACATATAATGAACCATCGGGGCCCATTGATAAACCCATGGGGCGGCAAAGTGCGTCGCTTACGCTTACCACGGTATTGCGGCCGGCAAAACCATCGGCAAATATTTCCCACCTGCCGGTTGGCACGCCATTTTTAAAGGGCACAAAAGCAACAAAAAAGCCCGCCTGCGGATATGGCGACCGGTTGGTTGAACCATGAAAAGCCACAAAAGCACCGTTCCTATATCGTGCCGGAAACTGGTTGCCGGTATAAAACAACAAATCATTAGGTGCCCAATGCGCCTGGAAGGCAATCAATGGCTGGGCGTACCTGGCGCCATTACCCGCTTTTATACCGTCGCCGCCATACTCGGGGTTTAATAGCTTTTTGTGTTTAATGGGATCGTAGTAATAATATGGCCAGCCTGCATCGGTGCCTTGTTTTATCTTTAAAAATTCCTCGGCAGGCATAACAGCGCTTTGCCAGGCGCTGAATTTCTTAGGGAACAACAAACGCAGGTCGTCGCGGCCATGGGCAACAACATACAGGCAATTATCGGCCGTGTTCCAATCCATAGCCACTACACTGCGCAGGCCGGTAGCATACTTTACCCCGTCTGTTTGTTGCTGGTTGGGTTTAGCCTCATCAAACTGCCAGATGCCGCCATAGTCCTGCAGCAAAGGGCAGCCTTTAATTCCCGGCGAACCGGGTACCCTGTTTTGCTCCTGGCAGGCGTTGGATGGCGCGCCAAAGGCCACGTACATGTGCCCGGCATCATCAAAAGCCAGTGGCTTGGCATCGTGCTCGTGCTCGCCATGGGTATCATGCAATATTAATTCCAGCGGGCCATCGGGCACCAGTGTATTGGGATTTAATTTGGTGCGGTAAACGTTTATTTCCGAGCTAAAATACAGGTAGCCCTTATGCACCCGCATACTGGTACCATAAGACCCTTTATCATCATAGTTGCCAAATTTTTTTATCGTATCTACCTTGCCGTCATGATTGGTATCCCGTGCTGCCACGTTGCCCCCAACAGAATCGGGAAAACGGAGTTTTACATAAATATCGCCATTGGTATTTACGGCCAGGTGACGTGCCCTGCCGGCCAGGCTATCAATGGCTATTACAGCCTTAAAGTTACCGGGCAAAAATAAGCCGCCGTTGTCAGGATCGGCAGTTAACATTTTATCAGTAGTGTTGGTTAAAACGAAGCCAAGCGTTATCACCACAATTGCTGCCATTAGCAGCATGCCAGCCGTTTTTTTCGCTCCTAAAAAATTACAATTCTTCATGCAGGGATTATGCTGACTATAATCAGCAGCAGGTATTTGCCGGTAGTAAAAGGAATTTGGGCTGGAAATGTTTAAAGAAAATTCAGGTTGCTATTTGGTTTGCTAGTACAGGCGGCCAAACAGTATATGTTTTTATATAGTTATGGCCGCTTATCCAAATCAACAACCGGCCAAAGTCAACCCTCCCATTCAGGGAAATCGGCTTTAAACTTTTTTACCTCATGTAGTCGCATTTTTTAATGCTGAGAAAGGTAACCCCTACGGGGCATAAAAGAAATTTAGATATTATTTCTACAAACAGGTAGCCTCTACGAGGCACCCACCTTGGTTAGCATTGTTTTGCCTCGTAGAGGCTACCTGTTTGTAGAACATGATTAGTTTAACCTTTTTTGCTCCATAGGAGCTACCCTTCTTCAGGATCAACTTTTAAAAGCTATTTCCCTTCCCTCACATTCAATTACTACAGCAGTATTTAATAAAAACCCTATCTTATCATCCTCAATTTTATTTACAACAATGCCCAACTCCCCAAAAAAATTAGGCCTATGGACAAGCACCTCCCTGGTGGTGGGCAATATGATAGGCGCAGGTGTTTTTTTAATGCCTGCCGCTATGGCCGACTTTGGGAGCATCGGATTGTTGGGTTGGGTATTTTCGGCAGTGGGCTCGTTTTTCCTGGCAAAAGTTTTCAGTAACATGAGTAAGCTAATGCCGCATGCTACAGGTGGCCCTTATGCGTTTACACGTTATGGGCTGGGCGATTTTGCCGGCTTCCTGGTGGCCTGGGGATATTTTCTATCTACGTCATGCGCCTGCGCTGCCATTGCCAAATCGCTGGTAAGTGCGTTAAGTACGTTTTTCCCGGCACTGGCAAGCGGCCTGCCTGCGGTGGCAACCGGCCTTTGTGCAATATGGTTGCTTACCTATATTAACACAAGGGGCGTTGTAACCAGCGGCAAATGGCAACTGGTAACAACCATACTTAAGATTTTGCCACTGGTACTCGTAGCATTTGGCGGCTTGTTTTTTATACAGGCCAAAAACTTTACCCCATTTAACAGCAGCGGCACAACTACCTATAACGCCATCAGCGCCACTGCGGCCATGACGCTGTTTTCGTTCATCGGCATCGAATGTGCCACCATACCCGCCGGAAGCGTTGATAACCCCGAAAAAACGGTACCCCGTGCTACCTTGCTGGGTTTGTTAATTGCAACCCTGGTATATATCTTAGGCAGCGTAAGCGTAATGGGCCTTATCCCTGCCGCTTTACTGGAAAAATCGCAAACACCTTATGCCGATGCAGCTGCTATAATTTACGGCAATAACATTCGCTATTGGGTAAGCGCGGGGGTTGCTATTGCCGCTTTTGGCGCGCTTAACGGATGGACACTGATGCAGGGCCAAATGCCCTTTGCCGTTGCTAAGGATAAATTATTCCCTGCCATATTTAGCAAACAAAATAAAAAGGGCGTGCCTTATATGGGCATCCTGCTCAGCAGCACATTGGTTTCTATTTTTATGAGCATGAATTACGCTAAGGGATTTGTTGAGCAATTCAGGTTTTTACTCTTGCTATCGCTGCTGTCAATGCTTATTCCCTACCTGCTATCGGCAGCATCCTACCTTATCATCAGGGTAAAAAACAAACAGGCAGATGGCTGGTTGGGCGCCGTAGTTTTGGCCATGGTAGCATTTGGCTACGCACTATGGAATATTGTTGGCACCGGCAAAGACGCCGTTTATTACGGCTTTGTTTTGCTTATGATGAGCGTGCCGTTTTACGTTTGGGCAGCCTATCAAAAAAATAAGGAGCGATAGGTAATATCGCTCACTGACGGATAATACTTAATTAAAAGCCAAAAAATCGGCTTTACGACTTATTACTATCAACTTACGTAGCACCCAGCTGCCACCTATACTCCTTTGTACCTTCACTATTAGTTCCTTAGCTATCGGTATTAAATAAATTGTAATAATATTATTACACTGCAAGCCAACATCCGTTATTATCTTGAAAATCAATTGTCTACATATTTTTAAAAAATATCAAGTGTTAAATTGCGAGCTTTAAATGTTAAATATACAGGTGCAAATGTTAAATCGTTTTGATTACTAAAAACTTAGTTATACCTTGGTTTCCATAAATAACCTTATGAAAATCACAATTACTGCACTAATAATACTCCTGCTTGGTACAGCTTCCGTTTTTGCACAAAATACCTATTCTATCAAAGGCGCGGTTGCCGATACGGCTTCAAATTCTAAATTAACCAACGCTACAGTTGCTGTTTTAAATGTCAAAGATTCTATCCTGCAAAAGTTCACCAGGGTAAGCGATGGCCAGTTTGCCATCAATAACCTAAAAAAAGGTAAATTCATTTTGCTGATAAGTTACGCTGGTTATGCCGATTTTGTGGAGCGTTTTACACTCGATTCGGCACATACCACACACGATTTTGGCCGCATAGGCATGATACTTAAAACGCAGCTGCTTAAAGAGGTTATTATAAAAGCCCAGGTAGCGGCGGTTAAAATTAAAGGCGACACCACCGAATTTAATGCCAAGGCATTTACCGTGCAACCGAACGCCAAAGTAGAAGACCTGTTGAAGGAGCTTCCGGGCATCCAGGTGGATAAGGATGGTAAAATTACCGCCCAGGGCCAAACGGTAAGCAAGGTTTTGGTTGATGGCGAAGAATTTTTTGGCGATGACCCTACCCTGGTTACCAAAAACCTGCGTGCAGATATGGTAGATAAAGTACAGCTTTACGATAAAAAAAGCGACCAGGCCGCATTTACCGGTATTGACGACGGGGTAAAGAATAAAACCATCAACATTAA
This sequence comes from Mucilaginibacter sp. P2_A5, assembly GCF_056404995.1. NCBI lineage: Bacteria > Pseudomonadati > Bacteroidota > Sphingobacteriia > Sphingobacteriales > Sphingobacteriaceae > Mucilaginibacter > Mucilaginibacter sp. P2_A5. The sequence continues at coordinate 208,893 of NZ_JBFUCY010000003.1, forward strand.
GCTTAAAGAGGATAAAAAGAACGGCTACTTTGGCAAACTGGACGCCGAAGGCGGTACCGATAAATATTACCAGGAACAACTGATGTTTAACCGCTTTAAAGGAAGGCAAAAGTTTTCGGTTTACGGTACTATAGGCAATACCGGTAAGATAGGCCTCGGCTGGAGAGACGAAAATAAATACGGCGGCACCGGCCTGGAGTTTAGCGACGATGGCGGCTTATTCTTTAACGGAGGTGGCGGTGAAAGCGACCTTGACAGCTGGAATGGCAGGTTTGAAGGCGAGGGTATCCCATTGGCACGCACCGCCGGTGCACATTATGATACCAAATGGAATGCTGATAAACAATCCATCAACGCAAATTATAAAATAGGCTCGCTTGATGTGGATGGGACGAAAAACATCTTAACCCAAAATACACTGCCGGGTAATTTTATCAACAGCAACTCCGACCAGAGTTTTCATAAATATATGTTTCGTCAAAAGCTTGATTTAACGTACCAGGTAAAGCTGGATACAACATCAAATTTAAAGCTGATGGTAGACGGAACTGATAAACACAGCAAGGTTGATAATACTTACGCCTCGACAAGCTTACGCCAAAACGGTACTAAGCTGAACACCAACAACCGCACTGTAAACAATGATGTTACTGACAAAATATTTCATGCAAGCGCTTTTTACACCAAAAAATTTAAAAGAGTAGGCCGCACGCTATCTGTAAACATCAGCGAAGCCTATAATGAAAGCGACGCGAAGGGCTTCTTAAAATCGAACACCGCGTTTTTTGATACACTGGAAAATGCAACCAGTACGCAGGCCATAGATCAGCGTAAAACCACCCAAACTAAAAATAATGTATTAAGCTCGACGGTAACCTACACCGAGCCGCTATCTAAAAAGTTTTCGGCGGTAATCAATTACGGCATCAACGTGAATAACGGCACCTCAGACAGGCGCTCTTATAACCAATCGGCCCCGGGCGTTTACAACGTGCAAATTGATTCGCTGAGTAATAATTATAAGCTGAACCAACTCTCGAACCAGTTTGGCTTAAATTTTAACTATAAAAGTAAAAAGGCCACTTTCAACTTTGGCTCAAAAGTAGCGACAGTTAATTTTAAACAGATTGATTTGTTTAATGATGCCAATTCACGTACCCGGAATTTTGTGAACTGGTTTCCGCAGGCCACCTATCAATACCGTTTTTCGCAGCAGCAATCCATCCGCATCAGCTACAACGGTAATACCTCGCAGCCAAATATCGACCAGATTCAGCCGGTAAGGGTAAATACCGATCCGCTCAATATCACGCTGGGTAACCCCAATCTTAAGCCGTCATTTACCAACCGTTTTTCATTGTGGTACAACTCGTACCAGGTAATCAGCGATCAGTCGTTGTATGTAGGCGGCTCATACAGCAACACCATGAACCCAATTGTGAGTAACGTGCTTACTGATACCCTAACCGGCAAAAGTGTTTTTCAATCGTCAAACCTCAATAAGCAAACGGTTAATATGTATGCCAATATTTACTATGGCCGCAAAATTCCAATTGGCGATATCAACGCCGGAATAAGTGCCGATGCCAATGGCAATACCTATTATAACATGTCGAACAATAAACTCAATAAAACCACTTCGTACACCTACTCGGCCAATTTTAACTTATCAAAGTACAAGCAAAAAAAATATAACGTGTGGGCATCTGCCGGCCCATCTTATACGCTTAACTCATCATCACTTTTATCAAACGTAAATAATAATGGCAGCGGGTTTAATGCCAATGGCGGGTTTAATATTTATTTACCTGCAAAATTCGGCATAGGTTCCGATTGTAATTACCAATACAACGCCAAAACGCAATCGTTCCCCGAAGATTTTAAACGTACTACACTGAATGCCAACATCAGCAAAGCGTTTATGAAGGACGAAAGCATTAAAATAACTTTAAGCGGCAACGACTTGCTTAACCAAAATAAAGGGTACAACCGGTCGGGATCTGCCGGGATACTAACGCAGGAAAGATATACCGCGATTAAAAGATATTTTATGCTATCACTTACCTGGGATTTTAACCATGTTGGCGGCGGGGCAGCACCTAAAAAATAAGCGCTATGAAAAACCTTATAATACTTACCACCTGTATAATTGCCTTTGGCAGCAGCACCGTTTTTGCTCAAAACAAGCATTTTACCATGAACGGCACCATCGAGTTTGAAAAGACTGTAAACATGTTTGCTTTTTTTGAAAAGCAGATCAATAAAAACAATGAAGACTTTCTTCGATCTGCTTTTGACTCTTATAAAAAAACACAACCACAGTTTAAAAAACTTAAAAGCACGTTAACTTTTGCCAATAACAAAACATTGTTTACGCCTATAGAATCTGATGCGCCCGATAATGGTTTTTTTGGCGAAAGCCCTGTAGTAAACCAGGTAAATACCATTGCCGACGATTTAACCACGGGCTTAAGCATCAATCAGAAAAAGGTTTTTGAGCAAAACTTCCTGGTAAAAGACACCCTGCGCAAAATAAACTGGAAGATAACCAGTGAAACCCGCGAAATAGCCGGCTTTACCTGCCGCCGTGCCAACGCCCTGATTATGGACTCTATTTATGTGGTAGCGTTTTATGCCGACGACATTGCCGTACCTGGCGGACCAGAAAGCTTTACCGGCCTTCCCGGGATGATATTGGGCCTTGCCCTGCCGCATGAAAACGTAACCTGGTTTGCCACCAAAGTAAACGAAGTGCCGGTGGACGACAAAGCGCTTACGCCGCCCAAAAAAGGAAAAGTGGTAAACAACCAGCAACTGACCGCTACTCTAAAAAATGTAATGAAAGATTGGGGCACTTATGCCAACGCTTATTTAAAAGCCTTCGTCCTATAACCTGATCATAAACTTAAGCAACACCCTGTTATGCCCGGCATAGCGGGGTGTTTGTGTTTTACATGCTATACATGCAGCCCCACCATTGGCCATACAACCTGCTTAATAAATGGCGGATGAAATAGCAAGGGCATTGGCACTAACGGCCAACAACAAATGGAAGTATTTACGATATTATTAAATAAAATTTTGAAAGCTTGTTTTAAAGTCACAACTTTAAACAACTCTTTGTACATAAGCCAGATTGAAAAAATTTATTGCCTTGATGTTACTAAACGTTCACCTGCTAAATATTGGCGGGCAGCTGGCATTTCACCAATATTTGGTTTACAAAACAGATAAATTTTATACCGAGCAAACCCGTAAAGGTCTTTACAATATCAAAGATCTGACAGAGATAATTATTCCGGTTAACCTGCCTAATATTCACGATTGGAAAAACTTCGAGAACATTGCAGGGCAAATCCAGTTTGGGAATACCAACTATAATTACGTAAAAATGAAGATGACACGCACCGGTTTACACCTCATGTGCATCCCCAATTACGAAACTACCCAACATATTGATAAAAATGTAGTTAACGCTAAAGGCGTTAAAGATATCCCGGTACCACAAAAAGATCATGTGCCATACGGCAAAACTATTGTGCAGGAAAACATCAGTTTCTCCTTTACACAAATTGAGTTTAATTGCCCTATAAAAACTTTACAAAAAAGCGTTGTACAACCCGTACAGCCCTTGGTTTATTACTACCAGGACATTCCTGAACAACCGCCAAAAGCCAACTGCTAATACCCTCTTTTTAATTCATTTTTTCCGGATGGTGCTGTTAGTACCATTGATTTGCCTTTATTGAATCTGGCCGCCAGTTTTAACACTGTTTGCGCTCCTCGTATTTAGCCAGGGACACAAACGCGACAATGGCGCTGTAAGAACCTCAATAGGTTAAATCTCCTTCCGGCAATTTTCAAATTCTCAAATTTTCAAATCCTCAAATTAAAATGCCTTATATCCCTCTTGAATCTCATTTACCAGGCATTACCGGCCTGTTGGAATACAGCAAAGAAAGTGCTGCACCTATTCGCGACCTGACCCAAATTTTGCTTCGCGGCCCGTCTACCCTATCCGAGGGTGACCGTGAGCTGATAGCTACCATTGTATCGCACGGCAACCAGTGCAAGTTTTGTACCACTGCCCACACTGCCGCTGCCGACCTGTATTTAGGCGAAAATGATACCGCCCAAAAGATCAAAGAAAACATCGAGACCGCACCTGTGAGCGAGAAAATGAAAGCCCTGCTCACCATTGCCAAGTTAACCGGCCAAAGCGGTAAAAATGTAACCTCCGCCGAAATAGACCGGGCTAAAGCTGCCGGTGCAACCGACATCGAAATTCATGATACCGTACTGATTGCTGCTTTGTTTTGCCTATACAACCGTTATGTTGACGGCCTGGCCACCGCGCTGCCCGCCGATGCCGGGTACTATAACATCCTGGCCGACCGCCTGGTTAACCATGGTTATACCCGCCTGCCACAGGGCTATGATCACTTAAAAAAATAAACCGTTATCCTAATTAGTTTAAAACCAAATCACTGTGAAAAAACTTTTATTTATCATATTACTGCTCTCGTCTGTCAACCTGTTTGCGCAGGAAAGCAAAATAACCGGTACCCTAACTGACGCCGCAACCGGCCAGGCCGTTGTGGGTGCCAGCATCACCGTTAAAGGCAAATTAACCGGTACTATTACCGACTCAAAAGGTAATTACTCCCTTTACCTCAATAAAATTAAGCCGCCCTTTACGCTCATTATATCGGCTGTGGGATATGAGCAAATAGAAAGCAATGTTACATCCACCGGCGAAGTAAGCCTCAAATTACAGCAAAAATCCATCGTACTAAACGAGGTTGTATCTTCTGCTACCCGTATTAACCAAAGCATCCTGCAATCGCCGGTTAGTATCGAAAAAATGAGCCTGAAAGCCATTAAAGAAAACCCTTCGTTCACTTTTTATGACGGCCTGCAAAGCTTAAAAGGGGTAGCGGCCGTAACCAGCAGCCTAACCTACAAACAGGTGAACACCCGTGGCTTTAACAGCACCGGCAACGGCCGCTTTTTGCAACTGGTTGATGGTGTTGATAACCAAACACCCGGCCTCAACTTTTCGGTAGGTAACCTTTTTGGCGCATCGGATATTGATATCGAGAGCGCCGAAGTTATACCAGGTGCGGCATCAGCTTTATATGGTCCGGTGGCCTTTAATGGTCTTTTGTCATTAAAAACAAAAGATCCCTTCAAATACCAGGGCTTAACTGTACAGGTAAAAACGGGGCTTAACCATTTTGGCGAATCATCTGTAAAGCCACAGGGTTTGTATGATTTTGCCGCGCGATATGCCAAATCATTCAACGACAGATTTGCCTTAAAAATTAACGCTTCGTATTTAACCGGCAGGGATTGGTATGCCGAAAACTATACCGATGTAAGTGCATCAACCCCGGTTGCCCAACGTGGCCCTAACAACCCCGGGCGCGACGCGCTGAATATTTATGGCGATGAAGTATCGCGCACGCTGCCTGGCATCGGCCTGGTATCAAGAACCGGTTACGAAGAAAAAGAACTGATGAATTATAATGTGTACAGCCTTAAACTAAACGGCGCTTTGCACTACCGCATTAGCAATAACCTGGAGGCTATTTACCAGTACAACTTTGGTAAAGGAACCGCCAGCTATACCGGCAGCAGCCGTTTTGATTTGAACAACTTTGTACTGCAAACGCACCGGGCAGAACTTAAAGGCAGCAACTTTTTTATCCGTGGATACTCCGTTGCCGAAAACTCGCATGATTCATATAACACCCGTTCACTGGCCCAGTTCATCAACCGCGATTGGGTACAGGATTTAAGCGGTAAAACCGTAACGCCGGATAAAGCCGACGATACCTGGTTTACCCGCTATTCAACAGCATACAACGGCAACGCCAGCGGCGTAACCGCCCATGATAATGCAGCAGCACGTGCGTTTGCAGATCAAGGCCGTTTTTTACCGGGTACAGCTGCCTTCAACGCTGCCAAAGATGCATCTATCCATAACTATGGACTAAGCGGCGCGGGGGTATTTAGTGCAAGTAAATTTTACCATGCAGATGGTCAGTATGATTTCTCGAGTGCTATTAAAGTGTTTGAGTTGCTGGCCGGCGGCAGTTACCGCGATTACCGCATGTTTACCAACGGTAGTTTGTTTGATGATAAAACCAACCGGGTAACCATTGCCGAATATGGCGCGTTTATGCAGGCCGCAAAAAAAATGTTTGACGATAACCTGAAGCTAACGGCCTCTATCCGTTATGATAAAAACGAAAACTTTAAAGGCAGTTTTACGCCTCGTTTCTCGGCTGTGTATACAGTTGATAAAACCCATAACTTCAGGGCATCGTACCAAACCGGTTTCAGGAACCCTACCCCTGTTGATCAGTTTATCCACCTTAACGTAGGCCCTATCACCATTTTAGGTGGCGCGCCCAAAAACAGTGCAGGGTTAAACGTGTATGAAAACTCGTTCACCGCATCATCAGTAAGTGCGTTCGGTGCGGCATTTGGCGCGGCGGTTGCCGGCGGAACACCTTTTCCGCAGGCGGTTGAGCAAAACAAAGGTTTACTGCAAAAATCAAATGTGGCCTACATTAAGCCCGAGCAGCAAAAGGCTTTTGAACTGGGCTATAAAGGTTTAATTATGGATAAATTACTGGTTGATGTAAATTATTACTACAGCAGCTATACTAACTTTATCCTTAACACGGTAGTAATACAGCCACAAGACCAAATATTGGGTGCCGATGGTAAAGTTACCACAGCATCGGCAAGTGATATTCCTGGTGGCAAGGTGCATGCCTTCCAGCTATACACCAACGCGCCCGATAAAGTATCGGCACAGGGTGCAAGCGCGGGTTTAACTTATTTGTTTGATAAAGGATATGCCCTGGGCGCCAATGCTACGCTGTCTACATTTAATCTGCGCAACGCAAATCCAAACAACATTGCAGCCTTTAACACGCCTAAATGGGCTACCAATACCACTTTTGGCAACAGCAATTTTGCCAACAACTTTGGCTTTAACCTGGCCTGGCACTGGCAAAGCGCGTTTGATTGGTACGGTACCTTTAACGGTACGCGTCCGGGCCGTGTAGGTGCGTACTCGGTGGTTGATGCGCAGATCAGCAAAAAGCTACCAAAATTCAAATCGACAGTTAAGCTGGGCGGCAGCAATATTTTCAACCAGCACATCTACCAGTCGTACGGTTCGCCGGCCATTGGCGCTATTTATTATGTATCCATAGTATTTGATGACCTATTAAAATAAATAACATGAGCACACTTGTAATTGATAAGCCGGGTTCAAAACCGCAAACAGATATCAGCGTACCCTACCGGGTAATACTATTTGCTATTTGTTTTCTGAGTAGCGCCCTCGGCGGTACGGTATCAACCCTGATGTCGGTTTATTTGCCGGTGGTGGTTAAAGATTTGCAGGGCAATTTGCCTCCAAACGAAATCAACTCCATTAGTGGCTATATTAACGCCATCTTCATTTTTGGCTGGGCATTGGGCGGCTTTACCTGGGGCGTTATCAGCGATAAAATGGGCCGTAAAACCGCCTTGCTGATGGCCATTAGCTGTTATGGCATATTCACTATTTTAACCGGCCAAATGCCCACCTGGTGGGGTGTTGTATTATGCCGTTTTATGAGTGGTTTTGGCGTGGGCGGTGTATTGGTAACAACCATTACGCTGATAAGCGAAGTTTGGCCGACAAAAAGCAAAGCGGTTGTTATCGGCATCCTGTCTATCGCGTTCCCGGTAGGTATTTTCTCAGCCGGGCTTATCAATTACGTGGTGTCGTCATGGCGGTCAGGCTTTCTGATCGGCGTTATCCCGCTGGCTCTGGCGCTGATTGGTGCCTGGGTTTTATCCGAATCGCCAAACTGGCTTAGCTATCGTAACGATATTGCCAACCGCAACAACCCACTAAATAAATTACTATCACCCGCCCATCGCCGCGAGCTGGTAGTAGGCTCGTTAACCTTTGGCACCATGTTAATAGGCTTATGGGCAATATTTTCCTGGCTGCCTACCTGGGTGCAAAGCCTTATTACCACTCATGATGCTCCCAAAGAGCGTGGCCTGAGCATGATGTTTCTGGGTATGGGTGGCTTAACTGGTGGTTTCCTTTCGGGATGGCTGGTAAACCTGCTTACTTTACGCCGGTCGATGCTGATTTGTTTTGCAGTTTGCGCCGGCTTATCATTTGTGTTGTTTAAAACCAACAGCAGCTTCAGCCCTATTATCTATGCCGAGATCTGCGTACTGGCTTTATTCTTCGGCGCCAGCCAGGGTGTATTATCAGCCTACATACCACAGCTATTTTCAACCGGCATCCGTGCCACAGCAACTGGATTTTGCTTTAACATCGGCAGAATATTTACCGCTACAGCTGTACTGTTTGTAGGCATACTGGTATCGGCCCTGGGCGGCTATGGCAATGCGATATTCATTTTTTCGCTTGTATTTGTAGTAGGCCTGCTGGTCATATTATTCGGCCACGAAAGGGAAGCTAAAAGCTGAAAGCCGAAGACTTAAAGCAAAAAAATTAAAGAGAATCAATTCAATAAATCACTAATTCAGTCATCACTAATTCACTAATTAAAATATGGCACACATCAATGTACCCGAAGGCGTTCCGGGCATCCGCTCGCTGGTAATGTTCAGGCCCGAAACAGGTAAGCCTTTATATGAGCTGGCGCAGATACTATTGCGTGGGGAATCTACCCTATCACCCGCTGAGCGCGAACTGATAGCCGCATATGTATCGTACCGCAACAACTGCACCTTTTGCTACAGCAGCCACGCCGCCGCGGCAAGGTGCCTGTATGAAGATGATGCCCTTATTGTTGACGAGGTGTTAAGAGATATGCAACAGGCCCCGGTAAGCAACAAGCTGAAAGCACTGTTAAACATAGCCGGCAAAGTGCAGATCCTGGGTACCGAAGTTAAGCAGGCCGATATTGACGCCGCCAAAAATCTTGGCGCTACCGACCGCGAATTGCACGATACTGTGCTGATAGCCGCATCGTTCAGCATGTTTAACCGTTATGTAGATGGCCTGGCCAGCCTTACCCCTACTGATCCCGAAGCGTATGCCGAAATGGGCGTGCGTATGGCAAAGGGCTATACCCTGCCACCCAATGCGCCTAAGTGATGAACGAAGATTGATTTAAATATCGAACACCGAATATCCAATGTCGAATTTTGAAGAAAAACTTCGGTGTTGGATATTCGAAAAATTCGTTATTCGATATTATTTGCACTTCTGTTTTTAGTTTAATGAATTACCTATCACCAAAGCAATAATTATTCACCCTAAAAAATATACCATGGCACACATTGAATTAAATAACGACTTGCCGGGCATAAGAGGCCTGATGTTTTACCGGCCCGAAACCGAGGCCCCCTTGAATGCTCTTGCCGAATTTTTGCTGCGCTCGGATAACTCGCTAACCCGCGGCGAGCGGGAGTTGATAGGCACCTACGTATCGTACCTGAACGACTGCTTTTTTTGCCAGAACGTGCATGGCGCGGTAGCCGGCCACTATCTTAACTGTAGTATAGACGATATAGATGCTATCAAAGCCGATTTTACATCAGCCGATATATCGCCTAAAATGAAAGCTTTATTAACCATTGCCGGATGTGTTCAAAAAGGGGGCAAAAATGTAACCATCGAACAGGTAGATGCCGCCCGAAGCGAAGGCGCTACAGATAAAGAGATACACGACACGGTACTGATAGCCGCATCTTTTTGCATGTTTAACCGCTATGTAGATGGCCTGGGCACATGGGCGCCGCAAGACAGATCGTTTTATGTTAACCGCGCCCCTCAACGGGCGGTTGAAGGTTATGTGGGCAGTATTTTAAAATAATTTCAACCGATCTGCTTTATAATACCAAGGCCCCGTGTAGTAACGCGGGGTCTTTTGTTTACACTACCAGACTTAACGCTGTCCCGCAAACCGGCCGGTTAAATCGTAGCCTGCTCTCCTGCTGCCCATAAGTTTTATCAAAATACCTTTCTTGCAAACCGGCATTTCGGGGTGTTCTATCCAATCTTAACGCTAAAAAATTATACAATATTTTCAGTCAAAATCTGCTAAATGACTGTGCAACACGCAAAAGCGTGGCTAAAAACGCGTATCCATGCTGATATATTGTTCAAACATCCAACTAAAAATTTCGCTTTTTAACCGGCAATTTCTTTGTCGAGTTTTTTAGTCTGTTCATCGGCACATTATGCCTCCTTGAGCGCACACCTCCCATATTTGAGTCATTGTTTCACCACTTAAAAAAACGCTATGATCTCACATCGACTATTTTTTTTTATTTAAAACCCCGATAAGTCAATTATGAGATCGTCAATTCAAATTACAGGCTTGCTGCTAATAGTGCTCAGCTCCTGCCAGTCAAAACTATACAATACCCCGGCCACCCGTGCTGTTTCCGTAAAGCGCCTCATCCCTCCGGCAGGCATGGTGTATATTCCATCAGGCACTTTCCAATACAAACTGCAGGATGATGATAAATCCGAAAAACGTAATGTAAGCGTAAGCGCTTTTTTTATTGATAAAACCGAAGTAACCAACAAGCAATACCAGGCCTTTGTAAACTGGGTTGCCGATTCGGTAGCTATTACCGATTACCTGCACGATGATTCCTTTTACCTGCCATCCACAGGGGCAACCGTTGGTAAAAACCGCAAGGAGATCAGGCTGATAGACTGGGATAAAGTGCACAAGATTTCGCCACTATGGAAACGCGCACCGGCAGACGTAAAGGAAAAGCTGGCCGGTATGATGACCCTGCTCAATGGCCAGCGCATGCCCGACCCGGCATTAATGAACTACCGGTTTTACTATGTGCGTATGGATGGCGAAAAAAACAACCAATATGTAATGGATACGGTTGGCGTTTATCCTAACGAGCAGGTATGGTCGACGGATTTTCCGAACGCGCAAATGACGGTGATGGATGCCAACTACTTCAGCAATAAAATTTACGAGTATAACCCCGTAGTCGGGGTAACCTGGAAACAGGCCCGTGCTTATGCCGACTGGCGCAGTACGCAGTTAAAGGTGCTCATCAGGAACAATCCCAATCTTAAAAACTTTAAACTAAGTTTTGGTTTGCCTACCGAAGCGCAATGGCAATACGCCGCCGAAGCCAAGCTCGATCCGTCCGATACCGTAGAGCGTACGGTGAAAACCACCATTGATAAAGCTACGGGTAAAGAAAAACTTTCGCTCAACTTTAAACAGGGCGAGGGCGCTTACTCCAGCGATGGATCGACATTTACGCTGCCGGTTACCTCTTATACGCCCAACGCGTTCGGCATTTACAATATGGCCGGCAACGTTTCCGAATGGACGATGGACGCCTTTAGTCCTTCGGCATCGCAACTGGTAAATGATTTAAACCCGGCATTGCTGTATGATGCTACCGATAAAGACTCGCCCCTGCTAAAACGAAAGGTAGTGCGCGGCGGATCATGGAAAGATAACGGCGAGATGCTGAACAGCGATACCCGCAGTTTTGAAGACCAGGGCAATGCCCACTCCTACATAGGCTTCCGCTGCGTAATGGCCGCCTTTGAACTCCCCGGCGAGCAGGTAAAAACAAGAAAATACGCTAAACGATAATTTTATGAAAAAGATAATAATAGTGATTGAAACCCTTCTGCTGATCGGTTTCGGCAGGGGTATGGCCTTTGCGCAGGCAATAGTGGCCGATAGTACGTTAACAGATACCCTGCCCGCATATGATAATTTAATTAAATCGGCCGATTTAGGAAAAGCAAAGCCTTTCCCCTATCCAAAAGCCAATGCTGCCAATATCAGGTTATACGCACAGGTTTGGCGGGATATCGACCTTTCCGATTCGGGCAACAGCATCCTTACCATCCCCGGTAAATCCCTTATGGAAGATATCATGAAAGGGATAAAAGCAGGCAAGCTTACGCCTTACGAAAAAGAGGACCTGAAAAAGAAACTCAGTGCCAAACAAGGGGAGCTGCGTTTTGCCGACTCGGTGCTGATTCCAATTTTTGATAAAGATGGCAACCAAACCGGCTCAAGAATGGCGCTTAATGAGTTCAACCCCGATAAAGTACGCCGGTTCCGGATCAAGGAAGATGTGTTTTTTGACAGGCAGCGCGGCCGGGTTGATACCCGCATTGTAGCGCTGGCCCCCATGATGCACATCAGCACATCGGCCGACCTGGCAGATAACCTGGCATTTACGCCTGCCTTCTGGCTGTATTTCCCGCAGTTGAGGTATACACTGGTACAGGAGGATGTGAGCAACCCCGATAAGGACATTTTTGATTTTACGCTGGATGATGTGTTTATGCAGCACAAGTTTTCGGCCTACCTGGTAAAACAAGCATCGCCGGGCGGGGTACAAAGCGGGCAACTGGAGCCGGGCAGCACCGAAGCTATACTGCTTGAACAAAAAATTGCCGATCTGAAAAAACATATCTGGGAAAACCCTAAGGGGGTAAACGCAAAAAATTTAGCACAAACAGGTAGCAAAAAGGAGGACAAGCTATGACAACGCAAGCAAAATTATTGAAAGAGTTTTTATTGATGATGATCATATCGGGGCTGTTGTTTTGCTGCGGCAAGGCGAGCGCCCAGGTACTGCCCGAGTACAGTGCGTTCCCAACATCATCATTTGGCGTACAGGTTGGTACTCAGGGATTAGGCATCCAGGGATCCTACAGTTTTTTGAAATCATTTAACGCCAGGATAGGTTTCAATGCCTTCCCGGGGATGACGGTGCAATACAACGGCCGCGACGCGCAGTTTAACCGCACATCGGTATTTGCCATTGCCGATTGGCAACCCCTATACGGCCAAAGCGATTGGCTGGCCCGTAAGTGGTACATATCTACCGGTATTGCTTACTATTTTTCAAATAATGTATACAGGGAAGGGATAGGCACTACGCCCAATTATACTATCTACATGTCGAAGGTAAGACCCTATATCGGCACCGGGCTGGGTAATATCCACCTGTTCAAAAACATAGGTATGCGTACGGATCTGGGTTGGTTTATACCAACCAGTTCGGCCACATCAACCTATGACGATAAGGCCAGCAAAGTAAGCAGCGGGTTACGGGGCCTGCTGCCTGGCCTTAATTCGGCTGTAACTATTTATGTAAAATTCTGATCTGTAAAACCATTAAAAATTAAATATCATGTTAAAGAGCAAAAAAATCAACTGGCTGCATGTAGCCATTTCCTGGGGTGCCAGTATAGTTATCCTTGGTGCCATGTTTAAAATTAATCATTGGGGTGGCCAGCTTGGCACCTATATGATAGGGCTTGGCCTATCGGTAGAAGCCCTGCTGTTTTTTACCCTTGGCTTTTTCCCTCCGGCCGAAGAGCCGGAATGGGAAAAGGTATATCCGGAACTGGCTGTTGATTATGCCGGCGAATTCCCAAGACATAGCCATAGGCCGGTTCACCAAACCAATGGCGTTACCGCCGCCCTTGACGGCTTGCTTACCCATGCCGACCTAAGCCCCGAAAAGATTAACAACCTTGGGGAGGGATTAAAACAATTTTCGGATAAAATGAGCCGGATAAACGCTATAGCTGATGCTTCATTAGGGACAGACGAATTTGCGGCGAAGCTAAAAAATGCTTCGTCCAAGTTTGATCTGTTGGGTACCATGTTCGAAAAAGCATCGGCAGGCTTTGCCACCATTGCCGATAGCCGTGATGATGCCCATGCCTACCAGCAACAGGTTTTAAAGCTGACCCATAACCTGGCACATTTAAACTCACTATATGAGAGCGAACTGAGCGGAGCTGATAATAACCTGCGCCGCATTAACCAATTTTACCAGGGCCTTACCGGCACCCTGAATAGTCTGCATGAATCGGCTGGCGAAACCCGGGTGTTTAAGGATGAGGTGAACAAACTGGTGCAAAACATATCATCGCTGAATGTTTATTACGCCAATATGCTTTCGGCTATGAACCAGCAACGGATGCAGTAAAACTTTTCAGGTTAGAATGCTGGTGGAGGATGGTGGATATGTAGGGCGGCGAAGACTCACCCGGCGAGGCTGCGCCCGCCACCCTCTCTTCACCTGCGGTGGAAAGAGGGAATTGAACGGGGAATATCCTTACTGGAAGTAAACAAAAAAGCTTTCAAGCCCCTCTTTCCGGCGAAGCCGAAGAGAGGGTGGCGGGCGCAGCCTCGCCGGGTGAGTCTTAACCAGCGTTCAAAACCGATAGTTCTAATAACCCCAATACACTACAGGTAACAACATCCCACAAGATGTGTACACCTGGCAACCCTATCAAACAATTAATAAATCAATTTAAAACTTTAAAAAAATGGCTGCAGGAAAAGAAACCACCAGGCAAAAGATGATCAATATCATGTACCTGGTTTTATTGGCAATGCTGGCCCTGAATGTATCAGAAACCATATTAGACGCGTTTAAAACCATAAACGACAGCTTAACCGCCTCGGCGGCAAATGTGGGTAATTCGGTACAGCAATTATTCAGCACTTTTGAGCAAACCCGCCTTAAGGAATCGCCCGAAAGGGCCAAACCTGTATATGAAAAAGCAAAACAGGCAAGGGAAGCAACAACAGATCTGGATACTTACATCAGGGACATCAAAGCAGAACTTAGTAATCAAAGCAACGGGTACGATCTTGTAACAGGCGACCTCAAACAGCGCGACAACCTTGATATCGGCTTTGATGTAATGATTAACAAAAAGCGGGCTACTGCATTAAAGCAAAAGATTAACGATACCCGCGAAAGGTTGCTCACCTTGTTAGGCCCGCAGGATAGTAAAACGGTATCATTCAATCTTAATGCTGATGACCCAGTAAAACGAGGCCCCAGCCACCGCAACTGGGAAGAGCTGAACTTTGGCGAGGGCGTGCCCTTAACCGCTACGTTCACGATACTTTCCCGCATCCAGGCGGATAACAAAAATGCCGAATCGGAAGTGGTAAAAAAGATACTGGGCAAAATGGACCAGGCAGTAGTGAACCTGGATAAATTTGAGGCTGTGGCCGTGGCGCCAACATCGTACCTGATACAGGGGCAGCCTTACACCGCGCAGGTATTTTTAACTGCTTATGATTCGCGCTCCACCCCGACCGTACAGGTTGGCGGCAGCCCCATATCAGTTAAAGATGGCCGGGGTGTGTACAATGTAAATACCAGCCGCGAAGGCGTATTTAACTGGAAAGGCACCATCAGCGTAAAACAAACGGATGGTACTATAAAAACCTATACCACGCCCGAGCAGCGTTACATTGTTTCAAGGCCATCGGCAGTGGTATCGCCCGATAAGATGAACGTATTTTATATTGGGGTGGATAACCCGGTATCGGTTTCTGTGCCGGGTATTCCCTCAAAAAGCATCAGGATAGGTATTTCGGGCGGCACGCTCAGTGGTTCCGAAGGGAAGTACGTAGCCCGGGTGACTACTCCAGGTACAGTTACCGTTTCGGTATCGGCAGAGATTGCGCCGGGTAAAGTACAGGTATTAAGCCATACCCAGTTCAGGGCCAAACGCATTCCCGATCCGGTTGCAAAATTCTCGGGCCGGTCAAGCGGCAGCGTACCTACCGTGGCTCTAAAAGCTCAGAATGCTATTTTTGCCATGCTGGATAATTTCGACTTTGACGCCAGGTTCAAAATCACCCGGTTTAGCCTTATTATAGCCAATCCTCGCGAAACCGCATCGGTGCAGGTTGGATCGGGCAATACCCTGAATGATTCCATGACAGCATCCCTTAACAGCATTAAGCCGGGCTCAAGGGTAATTTTTGATAATATTATAGCGGTTGGGCCCGATGGTTCGCCAAGGCAACTGGCGCCGGTGGCGCTCACGGCCAATTGATATTATATAGTTTCAGATATCAAACAATGTATAAGCCTTAGCCTTGTGCATTCTGCTTTTGGCTTCTATAATATTGACTATTCAATGCCATGGGTTCGGCATTGGGTAGTCAATATTTGTTGTTAAGTTCCAGGTCATACCGCCTTTCGGTAAGCTCTTTATCAAACCCGTTGGATACCTTTTCTTCGGTTAACCGGAAGCCATAACGGGTATACAATGAGATGGCTGCATGCTGCTCGTTGGTTGTCCATAAATATGATTTGTTTATCTGCGATTCCTGCATGTAGTTTATAAACCCATCCATCAGCTTTTTGCCCAGGCCCAGCCCCCGGTATTCGGGCCGGAAAATAAAATAGCGTAGTTGTATACTATCTCCGCGGTCAACGCCAACCAGCACCCCTATCATTTGCTGCAGGTGCTCGCAAATCCATACCCTGTCTTTACCGGCGTTGTATTGGCTGGCAAAATCGGCCAGGCCCTGTAATACATAGCGCTCAAAGTTAAGTCCGTAGCCACATTCCCGCGCATAAATATCTCCGTGCAGGTACGCTATATAACCCAGGTCGCCGGGCTGTAATACTGTCCGTATGTTAATATCGCCGATGTTTAACGTTGCGGTCTTTTCGTTATTCATTGTTTATTTTAAAATAGTCATAATCTGTTGCATATGCGCTACCAGTTCCAACTGCCTGGCAGCAGGTAAATCTTTTATCAGCTGATTAATTTGCTTATCCGATGCCTGGTTAAGTTTTTCAAATTCAGCCATTCCCTTATCTGTAAGCGAAAGCATCATTGCCCTTGCGTCATGTTCCGAAGGTTTCCGGGCAATCAGCTTATCCCTTTCCAATTTCTTCAATAACCGGCTTAAATAGCTTTTATCGATATACATGGCCGAGATGATTTGGGAGGCCTGCATACTTTTGGCCGCATGGAGCTCGTATAAGATACGCGCCTCGGCCAATGAGTAATCACTTTGCAGCAGGTGTTTATCCAGCAAGCCTATAATATCTGTATAAAAACGGCTAAATGCCCGAATTTGCTGAACCGGTGACGATTTTATTTCCATTTAAATGTGATGGTGCAAAGCTAAGTTCACAAATATAGTTGACTATGTCAACTATATTTGTGATTAATTTTAATTTTTATGGCAATTAAAATCCTACCTTGTATCAACCAATTAGTTATGAAAAGAAAAACTTTTATCCGTTTAGGCGGCACACTTATGGCTACACCTTTTTTATCTCCTGTTATCAGCCTCGCCGGCCAGGCACCTTTGCAAAACTGGGCGGGCAACCTTACTTACAGCACCGCTAATGTGCAGCATCCGGCTACAGTGGCCGAGGTACAGCAATTGGTAAAAAAGCACAGCAAGCTTAAAGCTCTTGGCACAAGGCATTGCTTTAACCACATTGCTGACAGCAAAGACGACCTGGTATCAACCAAAGAACTAAATAAAGTAATCTCCATCAATAAAAAAGCCATGACCGTTACTGTTGAAGGCGGCATTAAATATGGCGAACTGGCCCCCTATCTGCATAAAGAAGGTTTTGCTTTACATAACCTGGCTTCATTGCCGCATATATCCGTTGCGGGCTCTATCACCACGGCTACGCATGGCAGTGGCGTTAAAAACGGCAACCTGGCCAGCGCCGTAACAGCGCTTGAAGTGGTTGTTGCCGATGGCAGTATAGTCCATTTTTCAAAAGCTGCCGACCCGGAAAAGTTTAACGCGGTAGTTGTTGGGCTGGGTGCCATAGGGATTATAACCAAAGTTACATTGGCTATTGAGCCCACTTATATGATGCGCCAGCGCGTGTTTTTGAAACTGCCCATGGCACAGGTTAAGCAACATTTTGAGGCGATAGTATCTGCAGGTTACAGTGTAAGCCTGTTTACCGATTGGCAAAACGACTACGTAAACGAGGTTTGGATAAAAAGCCGCATGACCGAAAAAGACCATGACGGCCCCGAATTTTATGGCGCCAGGGCAGCCACCAAAAACCTGCACCCCATTTATGATCACCCCGCCGAAAGTTGCACCGACCAGTTAGGTGTACCCGGACCATGGTACGAGCGTTTGCCTCATTTTAAAATGGGCTTTACCCCAAGCAGCGGTAAAGAACTGCAATCAGAATTTTTTGTACCGATAAAACATGCCGTAGAAGCTATTGAAGCCGTTGCTAAATTGGGCAAACAAGTTGGCCCGCATTTATTTATCACCGAGATTCGTACTATAGCCGCTGATAATCTTTGGATGAGCCCCTGCCATAACCAAACGTCGGTAGCCATCCACTTCACCTGGAAACCCGAAACCGAGGCTGTCACCAAATTACTGCCTGTTATTGAAAAAGCCCTGGCCCCCTTTAATGCCCGGCCGCATTGGGGTAAAGTGTTTACCCTCGATCCGAAAGTGCTGGCCTCACGTTATGAAAAAATAGCCGATTTTAAAAAGGTAGTTGCCGAATATGACCCACATGGTAAATTCAGGAACGCATTTTTGGAACATAATATTTATGGGGGATAATAATATCCCATAATAATGCTATTTATTATTTGCCAGAAGGTATTTTTTGAATAGGAATTGTTTTATATTTATGTAATCTATAAACCCAATTTTACGCCTATGAAAATCCTTACTGAACCTATCGGGAGCATTCCGAGGTCACCTGAGCTTGTAACGGCCATTACCACGCAAGCCAATGCCGATGAGTTAAATAAACTTTATGCCGATGCAATTGCCGACACCTTAAAGGAGTTTGAAGAAACCGGCTCACCCGTTATTACCGATGGTGAGCAAACCAAATCAAGCTTTGTTACCTACCCGCTTGAAGGCTTAACCAACCTAACATCCGGAGGCATGACCATCAATTTTGAAGATGGCCACTCGCGCCAGTTACCTTTACTTACCAAGGGGCCTTTCAGATATGGCAATTATGCATCAAAATACCTTGCCGCGGCTCAAAAACTAACCAGCCTGCCCGTTAAGCAAGCCATCATTTCGGCATCCGCACTTAGTTTAATTTATCCCCCAGAGGGCATCAAAGGCTATCCGCAAGCTGAATTTATTACCGACCTGCTGAATGAATGCGAAAAAGATATCAGGCTTTGCCTGGAACAGGGCGCATATAAAGTACAAATGGATTTTACCGAAGGACGGCTGTCGTTAAAGCTCGATCCATCCGGCGGCGTATTGAAACACTTCGTTGGCCTTAACAACCAGGTTTTTGACCGTTTTACGCCAGAAGAACAGCAAAAACTGGGCGTACACGTTTGCCCCGGCGGCGACCACGACTCGACCCATAGCGCCGATATCGATTATGCCGCTTTTTTACCGGATTTGTTTGAACTGCACGCAGGCAGTTTTTATTTGCAGCTGGCCAGCGAGCCCGACAGGGTAAAAGTTTTGAAGATCATTAAACAATACCTTAAGCCTAATCAGAAAGTATTTATTGGCGTGATAGATGTACTTAATCCGGTAATAGAAACCGTAGAGGAAGTGCGCGACAGGGTACTTGAAGCTGCAGCCTTTATCAACACAAACCAGTTGGGCACCACCGACGATTGCGGCTTCTCGCCATTTTGTGATGACGTATCAACAACCCGAGAAACTGCTTTTGCGAAGATAAAAGCAAGGATTGAGGGAACGAAACTGGCGGAGACGGAGTTGACCGCATAAAACAAATTTGCTCAATTCTTAGGCCTTCCGGTATTTGCGGAAGGCTTTTTAATTTATCCGATCAATAATCGCAGATCTGTTCAATGGTGATCCTAACTTATGAAAACAAAAAAATTCATCCGCAGCGGCCCTCATTTGCCGGTAAAAAGCTTAAAGCAAACCCTTGATTATTATCGCGAAGCCCTTGGTTTTTATGATGAATGGACAGCCGGCGATAAAGACGGTGGAATAAGACGTGACGACATGCGCCTGCTTTTTGGCGAGGACGCCGAATTTACCGCGGCAATTAATAATACCACACACCGCCTGCCCCTGATGTGGTTTGTAACTGATATCGACGAGGTTTATGCCGAACTGCAAGGCCGGAAAATTGAAATAGCCGATAGCTTAAAAACACACTCATATGGGTTAAGGGAATTTGCTTTTATAGATATTAACGGGTATTATATCAGGGTAGCAGAAGGTATTTAGGAATAATAGTTACACTGGCGCGGGGTTGCTGCCACCGACAGGTCACCGTATATCTAAAACTCATTTTTTTAAGTCGTTTTTGGTGATAAACATCCATAAAGGATGTGGATCTTTTGCCGATCTGTATAGGTACAGGATATCGCGTTTTTTTATCTGTGAAATAGTTGTATCTGGCTTTATGATGCCAAATTTAAAGTAATCGGGGGTTGAGGTTTTAAACCTGATAGTGTCGTTAATAAGAGTGTAATTACCGCTAACTTTGCTAACACCGAAACAAATACTTTTAATATAAAAACTCATATCCTTTTTCAGCTTGATATAGCTCTGACAGCCTGCAACCCCCTCCCTGTCTGCCAGTAATACATCTTTGCTTTCCATTTTTTCAAAATCTATAATTCCGTAAGGTTGTGTAATTATGCATCCAAGCAAAATAGCTACACAGAGCATGGAGTAAATTCTTCGCTTATCGCTAAACTTTTCTTTTATGACTAAATAAAGTTGCCTAAACCAAAGTATAACCGTAATTGGCATCGAGATAATGAACACAAAAAGCATCGGAAACATCAGGAAACCCAGTGATCCTTCCCAAAAATAAGAGGTATTTATTCCCAAAAAGCATATGGCAGCCCAAATGAGCAAACCTTTATTTTTAATCATGACCAGGTTTTGATATTGCTAAATATACATAGTATCGTGCAAAAACAGCGAAACCGGTCCGTCCCTTTTAAAAAAAGATCTTTAACTCCTAATTATACATCACAATAACCTTATCAACCATCCCATCACCATTAAAAAATAAATTTTCGACGGCATTTTTGCCGCTATCGGTGTTATGGTAGTATATGCTGATGCTGTTTACGCCGGTAAGCACTTCTATCAGTTCAAAATACAGGTTGGGCAATTTGCTCAGGGCGGTTTCCCAATAAAGTCTTACATTATTTTTGCCCGATATGATACCGCCGCAATCGGGGTATATTTTCAGGGCATAGGGTGTTTGGATGCTAAAATCATCGGTATAATGTGCCATCAGCGTATCCAAATCCTGTTTATTCCAGCAGTTTATCCAATCGGCGGCAAACTGTAAAGCAAATTGATTATCTATCATACCTATTTTGAATCTGATTAAACACCGGTGTTTATAGGGCAAAACTAAACTTTCCCATCAACACCTTTGGATTGTTACCTATGGCGATGGGTTCGCCGCATAAAGCTTCATTGCCCAACAGTGCAAATAATATCGCCTCTTTAGCATCCGGGTTGATCCCCAAACTGCCGGTATCTTTAATGTTAGCAAACACCTGCCTCAACCGGGCTATCACAAAGGGGTTTCTTGCCCCGCCGCCGCTTACAAATATCTTTAGATTATCAGCCCCGATATTGGTTTTGATAAAATTGATAACGGATGCGGCTGTAAATGCGCTTAATGTACTTACCAAATCTTCGTGCGCCAACTCCTTTGTTTGTGACCGTTGTTGCGCCTCTTCAACAAATGCCAGGTTAAACAATTCCGGCCCGGTAGTTTTTGGCGCAGCCTCGTCAAAAAACGGGTGGTTGAGCAGGGCGGTAAGCAAATCGTGGTTTATTTTGCCGCTGTTGGCAATGGCAGAATCCTCATCAAAAGCTTTGCTAAAATACTTGCGGCAGGCGGCATCAATCAATGTATTACCGGGGCCAATATCTGTGCATAAAACTTTGTTTGTATCACTATCGGCGGGTAAATAAGTAAGGTTAGCAATGCCGCCGATGTTTAGCAAAACCCGTTCTTCGCCGGGTTTACTGCCCAATAGCACATCGCCATATAGGGCCAACGGTGCGCCTTCCCCGCCTGCGGCAATATGTTTTTGCCTGAAATCGCTTATGGTCAATATTCCCGTTTTTATTGCCAGGTGATCGCCGTCGCCAATTTGCAGGGTGGCATTCGGATAGCCTGCCTGTTTATGTAACCGTTTGGGTGCATGGTAAATAGTTTGGCCATGGCTGGCAATAAAATCAACTGTACTTGGTTCGATATTCCATTCAGAGAGCGCCTGAAGCACCAGTTGTCCGTGATAGTTGCCGATGAAGGCATTTAGTAAAGTCAGTTTCTCCAGGTCGATTGTTTTTTGGGCGAATACCTGCTGCACTTCTGCTTTAAAATTTTCGGGATATGGTATCGTGATGAATTGTAGTAATTCAAATTGGGTTTGTAAGCCATTGCCCGTAAACCTGCATAAAGCGATATCCAGCCCATCTAATGATGTGCCCGACATTAAGCCAATGCCGGTTTTGGTAGTTTTCTGTGCGACATCAAAAAGCTTTTGCAAATTTTGGTTTAACGGTAACATCCGGTTAAATTACTATTTGTTGGCCGTTTACAAAAGTTAAAATAATGGATACACTCCATAAATATCTGATATATTTGTTTTCAACCAAATTCACCCCATCCCATGGCCCGATTAAATTTATTGGAAGAGACCCGGTACGAGAAGCTGCCGGTAAGCGTTTATGGCAACCAGCAGGAGGCATCTATTGCCGTAGCAGGCAGGATAGCCAAACTTATCCGCGATAAGCAGGCAAAAGGCGAGCAGGCAGTGCTTGGCCTGGCAACAGGTATTACCCCCATCCGTGTTTATGCCGAGCTGGTACGCTTACACAAGGAAGAAGGTTTATCATTCAAAGATGTCATCACCTTTAACCTGGACGAGTACTATCCCATGAAGCCCGATGCCGCCCAAAGCTATGTTACTTTCATGTATGAGAACCTTTTCAGCCATGTAGATATCGAACCGGCCAATGTGCACATACCCGATGGCACTTTGGATAAAGACGCCGTAGTGGCCTTCTGCCTGGATTATGAAAAGCAGATTGAAGAATTAGGCGGTCTGGATTTACAAATATTAGGTATCGGGCGTACCGGCCACATCGGTTTCAACGAGCCGGGGTCTGCGCCAAACTCGGGCACCCGGCTGGTTACCCTGGATGATTTGACCCGCAGCGATGCCGCGCGCGATTTTGGTGGTAAGGCCAATGTGCCTACCAAAGCCATCACCATGGGTATTGGCACCATTTTTAAAGCCCGCGAAATTATCCTGATGGCCTGGAGCGCCAAAAAAGCGCCCATTGTTAAGAAAGCAGTTGAAGGTGAAATATCAGGCGAAGTACCTGCTACTTATTTGCAATTATCAGAGCATGTTGAATTTGTGCTGGATGAAGCGGCCGCATCTGAACTTACCCGCTTTGATACCCCATGGCTGGTAAAAGATTGTTCATGGGATGATAATATCCTGAAAAAGAAAGCCGTGATCTGGCTGGCTGACACCATAGGCAAACCAGTATTAAAACTTACCGAAGAAGATTATAACAACCACGGTATGGCTCAACTTGCCGTAGAGCAAGGCCCGGTTTACAATATCAATATTGATATTTTTAACCAGATACAACATACCATTACCGGCTGGCCGGGTGGTAAACCAAATGCGGATGATTCACAACGGCCTGAAAGGGCTTTGCCGGCGAAAAAGCGCTCGGTTATCTTCTCCCCCCACCCTGATGATGATGTGATTTCGATGGGCGGTACCTTTATCCGCCTGGTTGACCAGGGACATGATGTTCATGTGGCTTACCAGACATCGGGCAACACTGCAGTTTGGGATGATGATGTACTGCGGTACATGGAATTTGCCATCGACTTTACCAACAGCATTGGCGAAGACAGCGACCACCTGACTTCGTTATACGAAGAAATGCGTGCCTTCTTCCCGCAGAAACAACCCAACCAGATTGATACCCGCGAAATCCGGAATGTAAAAGGTTTTATCCGTAAAACAGAGGCGATTTCGGGTGCTCGTTATGCAGGCTTGCCGGATGATCATATCCATTTTATGGCCTTGCCGTTTTACGAAACCGGCAAAACCAAAAAGAACACCGTTGGCGAGGAAGATATCCAGCTGACCATCGACCTGTTACAAAAAATAAAGCCACACCAGATCTTCGCAGCCGGCGATTTTGCCGACCCTAACGGCACCCACCTGGTTTGCTTTAACATTATTCTTGCCGCCCTCGACCGTTTAAAGGCAACCGAAGAATGGGTAAAAGACTGCTGGTTATGGATGTACCGCGGCGCATGGCACGAGTTTGAAACCTATGAAATTGAAATGGCCGTACCGCTTTCTCCGCAGGAGGTTATCCGCAAGCGTAATGCTATTTTCAAACATCAATCCCAAAAAGACAGGCCGGTATTTCCTGGCGACGATGCAAGGGAATTCTGGGTTCGTGCAGAAGACAGGACACGAGATACTGCTAAGAAGTATGACAGATTAGGATTGGCTGAGTATGAGGCAATGGAAGGATTTAAGCGTTATAAGTTTTGAGAGGTTGTATGTTTTACGTGGTACGTTATACGTCAGATAGCAACAAGGTAATCCTATCGCCTATTTATTTCGATCCTATTTATGCAGAAATTTAAGGATTTAATTCTATGGAAAGAGGCCCATCAGCTTACCGTTAAAGTTTATGAGGTATCCAAAAAATTCCCGAAGGAAGAACTATTTGGTGTTACATCTCAATTAAGGCGAGCGGCAACATCAATCTCTTGCAATATAGCAGAAGGTTGCGGAAGATACACTTCAAAAGATTTTGCAAATTTCCTTCAAATTTCACTCGGTTCAACTAATGAAACTGATTACCTGACAATATTGGCAAAAGATCTAAACTATCTTTCCGAAGTCGATTTCGATATATTACAGGAAAAAATCAACAAAATTAGAGCAATGAATATTAACTTACTCGAAAAAGTAAGAAACAAAAACGTATAACTTAAAACGTCCAACGTATAACCTAATGATCTCGCAGGAAAAAAAAACAAGGCTCCTCTCCCTCGATGTAATGCGTGGGGTTACCATCGCAGCAATGATATTGGTGAACGATCCCGGCGATTGGGGCCACATTTACGCACCATTGGAGCATTCCAAATGGAATGGCTGTACGCCTACAGACCTGGTGTTTCCATTCTTTTTGTTTATGGTTGGGGTATCGGTTACCTATGCTATGGAAAGCAGGAAAGCAACTGTTTCTCATTCTAAACTAATTCTTAAAGCCCTACAACGCACCGCTATCTTAATTGCCATCCCCTGGATAACGCAATTGATATTTCATTGGGATCGTGGGTTTTCGCATTTGAGGTTTCCCGGCGTATTGCCCCGTATAGCCCTGGTTTATTTTATTTGTACCATCATCTATTTAAAAACGTCACAAAAAACACGCGATTGGATTTTTGCCGGCGCGTTGATTGGTTATTTCATTATCATGACATTTATCCCCGTTCCGGGTGTAGGCCATGCCAACCTGGAGCCAGCGACCAACATGGGGGCCTGGATAGACAGGCTGGTTTTTACCACCAATCACCTCTGGAGCGAATCGCGCACCTGGGACCCGGAAGGCTTATTGGGTACCTTACCGGCTGTGGCAACCGGGCTGTTTGGTATCAGGGTTGGCACCTGGCTAAAGCGAAAAGATATAGACGACAATGTTAAAGTTAGCTGGATGTTTACCTACGGCGTTATAGCTGTTGTTGCAGGGCTGGTTTGGGATTTGTTTTTCCCGATCAATAAAGCCTTGTGGACAAGCTCCTTTGTGCTTTATACCGGCGGCCTGGCTACCATTGCGCTTGCACTAAGCTACTGGCTTGTTGATGTGCAGGGGCGTAAACGGTTTACTTATCCTTTTGTGGTATTTGGTACAAATGCTATCGCAGCGTACGTGCTATCGGGCTTTATTCCCCATTATATGGGGATGATTAAAATTGGCGGTTCATCAATTTATCAAACATTTTTTGCGCCATATTTCTCCCCGGTGAACGCCTCGTTGGCAAGCGCCATATTTACAGTTATTATATTATGGCTGGTGATGTGGATATTGTATCTTAGAAAAATTTTTATCAAAATATAATAAATGAACCTTAAACTAACCCTTATCGCGTTAATTGGTATTTTACTAATAAGCACAGCAAATTCAAACGCACAAACTACCTCCGCTACTTTTAGCGCATCGCAATTAAAAGCGGCCGAACAACTTTTAATAGCTACCGGCATAAATAATCAATTTGGAGGAATTGTTGACAATATGATAAGCGCATCAAGCGCACAAATTCCCGAAGCACAACGAGGTGAATTTATAAATGTAATGAAGCGCTTCATGGTCAAATATTATTCATGGGACGCATTGAAGGTTGAATTTGCAAAAATGTACGCTTCCGAATATACCGAAGACGAGCTCAATCAATTAACGGCTTTTTACAATTCGCCGCTTGGCAAAAAGGTAGGTGCAAAAACTCCTGTTTTAATGCAAAAGGGCATGGCCTTAGGACAAAAAACAATAGCAGATCACCGGCCTGAGTTGGAGCAAATGATGCAGGATGCTTTTGCGAAAAAAGAAACGCCCGCCAAACAATAAATAGGTCCCCACAATTTGTAACTAATACTTTCGTTTAGCATCTTAGCATAATATATTCCCTTAATAATATGAATTTAAACAAACAGCTTTCTGTAGCGGCTTTAGTTTTCCTTATAGCCTCAGGAAGTGCTTTTGCACAAGTTAAAAAAAAGCCGGCACCATCGCCTAAAAGTAAACCGGTAGCATCGCAATTGCTTGCAAAAGCAGATGTATTGCCCATAGATAGTAAGGTGATCATTGGTAAACTACCCAATGGCCTAACCTATTACATCAGGCAAAATGTTGAACCTAAAAACAAGGCAGAACTTTACCTGGTAAACAAGGCAGGATCTGTTTTAGAAACTGACGATCAGCAGGGTCTTGCCCACTTTACCGAGCACATGGCCTTTAACGGCACCCGCGATTTTCCTAAAAACCAAATGGTTGATTATCTGCAAAAAGCAGGAGTAAAATTTGGCGCGGATTTAAATGCCTATACTTCTTTCAATGAAACTGTTTACCAGTTGCCTATCCCTACCGATACCGCGGCTATTTTTAACAATGGCTTCAAAATATTGGCCAACTGGGCCGGCTATGTAAGCTTCGACCCTGCCGAAATTGATAAAGAACGTGGTGTTGTTTTAGAAGAGCAGCGTTTACGTGGCAAAAACGCCCAGGAACGTTTGCAACAACAGATATTACCTGTATTACTCAATAATTCACGGTATGCATTGCGCTTGCCCATAGGTAAAGAAGATATCCTTAAAAACTTCAAGCCCGAAACAATAAAAAGCTTTTACCATGATTGGTACCGCCCGGATTTACAGGCTGTAATTGCTGTAGGAGACTTTGATCCGAAACATGTTGAAGAACTGATAAAACAAAACTTCGCGGGCCTGCAAAACCCGGCTGCCGAAAAACCACGCACCAAGTATACCGTGCCTGCTACCCCGGGGACTGCTGTTAAAATAGCTACAGATAAGGAGTTCCCTTATACGCTGGCCGAAATTATTGTAAAACACCCGGGTACTACCGTTAAAAATACGGTTGATTATATGCAGACCGTTAGGGTGCGCCTGTTTAACCAGATGCTGAATGCCCGTTTAGGCGAATTGATGCAAAAGCCGAATCCGCCGTTTTTATTTGGCCGTTCAAGCTATGGGGGCTTTTTGGGCGAACAGGATGCCTTTACTTCAATTGCCGTTGCAAAAACGCCTGCGGAGTTAGAAAGTGCAATTAAAGCCGTTGTTGCCGAAACAGAACGAGCCCGTAAATTTGGTTTTACCCTTACCGAACTGGAACGTGCTAAACAGGATGCTCTTGTTCAAATGGGGAATGCCTTTAAAGAGCGCGACAAAACACGATCAGCAAACTTTGTACGTGAGTATCAGCAACACTTTTTGGAAGGCGAAGCAATCCCCGGTATTGA
Organism: Mucilaginibacter sp. P2_A5; assembly: GCF_056404995.1. Classification (NCBI taxonomy): domain Bacteria; kingdom Pseudomonadati; phylum Bacteroidota; class Sphingobacteriia; order Sphingobacteriales; family Sphingobacteriaceae; genus Mucilaginibacter; species Mucilaginibacter sp. P2_A5. The sequence goes on from NZ_JBFUCY010000003.1 coordinate 236,763, forward strand.
GTATGAGTACAATTTTTATGTAAACAACATCAACAAGATCACTGTAGATCAGATGAACGCCTTGGCCGGTAAATTTATTGGCGACCAAAACAGGGCTGTTATTGTTGAAGCCCCCGAAAAAGACAAAGCCACCTTACCAACCGAAGCTACATTATTGCAATGGATAAGCGCGGCCGGACAAGGTGTTACCGCTTACATAGATAATGTATCGTCGGAGCCATTATTGAGTAAATTACCGGAGGGCACCAAGGTTGTCAATACGGTTGCCGATTCGTTAATTGGTACTACCACTTTAACCCTGGGCAATGGCCTTAAGGTGATATTAAAACCAACCGATTTTAAAAACAACCAGATCCTCATCAACGGTTATGCCTTTGGTGGTTCGTCGCTGGCAAGTGACGATGATTTTACGTCTGCTAATTTGGCTTCTTCAATCATCAGTAACAGTGGTATTGCCCAATTTAACCAGGGCATGCTCGATAAAAAAATGGCGGGCAAAAATGTGAGCATTACGCCTTACATCAGCGAGTTTGCCCAGGGCATCTCGGGTAATTCCTCACCGGCAGATTTTGAGACGGCTTTACAATTAATATACCTGTACTTTACCCAGCCACGTAAAGATAACGACATCTGGCAATCAACAATTGCCCAAACAAAATCTGTATTGATCAACAGGGGGCTCGATCCGCCGAGTGTATTCCAGGATACGGTATCAGCTACGTTAAGCAACCACAATTTCCGGGGGATGGTTACCACGCCTGAAAGGCTGAGCAAAGCTTCATTGGATAAAGCCTACAGCTTTTATAAAGCCAGGTTTGCCGATGCAAGCAATTTTACCTTCACCTTAGTGGGTAATTTTGACGTAGAAACGGTAAAACCATACCTGGAGCATTATTTAGGTGGTTTGCCATCAACCAATAGCAAAGAAACCTACAAAAACCTGAACATTCAACCACCGGCCGGTGAGATCAGCAAAATAGTTAACAAAGGCCAGGCCGAGAAAAGCAACGTTCAATTGGTATTCAGTGGCGATTATGAGTACAACGACGCCAACAATATCCAGATGGACGCCCTGGAGGAAGTACTGAACATTAAGCTAATTGAGCGCCTGCGTGAGCAGGAAAGCGGTGTTTATGCGCCTGGCGTAAGGGCCGGTTACCATAAAATCCCAAGCGGCCGGTACAGCATCACCGTTTATTTTGGATGCGCACCAGAGAATGTAGACAAGATGATTGCATCTACATTGGATGAAATAGCTAAGCTTAAACAAAATGGCGCCCAACCTACCGACATCCAGAAATTTGTCGCCGAGGAAGCCCGCACCACCCGCGAGCAAATGAAAGAAAACATTTTTTGGGCCGGATACCTGGCATCGTCAGCACAAAACGGCGAAAACCCAGACCAGATTTTGCAGCATGTAGGTAACCTTGAACAGGTAACTGTACAAAGCACCAAAGATGCAGCCAACAAATACCTGAGCGGTAAAAACTTTATTAAACTGATTTTACTGCCCGAGAAGAAATAATTTTCCCTGCTGATATTTAGCAACGCTCTGCCGTATAAACTGGTAGGGCGTTTTTTTTGCCCTTCAGCCTAATGAAAGTTGATATAAGTACTGACACACCTTTTTTGAAGTCATTGGCAGCTATTTATTTTTGAATTGATTGATTACAGGCCAATGGATGATAATATTATAACGCCATTCTTTAAGTAGCTAACCGGATTTATCGCTTAATTTGCTGGTATGTAATTGGCGCCCCAAATAACCAAACGCATATATAATTGTTAAGCAAAGGATGATTACAAAAGGCAGGCAGGTTATACAGCAGTGGTACAAGCAAAAAAAATGGCAGCAATTCCCCTTTCAGCAGGAAATGGAGGCGGCTTACCTTGGGGGCTATTCCGGCTTGCTCAACGCGCCCACCGGCAGCGGTAAAACGTTTGCCCTGTTTTTGCCCTTCCTGGTCGATTTTATTAACAAACACCCCGATACTTACACCACGCAAAAAAATAATGGCTTGCTCATGCTATGGATAACCCCATTGCGTGCGCTCACCAACGATATCCGCAAAGCCATGCAGGAAGCCTGCGACGAAATGGGCCTGCCCTGGCAAATTGCCACCCGAACCGGCGATACATCGGCAGCCGAGAAAGCCGCGCTCAAGCGTAAATTGCCCGAAGTGTTGCTTACCACCCCCGAAAGCCTGCACCTGATGCTGGCCCAAAAAGAATACCCCAAATTGTTTAGCCAACTACAGGTGGTGGTTATTGATGAATGGCACGAACTCCTGGGCACCAAACGCGGCGTACAGGTGGAGCTAGGGCTGTCCCGCCTTAAGGCAGTTGGCAGTCGGCAGTTAGCAGTTGGCAATGTTCGATTAAATGAAAATGGGCTATCTGACAATTCAGATAAGATTGATCTGCAAACTGCCCACCGCCCACTGCAAACTGCTCACTGCCAACTCAAAATCTGGGGCATCAGCGCCACCATAGGTAACCTGGAGCAGGCGGCCGAGGTTTTGCTGGGCAATAATTTTCCACTGGATCAGATCAGGATGGTGCGGGCCAACATGGAGAAGAAGCTGGATATCCAGTCTATCATCCCCGATAACATCGAGAATTATTCATGGGCCGGCCATATTGGTTTAAAGCTGCTGCCGCAAGTAATGGAAATTGTGGCCAGGAGCAAAACCACGCTCATATTCACCAATACGCGGTCGCAATCCGAGATCTGGTACCATGCCATTTTAGATAATTACCCGGAGTATGCCGGTATTATGGCTATGCACCATGGCTCGTTGGATAATGAGCTGCGCAACTGGGTGGAGCAGGCCCTGCATGCCGAGGCATTGAAATTGGTAGTATGCACGTCCAGCCTTGATCTTGGGGTCGATTTTCGGCCGGTAGATTGCGTGGTGCAGGTTGGTAGTCCCAAAGGCGTTGCCCGTTTTATGCAGCGCGCCGGGCGGAGCGGGCACCACCCCGGCGCCGTATCAAAGGCGTATTTTGTGCCCACCCACTCATTGGAGTTACTGGAAGGCGCCGCGTTGAAAGCCGCCATCAAACGCGGCATATTTGAAAGCCGCGACCCCATGCTACTTACCATGGACGTGCTTATCCAATACATGGTTACGCTGGCTGTATCCGACGGTTTCAGGGCCGATGAACTGTTTAATGAGGTAAAGGGGACCTACGCCTTTGCCGATCTTACCCGCAACGAATTTGGCCAGTTATTGGAGTTTATAACCACCGGCGGCAAAACGCTGGCGCAATACGACGAGTTTTTAAAGGTAGAAATAGAGAACGGCCTGTACAAAGTAAACAGCCGACGGGTAGCCATGCGACACCGGCTAAGCATAGGCACCATCACCAGCGAACTGAGCATCCGGATAAAATGGCTCAGCGGTGGCAGCCTGGGCACTATCGAAGAATCCTTTGTATCAAAGCTTAAGCCGGGCAATACCTTCTGGTTTGCAGGCCGGAGCCTGGAATTTATCCGGGTAAAGGAGATGACAGCCTATGTCAAAAAATCAAACTCCACCAAGGGTTTAATACCCAGCTGGAATGGTGGCCGGATGCCCCTGTCGTCGCAATTGGCTGCCGTGTTCAGGGATAAGCTGGACGAGGTGGCGCATGGCATCGAAAAAGATGTGGAGGTGCTTGCCCTCAAACCTTTATTCAAATTGCAGCAGGAGTTATCGCATCTGCCACAAAGCCACGAGTTTTTGATCGAGTCGTTCAAATCGCGCGAGGGGCACCACCTGCTGTTTTATCCTTTTGAGGGGCGACTGGTACATGAGGGGATGGCATCATTGCTGGCCTTCAGGATCAGTAAGACCAGGAATGCCAGTTTCAGCATCGCCATGAACGATTATGGGTTTGAGCTACTTACCGACGAGGATGTACCCATTGAGGATGTACTGGAAGATGCCAGCTTTTTTTCGATAGATAACCTCATTGATGATATTCAGCATAGCCTGAACGCCAATGAGATGGCCCGAAGGCGGTTCAGGGATATAGCCCATATCGGCGGGCTGGTATTTACCGGCTACCCTGGCCAACAGGTGAAGAACAAGCATTTACAGGCCTCAACCTCCCTGCTGTTCGAGGTATTTAGCGAGTATGAGCCAGACAACCTGTTGGTGCGCCAGGCTTATAACGAGGCGTTGGCCTTCCAACTGGAGGAATTCAGGCTGCGGGCGGCTTTGCAGCGGATAGCCACCCAAACCATCATCCTGAAAACCATTGAGCGCCCTACCCCGTTTGCCTTCCCCATTATGGTTGATAGCCTGGGCCGCGAACGGCTCACCACCGAAACCATGGAAGAACGCATTGCCAAAATGGCCCGCAGCTACGGCGCCGAAGGCGTTGGCGAAGTTGATGAAACCCGCAAAAACCGCAAGCCCGGTATCACCCGGAAGAAGGGGTTTTAGTGGTGGCCGGCATGCACACGGTGTTCCACCGGAACGCGTGGATCGCATGGAACGCTTTGGAACGCATATGCACTGACAATCAACATGTTGCATTTTTGTAAAATACCAGCATGGAACACCTTTCTATTTGTGTATCAACGAGTTGATATTTTAAGGGCGAAATACTGTCTTGTCCTAAATTTATAAAAAGGTTATACAGGTTCCATTTATATCGTCAAACATATCGCTCAATAAACAGCAAAAAATAAGCCGGTTAAATTCAGATTTCCGGTAAAAAAAGTTCATTTTTTTTCAAAAAAATTACAAAAATCCACACAAAAATACGATTGAGGTTTTTGTCAATCCTGAGTGATAAAATCCGTGGATTCTGAAGGGGGATGACCTCATAAAAGGGCTGTCATGCTGAGCCTGTCGAAGCATAGTGGGCAAAGGCCTCTCCGCGCGACCGTTCGACAGGCTCAAGGTGACAGGCCTACGCATCCTCGTAGCTACCCTTGACAACTCAAAAAACGGAAGTCATCCCGTCTGTTAGCTAACGGATCGGGATCCCACAGGACAGGTGACCCGCATGAAGTACACTTAGCATGTGGGGTGCTGATCCGTTAGCTAATGGACGGCATGACATTGGGGATTAAATCGTTGTCATTTCCCCCCTCATAATCTCACAAAATCCATGAAGGTTTTTCCCATCACGAAAACTACGGCCTTATGCTAAATCGTTATTTTGCAGTAGTTTTCCTCCGCCGCTGCCGAAGATAATTAACAAATAAAAATACCTTCGGCAGGTAAATACATCATCGCATATTTTTATATTTATGAGCAATAAGTCACCTCAAAAACCTTGTCGCCATGGCCTCAAAAATCAGCTTCAATACCGGTAAAATACCGCGTTTAAATACCTTTCAGCCTGTGGTCGGTGTTATCACCGCACCACCTCCGGTAAGTTCGTTTTGTCCCAAGCTTTAAGTCATTATCAAAGCAATATTTTTTTTGCTTATTTTAGGAGATGCAGAATGGGATAGAGTTTTTTACGGCCACTTGTTTAAACTGGCAGCCTTTATTACAAACAGAAAGTCATAAACAAATTATTCAGCCGGTGGTCGGTGTTATCACCGCACCACTTCCAGTTGGCCTTACGGAAACCCGGTATTATATAGATTTGCAACTAAAGCATATGTAAAATACAAACTTTGGCTGGTGCGGTGATAAACACCGACCAGAAGCTAAATGGCGTGCATTTAGCATGTGGGCGGGTAGGGACAATTTGTTACAGTTCCTTTTCGACATATTGCCCCAAATAAAAGTATTCTTGCCTATAGTAAGAACCTGTGATATCAACGAACTTTTGGTTAGGCAAATACCTGTAATTTTTCATTACTTTTTCCCCTGGCTTGACGACAAATGAATCGTCTACGTACTCTATCACATCCCTGTCAAAAGGATGTATTTTTCTGTAGCCTTTAATATAAATATTGTGTGCGGTATTATTTATAAAGCCTGGCACATCTTTGTCTTTGAGATTTAGTTCATCGTGAGTTTCTTTGCCATCATATTCTGATTGGATACCCACATATCTATTATAAGTGACTCTGTCAACGCCGAGATATAAAAATGTTATTGTGGTAGGTGCCAATTCGTCTACCTTTTTATATTTAGCAAAATTCGTATCCAGGTGATGCGTCATTACTTCCAGTGGAAAACCCTGGTAACTGCCGTCATCGTATTTTGTGTCGCAATAGCACAACCGTGTTAACCCATCTTTAGTACGCTTTCCCAAACCGTGCATCTTGTGAGTTTCTGTATTGACAATAAATGTTTCATTGTCCCATGTTAAGAATTTCACCAGTCCACTCACATCTCCATTAGCAAAATTCCCCTCATAAGATCTGATCGTAAATGACCTGTTTTGTGATCCCCAATAGTAGGTGCCATGCCCTTTAAACCCATTTTGAGAAAACATACCCCGATAGAAATCGCCAACTGAGAAAATAACAGTTCCGTATCCATCAAACTTCCCATCCTTAAAATCCCCTTCGTATTTGTATTTAGACGATTCCTTTTTACCGTGACCATTTTGGCAGTCGCCGCTAACGCAGACTTCCGCATCACTTGTCGGAAAATTCATTTTATTGGCCGAGTTGTTAGTCGACTTTGTTGCTGAATTATTTGTGTTGGTGTTAACGCTGTCTTTATTGTTATTAATGTCGAGATTTGTGTGAATGTCTACTTTAACAGCTTTTTTTGCCTGATCTATGAACTTCTTGAAGATTTGTGAATGTGCAGTTTGGCCGAAAGCCACAAATAGCAAAAAGCACACTAAACAAAAACAGTAAATTCTTGGGGAATAATTTTTCATTGTAAATTGATACGGTTAAGTTGTTGATATTTAAACTGCAATATCCCATTTAAATGCCAATAGTAAGGTAATTAACAAGTTAATATTTCACAATATAATTTTTTAATATTAAAATGTCGAGCACAATTTTTTTTATTCAATCCCCCGGCTGCCGCAAGCGTTTTTCGCTGCCGCAAGCCTCCAGGCTTGTGACCCGCTGATAGGTAAACGCTATGCTAAGCAATGAATACAAAAACTCCCGGATGTACGTTTCATCCGGGAGTTTTTGTATTTTTAAACGGTGCAAAGGAGTAATGCGAAAGTATTCAGCCTGTGGTCGGTGTTATCACCGCACCACCTCCGGTAAGTTCGTTTTGTCCCAAACCTTAAGTCATTACCAAAAGCAATATTTTTTTTGTTTATTTTAGGAGATGCAGAATGGGATAGAATTTTTTACAGCCACTTGTTTAAACTGGCAGCCTTTATTGCAAACAGAAAGTCATAAACAAATTATCATGGATAGTTTAAGGTTTTTGGTTGATGATAAAAGGATCTGGTTGTATGGATATGTAATTATGGATAACCACATCCATATACTTTGGTGCAAACAACCGGAATGGCTGGATAAAAATGTGCAACAACACTTTAGCAAGTTTACAGCGCAGCAACTCAAATTTAGTATAATTAATAATTCGGCTAATCTGGATAGCTATAAAAGTACTCAGGCCGATAGAGCGTATCAGTTTTGGGAAAGACGGCCCTTCAAGGCTACAATGTACAACCGTAAAGTGCTTGAACAGAAATTGGATTACATTCATTACAATCCTGTTAAAGCCGGTTTATGCCAGTATCCAGAAGATTACCTGTATTCTTCTGCATCATACTATTTACTAAATCAAGACAACGACTTGCTTACGCACTATATGGAACATATTTGAGCGGATTTAAGGAATACGAAAAGCCAACTGGAAGTGGTGCGGTGATAACACCGACCACAGGCTAAATGTCGAGCACAATTTTTTTTATTCAACCCCCCGGCTGCCGCAAGCGTTTTTCGCTGCCGCAAGCCTCCAGGCTTGTGGCCGCTGACAGGTAAATGCTAAGCAATGAATATGCAACTCCCGGATGTTTAATTCGTCCGGGAGTTTTTGTATTTTTAAACGGGGCAAAAGAATAATGCGAAAGTATTAAGGTTAACAACAAACATTGTTGATTGTCCTAAAGGCATGGCGTATACTTAGCATATGGGCGCACAGGCCCCGAGGCTCGGCGGCGGAGAATTCTCGGTCAGCCTGATAACACCGGCCACAGGCTGAAAAATCAATCTTTAGCCTTGATCAACAACGAATCTTTCTTGCTCATTAGTTATACTTGTGTACATAAGCAATGATTGATGAACATTATATCATAAACAGCTAATAATACATTAAACCAACCGTATCATGAAAAAAATCTATTTAACTTTTGTTGCATGTTTTGCAATAATCTCCTGCTCATTTGGTCAATGGACCAACGTGCCAGGAACCGGTCACTATGTGCTAAACTCGGGGAATGTTGGGATTGGGATTGGGAATTCCACACCAACAGGATTGCTCACGGTTGGCGGCGGCCGTTCCGCACCAGCCTGGGGAGTGAGTGGGATTAATTTGCAGGCGTTAGGTGGAATTTATACCGATTCCACTACGCTTGCCACTTCAACTGTCTCAACCAACGCGATAAATTCCTTTGGAATCCCGACGCTGGCAGCCACTAACTCAAGTGTAAATTATACAAATGCAGCCACGGTTTATATTTCCGGTGCGCCAAAAGCAGGAACAAATGTTTCTATAGCAAACCCGTATTCGCTCCTGGCGTTGGGTCGATCCTATTTTGGTTCGATAAATATCGGCGCTAATACTTATGCTTCCTCTGCTGCCAGATTACTCATTGGAGGTGGTATCAACCAGCCCGCCTGGGGAACAAGCGGGCTTGGCATTCAAGTACACCTGGCAAATGGCGTTATCGACAATAGCAGTTCAGGCTTAGTTGCTAACACGGTTATTAATTCGTTAAGCTCTACCGCGATTTCAGCCACAAATCCGACTACTTATACCAACGCGTCGACCTTGTATATCGGGGGAGCGCCAAGAGCATCAGCAAATGTTGCAATAACGAATGCTTATGCCTTAGATGTATCGGGGCCGATTAGTTTTTCGTCGGGTAGTTTGCATTTTAATAGTTTAATTCCAAACGTGAGCGTAAACGGAGATGCCAAATCTTTACGTTTTCAAACCAACACGACTAATTCAACAGAAGGAATTGATTTCTATAATGCAAATACAAGTAACGATCTCCTGTTTATTAGAAATGACGGAAACGTAGGTATTGGAATAAGCACTCCAAAAAACAAGTTAGATGTTAATGGCACTATTCATAGTAAAGAGGTAAAAGTTGATTTGAACGATTGGGGCGACTATGTTTTCAATGAGAAATACAAACTCCCAACTCTTAGCGAAGTAGAACGCTATATCCAACTGAACCAACATCTGCCTGAGATTCCATCGGAGCAGGAGATGGTAAAGAACGGACTTAATGTAGCCGAGATGAATAAGCTGATGATAAAGAAGATAGAAGAACTGACCTTATACTTAATTGAGAAAGATAAGAAAGAAAAAGAACAGGAAACAATTAATCAAAAACTACAAAATCAAATCAATCTACTTATGCATCAAGTTACTGAACTATCCCAAAAAGGTCAATAAATAGAAAACAGCAATTGCACCTCCGGCTCCGGCTCCCGCAAACGTTTTTCGCTGCCTCTTGGCTTGTGCGCCCACTGACAGGTAAACGCCTTACACGGTAATAAATATACAACACCCGGATGTTTAATTTCATCCGGGTGTTTTTGTATACCGGCGGTTCGCAATAGGGATAGCAGCGAATACCGGCCTCGCGCTTAATGCCTGGGGCCGTATAAGCGAATAGCCCGGGCCGCAGGCATTGCCATAATTTTCAAGTCACAAAACATTGTTCGGGAAGAAAGTGCCGGGCAGCGCCTGCGATATTAAAGTGTTACCTGCGCTATTTTAACCATCGGCGGTGGCAGCTAAAGTATAACCATGAACTAATATTGCCCTCTTCCTTTGATTATACATAACCTTTAAGTACCTTGGCTATACCCAACACTTAAATCTGCATCCAATCACAAAATTCAATTCAATATGAAAAAGCTGCTTCTATTGTTGCTTACCGCGCTGGCGTTGCCGGGCTATGCTCAAACCAACTCCATACTTGTATTATCAGATGTGCATGTTAATTTAAGCTTAGGCAATGATAACTCCTATCATTTAGACGCCGACAGTACGCTTTTTCTTTCGGCAATTAACAGTGTTGGCTCCCAAAAATTTCCCTTCATCATTTTGCCCAGCGATATGCTGTGGCACGAGAAAGGGCAAACAAAAAAACATGATACTACCATCATGAAACAAACATTTAAGTATGTGCTTGACCATTTGAAGAAATTAGATAAAAATGCGGTTATTTTACCTGCCCTGGGCAATAATGATTGCATTAATCATGATAGTTCTGACAGGGCGACCAATGCCTTGTTTTATAAAGCTATGCTACGCCCGATAGACCATAACCATGCGATATACAGGGATTTTATGGATGGTGGCTATTACAAATACAGCAAAGGCGATTGGACGTTCATTATGCTTAACACGGTGATTTTTTTAAGTTCGGCATCCGACCCGGATTTAAAGGCAAAAAAAGAATTATCATGGCTGGGCGCGGCGTTACAGGATGCTAAACGGACGCACAAAAAGGTTTGGATGGTTTATCATGTTCCGCCTGGAATGGACAGGTACGGCAATACACCGTCATGGCACAATAACGTCGAAAACATGTATCTGGACACCATAAAGAAATATGCCCCGGTTATCAGGTTTCAATTGGCCGGACATACCCATATGAACGACTACAGGCTAATAACAAATAAAGGAAGGTTAATTTCCTACATCGATATTGCTCCGGGACTATGTTCAAGAAATGGAAACAATCCCGCTTACCAGGTTATACAATATGATAGCATGAGTAAGGTTGTAAACAAAGTGAATACTTACTACACAGATTCTTTACATCGTGACTGGCATGCCTTCAGCTTTAAAGATTTCAGTTTTAAATTCCTGATGTCGGCCTATGATACTGCAAGTGTGGAAGGCAAGCGTTTTGTAGAAAACTATTTCACAAACAGGAAGCAGAAAGCGCCAAAAACCGGCGAGGCTGTAATAGCCTGGGACCCGCGCTTCTACAAACAATCAACAATTAAAATAAAGTAGTTTTTACAAAGCCGGGATTGTTGGTGCATCATTTTTCTTGGACTTCGTTGGAGTTGTCTCCATAGGTGTTCGGAAGAAATAAAAAAAAGCGCAGGGAATGCGCGATTCCTTCCTTGGGGAAGGAGGAGGTAGGGGTTAAATCAGGCGGGTAGGATTTGGAAGCGTTTAACAAGCAAAAGATGGCATGGCTTAATTGGTATAAAAATGAAAAAGAGCTTCCTGGTAATATTACTGCTGAATATCGCGCTATACAAAACTTCTTTTGCACAGCACTTTAAAGTTAGCATATGGGCGGGTAAGCCAGGCGGCAGCGAGTGGCGGAGATTACAAATCCCGGCGATGTAATATATTAATTAACGACTTTTTCAACTCAAGTACAATTTCTTATATTTGTAATATGACCATCGTAGTTAACCCCCATAACCCACAGGAAGAACAGGCTTTACTGGCATTTCTGGATAATATGAAGTACGACTATAGCCGGGAAGATGAAACTTTTATTTTATCTGAAACCCAGCAAAAGGAGATATTGGCACGCGACAGGGAGTACGAATCCGGAGAAACCGAAACCTATTCAATCGACGAGATCATCGCTCACTTCAACATCAAGGAAAAATAGTGTACCACCTGCAAGTTCTTCGCAAAGCGAGGGAAGACATGCAAAAATCTGCCGAATGGTATGAAGAACAACAAGCCGGCCTAGGCGACAGGTTTTTGCTGAAAGTGATTAGTACATTCAGATCGATTGAAACTAACCCTTTACATTGCCAGGAAAGATTCTCAAAAAAATTCAGGTTCGCCAAAGTACACGATTTTCCATTTGTAATTGTTTTCAAAATTAAAAAGCAATTGGTTGTTGTGAATTCGGTATTTCATACCAGCCGAAATCCTAAACGGTTTGTTTAAAAAGTATTAAATCTGCATTTATTGTTGCTTTGTTTCAGACTCTCCGTTTTTTGTGTTCCCCGCCGCACTTTGTTGGCGCCGTGTCCATAGGTGTTCGGAAGAAATAAAAAAGTGGAGAACGTGCGATTCCTTCCTTGGGACGGAGGAGCCAGGGGTTAGATCAAGCGTTCACAGGTGCATTTTACAGCCGTATGGTACTCCCCTCACCATCGGGAGGGAACTAAAAATCTTCCGAACACTTATAGAAACAAACTCCAGCAACGGCTTTGGATTTACCTGATGCCGACTAAAATATTTAACTTTTATTAACAAAACAGTTTAGCAAAAATCAAACTGCAGATAGCTATATTGTACCAATGAAGCTAACCTTATTAACCCTTTTGATAGTTTTTGCCAGTAGGGTAACTGCAATAGCCCAGGATAAAATGGTTATAAAAACAGACTATGGGGGCACTACGGGGTATGAAGATTGCGATAGAGAAATATCTTCATTAAATAAGCTACCTCATTTTATAAGGGTAGATATTGATAGCCTGTTAAAACACACCTTAGGAGAATTTGCTGCCGGAGTTAAGTTTTCGCATGGACAGATTGTAAATGTAAAAAAGTATTTTTCCAAAGACGATGGACAGCCATCCGACTATAAATGGGTGGTCCCGAAATATGACCTCAAATTTGCCTTACAGGATACTACAATAGGGATAACAAACTATTGCCTTGAAATACGGCTTGATCAATATGGCCAGTTACTTAAAATAAACTGGCCGGGAAGGGGTTATAAATCCAAATCCATATTTTTAGACAGGAACCTAATCAAGGATTTTGCGTTAAGCAAGGCGGCGGACTTGAATTTTTATCAAAAAGGTTACGAGGTTAATTTCCAGTACGATAACCAAAAAGAACAGTTTTATTGGGTATTTTTATTTCCTGCTGATTTATCGAATAAAGACAATAAACAATACTATTGTATTGAAGTTAACTGGGCTAACATGAATGATTTTATAGTAACCATAGTTGACAAAACTATCTTTTATTAACCCTTCATTCAGCCTGTGGTCGGTGTTATCACCGCACCACTTCCAGTTGGCCTTCAGCCTGTGGTCGGTGTTATCACCGCACCACTTCCAGTTGGCCTTACGGAAGCCCGGTATTATATAGATTTGCAACTAAAGCATATGTAAAATACAAACTTTGGCTGGTGCGGTGATAACACCGACCAGAAGCTAACTGACTTCAATGATTGTTACGTTGAACGTGCAGATGTGGATAATCAATTAGTGTTTATTACCGAGAATAAGGTTCATTGGCAGGATGTTGAATTTGTGAAGGTTAAATAAAGGTAGCTTGTTACCATAGACGCGTAGCTGCAACAGGGCCCGCATGGTAACAAAAAATGCCGCATTGCCTGGTTAATAAATTGCTCCGGTAACCTTAATCACCGTAGTTATAAACTACAAGCATACCCATTCGGAAATCGAACAATGGAAGACTAAAGGCAGCAGGGGAAACGAAAAGAGAAAGAAAAAAAGCCAGGGACGAATTAAGGAAAGAACTTAATAAAGAGTCAGGATAATAAACGATGAAAATTATATTAAGCGTGATTTTGTGCGTCTTATGTCAAACACAAAACCAATTAGAGGTTGGACAAAAGCTAAATAAAGACATAAAAATAATTGACTATAACCAATACATTATGGATAGTTCTGGAAGTATCAAAAAGGGATATGAAGTTTTATACAACCACTGTAAATTTAATATCACATTTGATACCGAACATAAAGTAGAAGCTATATTCACAAATGACAGGAAGTTTTTAACAGATGACAGTATCAGGGTTGGAATGTTATATGGCGACATTAAGCAGAAACTTGCCGGTAAAACGCCTCATATTCAACCTGGGTGGGCACATTATTGCATATCTCAATCAGGCTGGAAGATTGCCTTTGATTACAATTCTATTGTTTGCGATACATCAAAAGTAACTTTTATTTTTAAGTCTAAAAATGTTAGATAACCTTTTAGAGCGTCGTATGGTACAAGCAAAGACGGTACCGAATATGTTTACACCAAGAATGGCTGGAATGCAAAACCAACCAAAATGAAATTAACAGATTTACAATCAAAAATTCCTATATATGGTACTATTAAAGGCATTGTTAGTTCTGATAGCGGCTGTTACCAACCCAAGCCTTAAAAGCGTGGTACCCAACAATAACGAAGTTTGTGAAAACAAGCAATTAATGTTCTATAGCAAATCAGATACTGTTGTTTTAAAAGAGAAAGAGTATGCGGTCAAAATAAACCCAATCGGCTTTCAGTTCGTATTTCTGAATAAAGCTAAATTGAAGAGGATTTATAAACTTTACGACCCCACTTTTAGGGCATGTTTAGACGGGAAATTAATTGTGGCCAAAGGAATATTTGTACTTAGTTCCGCTGTACCAGAAGGGGTGGACTACTTCTTTACATTTGGTAAAGACAAGCGAATTCTTAAATATGATACCTTACTATTCAGGAAAGCCCCTTGTTGTCCTTAGTATTCTCCTTTGGTGCGACGCGTATCGCGGGTAGCCAGCTGACAGGTAAAAAAAGCTATGTAATGAATTAAAAAGTCCGGATTTGAACGTTTATCAGGGCTTTTCTTGTAATCTGGTGCGGTTAGTACCAGATACAGGGGCTTTCTAAATAAATAGGTTTATGAAAAAAAAATTAAACGAAAAGCAAGAAGCGGAATCCATATTTATAACCAAATGGTGTTTAACCATTATCGATTTTATATATTCTAATAATTCAGTTAATCCTCATCTTATCAAGCTTAGAAAGCAAGCCTTTAGCGATGAAACAAAAACAAAGTACCTGGAACAAACTAGCCCTGGAATATATTTAAAGGGAATAAGGCAAGCGTATATAGATGTTAATGAAATGGCCAAAGATGCACCAAGACAAATATTAGAGGAATTGAATAAGATACTTCGTAATAAGTTCGGGAAAGATTTAAGTACCTATTCACAAAATATTTCAAGCCGAATTGAAGAAATATTAAAACGAGGAAAAATTATTGATGACGATGAGTTTAAAATTGTGGAGGAAAAAGTAAGTGAATTATGTCAGGTTGATCCTCAGTTACTCGAAGTGACTACTTTTAATAATTTACTGTCGGTTTACCATGAATTGAGAAGGTAGAATTTATTGTATCAAAGTTCTGGTTCCTCTGTCGCTGCCGCAAGGCTCCAGCCTTGTGGCCCGCTGATAGGTAAACGCCATGCTAAGTAATAAATATGCAACACCCGGATGAAAATAAACATCCGGGTGTTTTTGTATACCTGCAATTCGCGTTAAGGATTGCAGTGAAAAGCCCACAGCGCGGGCAAGCCGGGGCGGCAAAAGCAAAGCGAGGACTTGTAACGGAAAGCCAGACCGCCGCTTCTACCAGCGGGGGGGAACGCCCAGTTTTAAGTCAAAAGTAAAAATTCAAAAGTCGAAAATTCTATTGCGGGGTGGCTGACTGATTAGCCGGTGTATTTTGGGCCCGCGCTAAATATCAACATTTCTGCCCTCCCCCCCCCTTTTACGGCGCGGTCATCGTTTTCCTGGAAATTGGGTGTACGCTAAAATAGCCCAAGGCGCCGCCGGTAACGTTGCTAAGCGGGTTGGCCGGGGCGGCGTTGTTGCCGTCGCCGGTGGCGCCTGCTGTAAGGCTGAAAAAGTATTTGTACACGGCGGGGTCGATGCTTTGCATCTCGATGGTAACCTGGTTGCCCGGGCGGATGTCGCGGGCCGGGTCGTCATTATTGTTGTCGAAATTAAGGCGGGTGTTTACTTCCTGGCCGTTGGTAAATTCATCGTTATCCAGCAGTACCGATTCTTCTTTGCGGTTGTTTACGTATTGCACAAAACGGTAGTAGTTTTTGGTAGCCACCGGGTCGTGGTATTTTACGGTTACAAATTTACGGATGCTGCCATCCTTATTATTTTCAAAATCGCTTTTAACCAGGTAAATGCTATCCAGGGGCACAGCAGCCGGCATGGCGCAGGTTGAAGCGAATGTTTTGCCCGCAACCTGCACATTCAATTTATAAATATGGCCGTAAGCACCTTTCAGGGTGTTGTTTTTATAAATACCGCCGCCCGCTGCGGTAAGCGGGTAAACGGTATTATCGTCGGTAATGGTTACCTGTGCGCCATCAATACCTACTATATCGTTATTATCGGTAAAGTTTTTGGTTTGGCTTAGGGTTACTTTGCACCCGCCGGTTTCGTTGGTGAGCACGCCTTCAACAACGTATTGTGGCGTGGTATCTTTCAGTGTAAGGTTGATCGCCTTTTCGCACGAGCATAGCGCTATGGCAAACAGGGCGGGTATCATATATTTTATAGTGGTGTGCATACAGTTAAAATTTAAAGTTATAGGTGATGGAAGGCACAAAGGTGAACAGGGTAGTCCTCACGGCTTCGGTGCGGCTGGCATCATCTTTATTATTGCGGAAATAAATGCGATAGGCATTATGGTTACCCAGGGCATTGTACAGGCTAAAAGTTAAGTCCGTTTCAAATTTGCTGGTCTTTTTTAACTGGCGGGTGGCGCCAAGATCAAGCCGGTTGTATGCCGGCATCCTGTCGGCATTCCGGCTGGTGTAGTAGTAATAATTTGCCCCATCCACCTGGTACTTGCCATTGGGGAAGGTTACGGCATCGCCGGTGTAGTATATAAAATTGGCCGATAGGGTCCACTTTTCGGTGGCTTTGTACATGGCTACAATGGCCAGGTCGTGCGTGCGGTCTTGCCGGGCATTGTACCATTGGTTGTTATTAATGCCATCAATCCGGCGTTCGGTTTTGGCCAGGGTATAGCTTACCCAGCCGGTTAAGCGTCCTGTTTTCTTTTTAAACAGCAACTCGGCCCCATAAGCGCGGCCTTTGCCATAAAGTAGTTGGGTTTCAATAGCCTGGTTGGTAAAAATATTGGCGCCGTTGCGGTAGTCGACCTGGTTTTGCATTTTTTTATAATAAGTTTCAAAGGTGAACTCATATTTATGGTCGCTAAAATCGCGGTAATAGCCTACCGAAAACTGGTCGGCCAGTTCGGGTTTAATAACGTTGGTGCTGGCCACCCATTTATCCGTTGGCGAACCTGAGTTAGAATTAGAAATAAGGTGCAAATTTTGCGCGTTACGTGCATATGATGCCTTTACCGAACTGTAATCATTGAGCGAATAGGCTGCAGCGATGCGTGGCTCGGGGTTAACATAGGTTTTAACCGCCTGCCCTGATGAATAGTGTTTTGAACCGGTGATGTTTCCATCGGCATCAAAGGTATAATAATCGCCCTGCCCCAGGATGGTAAAGGCCGACAGGCGAACGCCGTAAGTAAGGTTAAAACGATCAGACGCTTTCCAGGTATTGGTGGCGTACAGCGAATTTTCAAGCGCGTACCTGTTTTGCAGGCTCTGCGATATAATGCCCGAGTTGCCGGTTGATGAAATTTCGCCGGGCTTAATGGTATGATAAATGGCGTTAAAGCCAAAGCTGATGGTGTTTTTATCGCCGGCGTAGTATTGCAGGTCCTCTTTCAGGTTAAGGTCTTTTATTTGCGAATAGATCAGGAACTCGTTTACATCCTCTTTTATATTGATTTTGTAATCATAATCGCTGTAAATAAGCGAGGTGTTTGAAAACAGCTGGCTGTTAAAAATGTGGTTCCAACGGAGTGTACCGGTGGTATTGCCCCAGTTAATGCCTGCTATATCGCTGGCCTTTAGTACATCTTTACCAAAGTATCCGGATAAAAATATCCTGTCCTTATCGCCCAGGATATAATTGGCCTTGGCGTTGATATCATAAAAATACAGCTGACTCTTTTTGGCGATAGAATCTTTAGAAAAAGCCAGGAAAGCATCCGCATAAGTGCGGCGGGCCGAGATAAGGAACGATGATTTATTTTTTTGGATGGGGCCTTCCACATTAATCCGGGCGGCTATCAGCCCAACGCCGCCGCTTACGCCAAGCTTTTGGTTGTTGCCCTCATTCATTTTAATATCCAGCACGGATGATAGCCTGCCACCGTATTGGGCCGGCATATCGCCTTTATAAATGCTGATGTTTTTGATGGCATCGGAGTTAAAGGTTGAGAAGAACCCCAACAGGTGCGATGCGTTATAAACAGGCGCTTCATCCAGCAGGATCAGGTTTTGATCAGATGCGCCGCCGCGTACATAAAAGCCGCCGCTGCCTTCGCCCGCCGATTTGATGCCAGGCAACAGCTGAATGGTTTTGATGATATCGCGTTCGCCCAGTAAAACCGGGATGTTTTTGGTTTCCTGCACGCTTAAATGTTCAACCCCCATTTGCGGGCTGGCCAAATCGCGGGTGCCGGGTGCTTTGGCGCTGATGGTAACTTCCTGCAAGGCCTGTTCATTATTATCCATGCTGATATTGAGCTGTTGGCTGGCGGTGAGGTCTACTTGCACAAAAGCGCTTTTTTGACCAATAGCGCTGATGGCCAGCTGATGATTGCCGGCCGGCAGGGTAATGGAGTAAAAGCCGTACTCGTTACTTGAAGTGCCCTGGCTTGCATCGGGAACCCTGATGGTGGCGCCAATAATGGTTTCGCCGCTTTGTTTTGATTTAACGGTACCGCTTAGGGTGAATTTGCCGCCTGCCACGGCGGCCGGCAACTTTTTTATTTTAGCCGCATCATATTTAATCATGATGTCCTGGTCCAACACCGAAAAGCTGAAGGGGGCTGATGCAAAAGCTTGTTTTAATACATCGCCTAAAGGCTGGTTTTTGGCATCGATGCTGATTTTTGCCGGGCTTTGCGCAACGGTTTGGTTATAGGTAAACCTAACACCGCAGGCAGCGGTTATTTTATCTAAGGCTTGTTTAACCGGTTCATTATTTATGCTGATGGTAACGGATTTATCCAGCGGGCTTTGCGCATAAACCTGTTGACTTGCTATAAGTAAAACGATGGCGCAAAGTAACGTTCGGAACAGGATAGGTATTTGCAGTACAGCGCAAATCAACATGGATAACCATGTGGGTTTGGTTTTATTCATTTTGTGTAGGTCTTTTAAATGTGGGTAAGCCGGTAAAAAGCTTACGTGGTTTGAGTTGATTTTCATACCCGGTAATTAGCCGGATCAAAAGGTTAATGTTTAGCTATAATTTCCCGGATGTAGTACTGGTTGCCCACTTTTTGCCAGCGGGTGTTGTCCATTACGGTACAAAGCACATCAAGCTCGGTGCCGATAAGGCGTGTGGTGTTTAGGTGCCCGTAGTATAAACTATTGGCAATGCGCGGGTCAACGTTTATCTGCACGCCATATTGCCTGCCAAGTTCATCGGCAACATTTTGCATTGATGCACCTTCAAAATCATAATTGCCATTGCGCTGGCTAAGGAATTTTGCGGCATCGGGATAGTTTTCTTTCACGAGCGAGCCATCTGTTTTATTAAACACTGCCCTTTGCCTGGCCGTCATGATTTGCTGCCGGCTTTTGCCGCCGGCCGATGTAAGCACGCCCACCTTGCCGCTTATTACGGTAACTTCGGCCGTTTTTGCGTCGGTGTAGGCCCTTACATTAAAGCTTGTACCCAACACAACGGTTTTGATGGCACCCGATTGAATGATAAACGGATGATTGGCATCGTGCTTTACGTCAAAAAAGGCTTCGCCATCCAGTTTTACCAAACGCTGTGCCCCCCTGAAATTATCCGGGTAACTGATGTGGGTTGAAGGGCTTAGCCATACCCTGGTACCATCGGGCAAACTGATTTGCCTGTGCTGGCCCGCTTTGCTCAATAAATCCACCTGTTTTACCGGGTCGATAATATCAAGGATGGCGTTTTTGTAAAAGGCCGCGAAGGCAACCAATACCACAATAGCCGCTGCAGCAGCAATGTTGCGCCATAAGGGAATTACCTTACGTTTTGGTTGCGCAGGCGCTTCCATTTGCGATGCAATACGATTAAAAATGCTATCCTTAAGCTCATTGATGCCGGAGTGCCTGCTGCCCGCAAGCAGTACTTCTTCATCATTAAACCCCTGGTACCACTGCTCAAACCAGGCCATTTCTTCGGGAGTAATGGTGCCGTTTTCAAGCTTATGGGCAAGCTCTTTAACATCGTAGGCTTTGTTTTCCATCGTAAAATATATCTACCTTTTGTACATATAGTCAACGGCGGGGCCGGATACCCTTAGTGAGAAATGAAATTTATTTTGAGGGGGAGTAAGTTAGGGGAAATATGAGCGTTTTATTTTCGCGCAAAGATCGCAAAGGCGCTAAGAGAAAATAAGTAAACCACTTTGCGCCCCTATTATCTTGCATGGGACATTCAAGAAACAAGCTTTTTGGATGCTGTTTCCCAATCCAACAGTAGGTGAGGATTTGTATCAGATTTGCTTTTCCTATCCTTAACTAATTTTTGATATTCAGAGGGAATAGCCATATCATCCTTCCAAATCATCTCATTGAGTTCGAGTTTTTCGGAGGGTGATAATTGCTTTACAGCATCCATCAATTGTTTCAGTGATAATTCTACAGTTATCATAAATCAAAAATAATAAAATCATTACCAAGCCCTACAAAAACCGATCTGCATTGAGCAATATGAAAGCCAATACGGGTGCCGATACGCCCAGGGTTTCCCTTAATTCGCGCAGGGCTTTGCTCATGTGTGCTTCTACTGTTTTTTGCGATATGTTCAGTTCGGCGGCAATTTCGGCGTAGGTTTTATTTTCGTCGCGGCTGAGCAGGAAAACAATGCGGCATTTTTCGGGGAGCTGGCTGACGGTTTTCTCTAACAGTTGCCGCAATTCTTTTTCATGCAGCCAGTCGGCAGTGCTATCGGCAACAATTGGCGATGTCATGGTAAGCTCATCATGCTGCAATTGCCTGCGGTATTGTTTGGCCAGGTGGTTAATCACTTTATATTTTACAGCAACAGCAAGGTAAGTAGCCACCGTATGTGTAAGCTGTAGTGTAGCCCGCCGCAGCCAGATACTTAAAAACACTTCCTGTACCACTTCTTCGGCCTCGTGCTCGTCGTCAAGGCGGTGCAGGGCAACGGCATAGGTTTTATCCCAGTAACGGTTGTACAGTTCGGTAAATGCACCGCGGTCATCCGTCCTGATCAAATCCAGGAGCTGCTGATCGGTATAGGGCTTAGCGAGGGTCAAAATGGGCATGTTTTACGCATAGGATGCCCCAATTTGTTATTGGGTGATGTGTTGGATATGACAAAGGTAAATGGCTAAAGTTACACTAAACGTAAATAATGGTAATTTTATATGCGTTACCACAAAAAATATCGGGCCCGGCGTTTGCCACACGGTGATAAACGTATCCTATGTAACATAACGGGCGCGGTCATGATCGTTCATGTAGCCCATCCATACACGGAAGATTATACTGTAATACGTTTCTTAAACTCCTTCGAACGACATGCCCTTGTTTTGTTTTCGTTGTTTAGATACGGGATTTTTTAAAATGCTACATTTATTTTTCGATTACAAATTTGGTGTATCTTGAACCGGTAATTGAAATTAAAATATTTTTCTGGCCAACTGTCCTATTCCATAAAACCTGGTCGTCTTATAGCTTTAATCACCAAAATTTAAATCATCATGAACGAATTTTTATTGATCTTCAGACAACTTGAAGAAACCGCAACTGAGTCACGCTCACCAGAGCAAATGCAGGCAACCATGAAATTATGGATGGATTGGCTGGGCAGCATTGCCGCTCAAAACAAACTGGTAAGTAACGGCAACCGCCTGTACGGCGGCACCGGATCGGTAGTAAAGCCGGGCAACGTAGTTACCAACGGCCCTTATGTTGAAATAAAAGAATTGATAGGCGGCTACTCCATGATCAAATGCGATACCTTGGAAGAGGCTACCGAAATTTCAAAAGGCTGCCCCATTTTGCTGGTTGGCGGCAATGTTGAGGTACGCCAGATTGTGCCCATGAATATGTAATTTTATGCTGCCACCTCCTGCACCGGGAGGTGGCATTATGCTTGCCATGAACAATACCCAACTGCTGCCACATTTATTCCGTACCGAGTATCGCAAAATAGTATCGGTACTATACAAGCACTTTGGTTTTGAACATCCCGAAATTGCCGAAGACATTGCCAGTGAAACTTTTTTAAGCGCCGCCGAAACCTGGGGGCTTAAGGGTTTGCCCGATAATCCCATAGCCTGGCTTTACGCCGTAGCCCGCAACAGGGCAAAAGATTATTTGAAGCGGAATAAGATCTTCGACCAAAAGGTTACCCCCATTTTGCAATCGGCACATGCAGACTGCCCGGAATTTGAGATTGACCTATCAGACAAACACATTAACGACAGCCAGCTACAGCTGATGTTTGCCATTTGCCAGCCGGTATTACCCGCCGAGGCACAGGTGAGCCTGGCATTAAGAATTCTTTGCGGGTTTGGAATTGATGAAATTGCCGATGCTTTTTTATCCAACAAAGCCACCATCAACAAGCGGCTGTTCAGGGCGAAGGAAAAGCTGCGGGAAGAAAAGGTGAAGATAGAATTCCCGGCCAGGGCAGAAATTGGCAAGCGCCTGCAGGCCGTTTTAACCACCTTATATTTATTGTTTAACGAAGGCTATTACTCTACCAGCCAGGATATCACCTTGCGTAAAGACCTTTGTTTAGAGGCCATGCGGCTCACCTACCTGCTCATAGAAAATGAGTTGACAAACCTGCCCGAAACTTATGCCCTGATGGCGCTGATGTGCTTCCACTCCTCGCGTTTTGACGCCCGTACCGACGAGCATGGCGAGATGGTACGTTATGACGACCAGGATACCAGCCTTTGGGTTGATGAGCTGATTGATAAAGGAAAACACTACCTGGAACTGGCATCCAAAGGGAACCAGGTAAACAAATACCACCTGGAAGCTGCCATTGCCTACTGGCATACTGTTAAGGAGGATACTATAGAGAAATGGGAAAGCATCCTGCAATTATACAACCGCCTGCTCCAAATTGCCTATTCGCCCGCCGCAGCGCTCAACCGCACCTATGCCCTGTACAAAGCCCGTGGCAAACAGGATGCCATTGTTGAAGCGGAAAAACTCAAATTGAACGACAATCACCTGTACCATGTTTTATTGGGCCATTTGTACAAAGATGCTGATAACACGCTGGCCATAGCCCATTTGCAAACCGCGCTAAACCTGGCCAAAACAGCAAGCGAGAAAAACCGGATCAAAAAAGATTTAGGGCAATTAAAGTAACCCGAGTTTCATTAATTTTATACCTACATATATGATAATATCTATTACTTTGTTAATCATGCAATTACGGATAGTCTTTAGCCGAAAGTCTTAAGTTCTCAGTAAAAAAAGAATAAATCCGACTTTTGACTCAAGACTTAGTACTATTAACTTAACACAACATGGCCTACAACGAACAATTAACCAACCGCGTGCGCGAAGCATTAAGCGAACAGTCCAAAATTGACGAGATTAAAATGTTCCAGGGTTTGTGTTTTATGGTTGATGATAAAATGTGTGTTTGCGTACGCGACACCGGCCTGCTTTTCCGCATTGGCCAAAACCAGGCAGCCATTGAATTAGAAAAAGGCGATTGCCGCCAGATGATAAACGGCGATCGGGTAATGAAGGATTATGTTTGGGTTGATGGGGATGACATTAGCGCCAATAAAAAGTTTAGCCATTGGATAGGTTTGGCTTTGGAGTTTAATAAGGTAGCGAAGGCATCGAAGAAACGGGGAGAGAAGGTGAAGGGCAAAAGGTGAAAGGTTAAAGGTGCCCCCCGATAGTCGGTTTACTCCCCCAGATGATTGTCCTCACAGGCATCTCCCCAACATGCCATCGGCTTATCTGGCCAAAACATACCGCCGGAATAGCGGTTTGTGAAGACACACCCCCCTGGGGAAGGGCTAAAACCGCCACGATACGCGTGCGCCAACTTGGAGCCAAAATCAAATATCTCCATCCTACCTTATTCGTAAAGAAAGGAAAATGATTTATTACACTGTGGATCTTCCTTCAAGAACAGAATATATAAACTGTCGCCAACCGCATATTTTTCGTTAGTTGTAGATCCAAAATAAGTATTCCCGTCCAATTTAAATAAGTAGTTGATTTGTATAGTACCTTTTCCGCCCACTTTATATTTATCGGTAACTATTCCCCTAATTTTATTATTTTCAGATTTTAGTTTATTATTTAACAGCGTTTGTTTAAGCGAACTCCAAACCAGCCAACCACAACTTACGATGAATAATATTGCAGGAATATTTATCTTAAAACCTTTTATAAATACATTCAATCCTGAAATTTCAATCGTCGATTTATTTACATCTTTTCTCTTTTTCATCACCGTTGTTTTTGTAAATCGTTGTCATTTGCTCGTTTTCTGATTTTTTGCTTTACTACAGCTTTTCCCCCCGATGACTGTGTCCTCACCGGCATCTTCCCGACATGCCGTCGGCTTACCTGGTCCCCACATACCGCCGGAATAGCGGTTTGTGTCCCCACAAACCGCGGGGGAAGAACTTCACGAAATTTTACAACTCAGCGTCTCACTTTATTATTCTTCCGAACTATCCTGTATAGCCGATGGCGTTTCGTACCTGTTCAAAGATTTTTGTAATAATATTTTCATCTGTTTAACCAAAATTCTTGGCCCCAATACTTTTATTTTTGACCCGAAACCCAGCAGTTCGCGCTCCAGTTCAAAATTCATGATCACGCGGATGGTAAAAACTTTGCCGCCATTCTCTTCGCTCACTACTTTTTGGGTATGGTGCAGGGGCTTGGTAATCACGTAGGGCGCGTTGGCATCGTCAATCCAAAATACCACTTGCGTATTGCGCTGTCCCGGCGATTTGGTTACGCCGATAACATCATTATAATAGCTGCCAAAATCTATCGATTTATTTTCGCGGTACTCGTCGGCATGTTCTTCTATAGCTTGAATCCTGTCCAACGCCAGGTTTAACATTTGGGCGTTTCTTGTATGTGGCATACCCAATACAAACCAACGGTTGCGATACTCTTTAAGCAAATACCCGCTAAAGCAAAAGCTACTGGCTTCGCGTGCCTTGAATGATTGATAAGTTACGCACATGGTTTTTTTAGCTACGATGGCCTTGCGGATAACCTCGATATACTCCAGCCCCTTCAGGTTGTCGTTTTTTTCAAAATCGATAACCGGGGTGCTGTGTGTTTTTTGGGAATAGATTTTATCCTCCAGCTTGCTCACCATTTCGTTCAGGTCGGTAAAGTGATTAAAGCCTTTAAACTGTTTTAGCAGGCTTGATACCTCGCTCAGCACTTTTAAATCCTGCTGGTTGATGGGGCTGTTGGTAATGCTGTAATTTTTATCGGCATAGGTGTAGTATTTTTTATCAACCACAATAATGGGAGCCTCGTAGCCCAGCTTATTGCTGCGCATCATCTCGATATCGGCCTGTACCGATCGGCGGCTCACCCCTTTATCAATACCTTCAAATTCATACAAGGCATCCGAGCAGGCATCAATTAAATCATCAAGCGTCCATTTTTTATAGCGGTTTTGCAGGCAATTGTCAATGGTGCGGTAGCGGATAAGGGCATTGCGGTTTACAGGCATGTTTGTTGATTTCGGAATTGGGATGTTCGGTTTCGGATTTATTTTTGAATTTATTTTGCGATGAATTTATGATTTATTTTTTACTGCGCAAAAAGACTGCGCAGTGGCTGTTTTATTTTGTATCATCAAAAAGATAATAATGGTCATGGAAAAAGAAAAGATCAGCAACAACGAGCTAAAAAACCTTGGTATTAATGACGTGGAGATATTGGTAAGCTTTGGCCGCGTGGCATCGGGCTTATTAAAAAACGAGGTAATGAGCAAAGCGGATATACTGGCCAACCTGGAAGCCTTAATTAACGACCCTGCACCCTACCTGTTTAACAACGATGGCAAATTTAAAAACCTTGCCGAAAGTGTTATCGCTTTGCGTAAAGAGGGGAAATTTTTAAAACAGGAAAGTAACGCATTTAAACTAAAAGAAGAAACTGCCGATTTTCCGGTTTGGGGATTGGAACATATAGAGTCAGGTGCACTGGCCCAAATGCGTACCGCTGTAAAACTGCCTATTGCCGTAGCCGGCGCTTTAATGCCCGATGCGCACCAAGGTTATGGCCTGCCTATTGGCGGTGTGCTGGCCACCAGGGCCAACACCATTATACCCTTTGCGGTGGGCGTGGATATTGCCTGCCGGATGTGCCTGAGCATTTTTGATTTGCCGGCCCAAATGATAGATATCGAAACGGATAAATTAAAAAACATGCTGGGCGACCATACCTATTTTGGTATTGGATGTACCACCAAATCGCATTTCGATAGCTCGTTGTTTGATAGCAATACCTGGAAGGAAACAAAAGTGATCCGTTCATTGAAAGATAAAGCTTATGCGCAATTGGGGACAAGCGGAACAGGTAACCATTTTGTGGAGTGGGGCGAGCTAAGTATTGCCGATGGAGCTTTAGACGGAATACCGGCCGGTAATTACCTGGCTTTACTATCGCACTCCGGTTCTCGTGGTTTTGGTGGTAGCGTAGCCGGCCATTACTCTAAAATAGCCATGGACAAAACCAGGCTGCCGGCCGAAGCCAAACACCTGGCCTGGCTTGATTTGGATAAGGATGAGGGCCAGGAATACTGGATTGCCATGAACCTGGCCGGCGAGTATGCCAGCGCCAACCACCACGAAATCCATAGCAAGGTAGCCCGCGTGCTTAACCAGCAACCGGTTATGATGATTGAAAACCACCATAATTTTGCCTGGAAAGAAAAGCTGGCCGATGGTACCGAAGTAATGGTGCACCGTAAAGGTGCAACCCCGGCAGGCAAAGGTGTGCTGGGTATCATCCCGGGATCTATGAGTACGCCCGGTTTTGTGGTACGTGGTAAAGGCGATGCGGCCAGCATCAATTCGGCATCGCACGGCGCGGGCCGGTTAATGAGCCGGAGCGCCGCCTTTAAAACATTGGATAAAGCAGCCATTGCCGCCAACCT
This sequence comes from Mucilaginibacter sp. P2_A5, assembly GCF_056404995.1. Classification (NCBI taxonomy): domain Bacteria; kingdom Pseudomonadati; phylum Bacteroidota; class Sphingobacteriia; order Sphingobacteriales; family Sphingobacteriaceae; genus Mucilaginibacter; species Mucilaginibacter sp. P2_A5. The sequence goes on from NZ_JBFUCY010000003.1 coordinate 263,810, forward strand.
GGTTGATAAACGCATCACCCTGATAGGTAGCGATATGGACGAAGCCCCAATGGCCTATAAGGACATCCACACCGTAATGGCCGCCCAAAGCGATCTGGTTGAAGTACTGGCCAAATTTGAGCCGAGGATTGTGAGGATGGCAGATGCAAGGGAGAAGCCGGAGGATTGAGGCATATCCTGTACAATTATTAACAAATTAATTCCTAAACCTGCGTTGGTTCGTTTCACGGGCCAGCGCTAATTTTATTTATGATGAAACCTATCCCATCAACTGCCGAAATATTGGCTTATAAAGTACTTAACAGAAATGGGGGCGGAATATGGATCAACTGGGCTGTTGATATGCTAATAGCAGGATTTGATACTGAACACCTGGTAGAACTCGCCGGTGCAAGCGTTCATGATAGTCATTTTGAATTGCAGGCTTTGGCTACTAAAGCTTTACATGAATTAAACCTTGATTATACAGATAAGCACCAAATAATCAGGAATTATGCCAGTTATTCAATCTTGCTTTCTTTAGATGGGACTACGCCGCCGATAAAAGTATTAAACATTTTGTATGACATCCATTTCGAGCTCGACGAGGAATCATATCTTGAGCACTTTACTCATCTTTATTATGCTAAGGAGGAGGAGCTACTTAATAATGGCGTTCAATGGTATTTCACATCCATAGACAACAGCGATATCGATTCTATCATCCACGATTATTTTGTTCAATGGCTATTAAAAAATCCCGTTAAGTGAGGACAGCCTGTTTATTGTGGATTGACTTTTTCCCTTCGGCAAGCCATATTATTTAATACTATTTTTTCTACCTAACCCTATTGTAAATGAGCAATTTTCTACTTAACTTGGTACTACCAATTTCAAATAAACCAAATAATCAGGAGAAGTCGTCATGAAGAAAAAAGTAAACGTAGTTGATCAGCCTGAGAAGGCGGAAGCTACAAAATCTGAATCAGTACCCTGCCAAAGTCTTAACCCCAAAATGTACCGCGATCACACGCGTTGCGACCACTCGTATGGGCGGGTTAATAAGTTCCCGTTCGGCAGCAGCCACGGGCCGTTCTCATTTTAAGAAGAACTTTATAACGACCTCTTTGCGCAGGCAGGCCATCCCTTGGTCTGTGTGTTTAAGGGTGCACACTTAAGTGCTTAAAAAGTATGCGCCCTTAAATTTTTAGTCTTAAGTTTTATTGTGATGTAAATCGTGTAACGTTGGATAGTCGTAAGTCTAAAGCCTTAAGTTCTAAGTCAGAAAGAATAGATTAGCTTTTGATTATACACTTTAATACTACTAAACGGACGGCCTTTCGTCGACATCCTCAGGTTCTACATCAACAAGAATAAATTGACTTTGGACTTAGAACTTAAGGCTTAAGACTTAGCCCTAATTCCCTCCAACCGGGTCGGGCTTAGCCGGATTGGCCGGATCATAAACCGCCACCCCTACCCTCGAATCGGCGCAGCCATAGTACAGGTACCATTTCTTTTTAAAGTAAACCATCCCCTCAATAAACACCGTTCCGTTAACATACTGCCCGCTTTTTTCGAAGGGTTCCATCGGCCGCAAAAAAGGCAGATCAAGTCGGGTGATATTCTTAGACGGATCTTTACTATCAAACAAGGCCTGCCCCGCGCAGTACGAGTTTGGGTTAAACCTGGTATCCCGGCCTTCGGCAGGTTTGTTTTTTCCGTTATAAAATAAAATGATACCCTTGTCGGTCATTAACGCGGGCGGGCCGCACTCGGTAAGGTCGCTGTCGAAAAAGCCGGGGCGTGGCGAGATCAACTGTTTCAATTCCATATCTTTATCTACCACCGGCGCCCAGTCAACCAAATTGGTTGATGTAGCTGCGTATACATGCTGCTCGCCCCAATACAGCCAGTATTTGCCATTTATTTTGATAATCACCTGTTTGCCATTCACCACCTTAGTGAGTATGGATGCTGACTTACTGGCAATATTAAAAAACTTGCCATGGTAAGCCGTTTCAAAAATAGGCCCGTGCTTTTTCCAGTGGATGAGATCAGTAGATGTAGCTACGCCCAGGTGGGGCAGTTTGCGGTTCCATTCGGTATAAAACACAACGTAAGTACCGCCAGGGGTAACGGCCACCCGCGGGTCTTCACAGCCACCGGGCCATTCATAGGGTTTAGCCATATCATTGGCCGGGTAAAGCACCGGGGCTTTTCGCCTTGTAAAATGCAGGCCGTCGCTACTCTCGGCATAACCCAGCCGGGATGTGCGAAAACCGATGCCAATACCAAACTTATCTTCGGCCCGGTATAAAACCACTACCTTGCCATTTTTAACCGCTGCACCAGGATTAAAGGTATCATTGGCTTCCCAGGCCACCGGCTTTTTACTCATCGGGTCAATAAACGTCAGGTTGGTGTCGGGCGAGATAATAGGGTTCAACTTTGCTGGCCTGGCAAAACCGCCGAAAGCCCAGGCTGGCAATACATTGGTTGCGGCTTGCCCAAAACATGCCTGGCTTAACAGCAGCAAAACAAAAGCCCTGGCTATTTTTAAAACTGGTTTCATAAACGGATTATATTGGTTTACAATAGTACGTGGTATTACGGGGAATAAAAATTAAATGTTTGAGGGGGATAGCTATTGGTTAATCCTGATATGTATCGTGTTACATAAGCATCGGCTTTGAACGCTGGCCAAGACTCACCCGCCAGCCCCGACTTCGTCGGGACGGCACCCTCTCTGCTACGCAAAGAGGGGCTTGAAAGCGGGTTATTAAAAGGCTGATAAAACAATTCATCAACTTTCAAGCCCCTCTTTTCTGCGCAGCAGAAGAGAGGGATGTCGGGCGTAGCCTCGACAGGGTGAGTCTTCGCCGCCATATTAAAGCGCCGTTCATACACCTAATAAAATTATAATTCATAACTTTTCTCCCTCACTACGCAAAAAGACAGCGCACTCCCTCTTTTACTTTGTATCATATTACAAAACATCAATAAATAATTATACATTAAGCGGAACGATTTGCGTTACCAAAGCACGCTGGCGCACGGCAAAAGCTACGATGCCAAAAACATGATGCACACCTTCCGCCTGCTTAATATGGCCGAAGAAATAGCCCTGCACCAACAAGTAATGGTAAAACGCAACGACCGTGATTTTTTACTCAAGATCCGCAACGGCGAATTTGAGTTTGATGATCTGATGAAAATGGTTGAAGAAAAAATGGAGCGCGTAAAAGCAGCCTATGAAACATCAAGCCTGCCCGAAAGGCCGGATATAGATAAAACCGAATTGCTTTTGGTGCAGATGAGAGAGGCTTTTTATAAAGGCTGAATTTTAATAAAAATTAAATCGTAGCTTAAAGTGCGAAGAAAATATGGCTATAGATTTTTATGACTTGTTGGACGGGAACAGAAAAAAGATATTATTTGAAATCAGCCAGGATGATTTTGATGAAATTGAATTTGTTTTTTCATATCTCAAGAAAAAAACAGGGGTGTATATAGATGCCTATAGCAAAGGCAGAATTTATAGGGACCATGTTGAGATGCTTGTTTCTTTTATGACCGAAATCATGAATGAATCAGATCCGACCAAAAGAAAAATTCTATCTGAAATAATAGCAAAGTTTAAGACCGTTGATAAGGGATTTTTAACGGAAGGTGATTAAATGCCCCCGGCAGGCAACCCTGTATAATAGGTATAATAGCCCTGAACTATTTGGAATATTATTATTTGCCAACTACCACCCCCGCAAATCACTATATAATTAACATTCAAAACTTGCCTGGCTTAATATCTACCTTATCCTTCAAAGCCCATTTTTCCAGCTTATTCACCAGGTCATCCAGTTTAAATGGCTTGCTTACATAATCGTCCATGCCGGCATCCATACAAATTTGTAAATCGGTTTGCAACGCGTTGGCTGTCATCGCAATAATAAAGGGGCGTTCGGGGAAACGTTTTTTTATTATTCGCGTGGCTTCCAGGCCATCCATTTTGGGCATTTGCACATCCATTAAAATAATATCGAATGTTTTTTTATTAACCAAATCCAGGGCTTCTAATCCATCTGCCGCCAACTCGGCTTCATATCCCAGTTTACTCAAAACCTTCATAATTAATTTTTGGTTCATCTGGTTGTCTTCGGCAACCAAAATATTCAATGGGTACCTTTCCGCAAAATTATCGGGCAGCTTATGTTTGGCCGCATCGGCCTGCAGCGGTTCATTGCCAGTTGGGCTTATATGTTTGCCAAGTTCCTTTACAATGTGTTTATATAGATTATTTTGCTTGGCAGGTTTGGTTAATATCGAACAAAAAAGACCTGGGTTATCTTTATGGAAAATATAACTTATCGAGCTTAAAAGCATTATTGGTAAGTCGGGATACTTAGCACGTATTAAAGTTGCCAGTTCAATTCCATCCATAAACGGCATTTGCATATCGGTAATAACCAACTTAAAATCGTGCTGTTGCGCCAATATATCAAGTGCCTGTTCGCCTGAATTGGCTACTACCGGGCTTAGCTGCCACTGCTCCAGCTGGCCTTTTAAAATCCGGCAATTGGTATCGTTATCATCAACAATTAAAATCTCGCTTTTCTCAAAGCCATTCATACTGTGGGTTATTTGCACAGGGTCTTGCCGTAAACTCCTTTGGGTATGAATATTAAACCTGAAAGTACTCCCTTTATCAATTTCACTTTCTACACCAATCTTACCACCCATTAGCTTCACCAGCTGTTCGCTTATAACCAGGCCAAGGCCGGTACCACCGTATTGACGGGTGGTTGACGAGTCAACCTGCGAAAAGGCTTTAAACAACCGGTGCAGCTTATCGGCAGAAATACCAATACCGGTATCTTTTATCTCAAAGCTTAATTCGATGTGGTCATCTTCTGAAGCATTAAGCAGGTGAACTGCCACATAAATTTCACCTTTTTTGGTAAACTTAATGGCGTTACTTATTAAATTGATCAGGATTTGCCGAAGCCTTAAACTATCGCCAATAATTTGCGCCGGCACATCATAATCAATCTGGTAAACCAGGTCGAGCTTTAAGTGGGCGGCCTTTAAAGCAAAAACGTCAAAAACTTCTTCAATACAGGTACGCAGGCTAAAGTCTTTTTCCTCCAGCTCCATATTGCCCGATTCTATTTTAGAGAAATCTAAAATATCGTTAATTACCGCCAGCAAATCTTCGCCACAGGTTTGTATCGATTCGGTAAAAGTCCGCTGCTCGTCATCCAAAGGTGTTTCGGCAAGTAAGGAAGCCATCCCGATCACCCCGTTCATAGGCGTCCGGATTTCGTGGCTCATGGTAGCCAAAAAGATACTTTTAGCCTTGTTTGCCTCCTCGGCTTCAAGGGCCGATTTTTTTTCCACTTCTATTGCCCGGGCCAGCTGCTCGGTGCGCTCCGCTACCTGCCGTTCAAGCTCGGCTTTCTGTTTTAATATAGAACGTGTGCGGATAATATAAAATGCCGGGCCGCTAGTAATAAAAGCTAAAGCCACAATTAATTTAAACCACCAGGTGAGCCAAAAAGGAGGCGCGATATAAATAGTAATGGCTGTGCCTTTGTTATTCCATTTTCCGTCGTTGTTTGATGCCTTAACCCTGAATGTATATGTACCCGGATCAAGGTTTGTATAAGTGGCCGTCCGCTTATTGCCAACGTAGTTCCAGTCCTTATCAAAGTTATCCAGCTTATAAGCATATTGATTTTTTTCGGGAATGGTATAATTCAGGGCCGCAAATTCAAATGTAAGTACCGAGTGTTTATAGGAAAGATTTATAGCGCTTGTTTCACTGATATCTTTTTGAAGCGGCGAGTTTTTATCGCCAGGGATAACAGGTTTGTTAAAAATCTGTAGCCCGGTTATATAAACAGGAGGAATAAAGTCATTATCTTTTAAACTATCAGGATAAAATGTGCTGAATCCGTTTACACCGCCAAAAAACATTTGCCCGTCTGCCGTTTGAAAACCAGAGTGGCCTTTAAACTCATCGCCCTGCAACCCGTCAGAAATACCATAGTTTCTGATAACTTTAGTTTTGGGGTTAAACCGCGAAATTCCTTTGTTGGTGCTTAGCCAGAAGTTGCCCTTACTATCTTTCAAAATAGTATAGATCACATTATTGGGCAAGCCTTCCCTTTCGGTGTATATTGTAAATGTTTGGCTACGCTTGTTAAAAAGGTTAAGCCCGCCGCCGTTTGTACCTATCCATATTTCACCGTTATCCGTTTCGGTAACCGACTCGATTGTATTGTTTGATAAACTGCGTTTATTCCCCTCATTGTGCCTGTAATGTGTAAAACGGCCGGTTTTAGGGTTTAATATATCCAGACCGTTATCGGTACCTATCCACATATTGCCCTGTTTATCCTGGTATACGGTAGTAACAATATCGCTGCTTACGGTGTTATCATCCTGCGGATTGTTCCTGTACTGTGTAAAGAGGCCCGTTTTTACGTTATAATAATTAAGTCCCCCTTTCCAGGTACCTATCCATATGTTGCCGTCATGGTCTTTATACATATTGTTGATATCTGAAAGGGAAAGGCTACGCGGATTATTTGCCTCGGGCATGTGATGGATGAAAGTTCCCTTCTTTTTATCAAACAGATCAAACCCGCCAATGTGGTAGCCAATGCCTATAAGGTTTTTATCTATTGGTATTATTGCCATTGGATAATTATTACTTATAGTGTTGGTGTTATCATCACTATGCTGGTAATGAACAAAGGTTTTTTTCTTCCGGTTAAATAAGTTGAGGCCACCCCCATCGGTACCAATCCAAATATTTTCGTCACTTCCGTCGCCGGATATGGCCAGCACATTATTATTGCTTAAACTATTGGGATTGTTTGGATCCTGGCTATAGGAGGTGAATTTATTACCAAACGCAGGCAAAAAGTTAACCCCGCCCGAATAAGTGCCTATCCAGGTGTTCCCCGCATCATCCTTATATAAACAGTAAACAGAGTTACTGCTAAGGCTGTAATGATCATTTGCATCAAATTTGTAACAAACAAACTTTTTGGCCGGATAATCGAGCACACTTATGCCGCCATTTTCGGTCCCAATCCACAATTTTCCATTGCTTTCCAACATCGAAAGGATGTCATTGTGGCAAATACTGTTACTATTATTGGGATTGTGTTTAAAATTTATAAATGAATCGTTTTTACTATTATACAACGCCAGCCCGCCGCCATGTGTACCCACCCAAATATTACCCTTGCTATCTTTGTATACGGCTTTTATCCAACTGGCGCCAATACTGTTGCTGTTTGCAGCATCATGAACATAACGGATAAACTTACCGTTTTGGGGATTAAAATGATACAAACCATCATCAGTTCCTATCCATAACCAGCCATTATTATCTTCGGTAACCTGGTATATAAAATCGTTAATTATACCGTTTGTGGCTTTATCTGTATGCGTAAATTGCTTAAATGAACCGTTTGTAGCATTAAATAAATATAAACCCTTACTGGTGCCCAGCCAGATTCTTTTTTTGCTATCCAGAAAAACAGACTTGACGGAGAAAGTTAAATGATTGGAGTAATGAATAAACGTATTTGTCGCCCGGTCAAATCTCTCAAGGCCGCTATCGGTCCCAATCCATAAATTACCGGCGCCATCTTCCATGATAGCCAATACATAATTATCAATAATGGTTGTCTTGTTATTCTGGTCGTGCTTATAATGGGTAAATTTATAACCATCATATTTATTAAGGCCATCTTCGGTACCAAACCACATAAAGCCATGGCTGTCTTTAATAATGGCAGCTACATGGCTTTGGGAAAGACCTTCATTTGTACTAAGCTGTTTGAATTTAAGGTCGCGTGTTTGCGAATAAGATAATCCGGAAAAAAGCTGGTATAAACATGAGATAAAAAGAAATATTCGCCTCATTTTGTTGTATTGATACTTTTATTGCAGATTAATTTATAATTAATTCATTGAAAATTTTAAGTCCAGACAAATATTATCGGTAAAATAATGCTCTTGAGTTGTGGGGGATTGTTTGGTCAGGAATTTATTTTAACAATTCTGCTGCGAACAGGCTGGCACTTAATATCGATAGGCCCTTCTTTAACATTTCTAATCAATCCCGAATTACCCAAAAGATTATTTTCAAGTTAGTTCTGGTTGCTACTCATACGGTGTTTGAGCCAAATAGTTTCATATAATATCATATCAGGCCATTATCAAATTAATTAATTATTTAACTTACAAGCTATTTGCGGTAGGTTGCATTCACATCTTCAACAAAAAATATAAAAAGGCGGGTAAGTTTGAACATTCCGTTAAAACAGGAGCAGCCACCTCCAGGCGTTGCTGAATGGCCTGATAAGAATGAGGTTTATCAAATTAAACAGCTTAAGCTTCCGGCTGTCAGCGTGTGAGGTCATAACAATACTTGAAACAGTGCAGCAAACGGGTGCCTGTTAACCGCCCTAAAGCAGAAAAAAAGCATTAAGTTTTTGTTGCGATGGTTGTTGCTGTTTAATAATATCGCCCGTGTTGGTCATAAACATCAACACAGGCTATTATTATATTGGTTATTTGGCCGGCGCGTAGGCGCCTGTTGTAAGCCAGGTTATCCATGCTTTTTTGAATGCGGCATGGCTCATGGGCGGAAGCTTGCGGCCTTCGCCCGGGTTCCAGCCAGATAATACCAAGCCATCATCCGCGTGTGCTATCAGTTTTTTCAGGTCCTTATGGCCGTTTTGTTTTGGATCTATCAATTGCTTAGCTAATTGACGCGGCGTTCTGCCCTGGAAAATCATCTTCATATCTGCCGGTGGTAAATGCCAGTTGGGGTTACCCGGCGGCGTATGCAGGCCCGGCGTGTTGGTTGGCTGATGACAGTTGGAACACTTCATGGCATAAACGCCCTTGCCATCAGTACCCCTTTGTGGCGACATGGTATGCAAATGGCTATCATCGCCTTGCAGCGGAATGTTTCCTGATGGGTGGCAGTTCATGCAGCGCGCGCTCATTAATACCGTATACACCTGCTTAAAGGCTTTAACAGAGGCAACGCTATCTTTGATGATCACCGGCCCATTGGCCAGTTTAGCTTTGTCGGCCTTAAACGATAGTAGCACCGTTGAGCCTGTGATAAATAAAGTAACACTGATAAAAATTAGTTTTTTCATGCCTGGGTTAGCTTATGGTTCATGATAGGCAAATTATATATCCGTTTACCGGTAGCAGCAAAAATGGCGTTTACAATAGCCGGGGCAGTTGGCGGCACAGCGCATTCACCGGCGCCACCCATTTTCTCGTTGCTGTCTGCAATAAACACATTAATTTCCGGCGACTCATTCATCCGTGCAATGCGGTAATCATAAAAATTGTTTTGCTGTACTTTGCCGTTTTCCAGCGTTATTTCGCCATATAATGCCATGGTAAGGCCAAAAATAATGCCGCTTTCCATTTGCGCTTTCACACCATCGGGGTTAACAGCCAGGCCGCAATCTATGGCGCAATCAATTTTATGTACGCGTACCTGCCCATTGTTTATACTCACCTCGGCAATAATGGCAACATAGCTGCCAAAAGCCTCATGTACAGCAACACCTTTATATCGGCCATGCGGCGCCGGCTTTTCCCATCCGCCCTTATCGGCAACCAGGTTAAGCGCCGCCAGGTGACGAGGATGATCTTTAAGCAACGCACGGCGGTAATCTACCGGGTCGCGGCCTGCGGCGTGTGCCAGTTCGTCCAGCATGGTCTCCATAACATATCCGGTATGGGTGTTCCCTACAGAGCGGAACCAGAGGATAGGTACTACCTCTTTGGTGGTATGCAGCCCTATATAATGATCTGGTATACCGGCAATATAAGGTGAACCTTTAACCCCCTCTACAGACGTATCATCTACCGGGGGTGGCGGGCCAAACATAGGAGCGCCCCCCATAATTGATTGCCCCACAATATTATGTTTCCAGGCAATGGGCAATCCCTGCGCATCTAAACCAACCTTAACATTATGCACACAAAACCCGCGGTAATAACCACCCTTCATATCATCTTCGCGTGTCCATACCATTTTTACCGGCTTACCGCTGGCTTTGGCAATATGAACAGCTTCGGCAACAAAGTCAGATGTTGGCGTAGCCCGGCGGCCAAAGCCGCCACCCAGGAAAGCAACATTTATTTTAACCTGTTCGGGCTTCATACCCAGTATTTTGGCTGCTGCTGCCTGGTCAATACCAGGCATTTGTGTGCCGGTCCATATCTCGCAGCTATCTTTTTGTAGGTTCACGGTACAATTCATAGGTTCCATAGGGGCATGCGCCAGGTATGGAAATACGTATTCGGATGAAACTATTTTACTTGCTTTGGTTAAGCCAGCCGCGGCATCGCCTTTTTGCTGGGCCGCCAACCCGTTGGTAGTTGCCAGTTTTTTATATGATTCTGTTTGTTTAGTGGTGAACAGTTCTGCACCGGCCCCATTATCCCAGGTTACCTGCAAGGCTTTACGGCCGCGCTGCGCCGCCCAAAAATGATTGGCAATTACTGCTATACCTGTGGGGATTTGTACTACCTGTACAACACCGGGAACCGCCATCGCTTTGCTGACATCAAACGATTGCACTTTACCGCCGAAAACAGGCGCGTGCGCCACAACCGCGGTTAAAAGGCCCGGAAACTGGATATCTATGCCAAATTTAGCTTCGCCATTAGTTTTTACAGAGGCGTCCATGCGGCCGGCACCTTTGCCAATGTATTTCCAATCTTTTTTTGGCCGTAGGGGTACCTGCTGGGGCACCGGCAAAAGGGCCGCTTCTGCAGCCAGTTCGCCGTAAGTGTATTTTTTGCCGGCGGCTATAACATGGCCCTTTTCGGTTTTACAGTTTTCTACCACCACGCCCGATCGTTTGGCCGCCGCCTGGGTCAACAATACACGGGCAGTTGCACCGGCATTGCGATACCTGTCAAACTCCGACCAGGTAGAGCTGGAACCGCCGGTTATCTGGATGCCATAAATGGTATGGTTATAGGACTTGCCAACACCACTGTGTTTAACAGTTACCTGGTCAAGGTCTACATCAAGTTCGTCGGCCAGTAGCATTGGCAGTGTGGTCCATATTCCCTGCCCCATTTCCACATGGCTTAGGTATACGGTTATGGTATTATCAGTTGCGATGTTTAAAAAAGCATTGGGCGCGAAACCAGCGTCGGCCGTTGTTTTACCCAGCGCGGCCAGCTTGTTGGCTTGTGGTATGGTAAAAGAAATAAGCAGTCCTCCGCCCAAAATGGTACCCGACTGTAAAAATGCGCGACGGTTCATGATTTTACTCCTTCCCGCTGCATTTGCGCAGCTTTATGTATGGCGGCCCTTATTCGCGGATACGTACCGCAGCGGCAGATATTGCCCGACATGGCATCATCAATATCCTGGTCAGTTGGGTTGGCATTTTCCCGCAGCAATACCGCCGCCGACATCAGTTGGCCCGACTGGCAATAGCCGCATTGCGGCACATCCAATTCGGCCCATGCTATTTGCAACGGGTGGTCATTACCTTTTGAAAGCCCTTCGATGGTTGTTATTTGCTGCCCGGCCGCCCGGCTTACTTTGGTTACGCATGAGCGTACGGCTTCGCCGTTCAGGTGCACGGTACAGGCGCCGCATTGTGCTACGCCGCAGCCAAACTTGGTGCCGGTAAGGCCTGCCAGGTCGCGGATAACCCAAAGCAGGGGCATATCCGGATCGGCGTTCACCACTTGCTGTTTTCCGTTAATAGTAATGGTTAAACTATCCATATTGACAAATTTGGAAGTAAGTTGAAATACAAGATAAAGTTAAGTATCTGAACGTGTTACAGGTTACAATATTCAAACCAAAAGTTACAATATTCAAACAATTGGCGATGAATGGACTGAGGGGGATTGCGTTGTGATAAAAAACTCAGCCTAAATAAATTGCAGTTTTTCTTCCTCCAGATCAAGGTACAACAGGTGCCGACGGATGATTTCTTCGTCAATATTCACATCTTCCTTATTCTTGTTTATCAGCCATTTCCTTTGCAGGTTCAGCACATCGCGGTAAACGGCTTTAGATTCCTCTGTCATCAATAAACCATCAGCTGATTGATCGTTATTTTGCCACTTAAGCGCCATTTGCTGAAGCATTGGCTGCCTGCTCACTTGCTCGCAACAGTTCGAATTTAAATATAGCAGCGCATGCTGGTTTAACTGTTTCCTGATATCGTTGTAAACTTCTTCATCGGGTGCCACTTCATCGGGGTCGGTTAAGTTCAGTTTCCTGATCAGGTAAGGCAAAGTTAAACCCTGCAATAATAAGGTGGTTAAGATGACTACAAATGTGATGAACAAAATAAGGTTCCGCTGCGGAAAAGCCGATCCGTTGGCCAGGTAAACCGGTATCGATAAAGCGGATGCCAATGACACCACGCCACGCATACCCGACCAGCCAATCAAAAAAGGAAGCTTAAAACCCGGGTTTCTCGGATCGGCAACAGTAATAAAATTCCGGGCTACCAGGGTAACCAGCACGGCGGCAAAGGCTGATAAAATGCGCCCGGCAATTAAAACCCCGGTTACCAATAAACCATAACCAATAGCTGTAGCAATGGATACGCGTTCGAGCCCGGCCGTGATTTGGGGCAGATCGAGCCCTATGATCATAAATACCAAACCGTTGAGCACAAAGCTAAGACTGTCCCAAACGTTTAAACCGCCCAGCCTTGAACTGCTGCTCAGGTACCGTAACCGGTAGTTGGATAGCAGCAGGCCGCCACTCACCACAGCCAGCACGCCCGAACTGTGTACGGACTCGGCAGCTATATACATGATATACGGCGTTAACAGCGATAATGCGATATCTGTATTGGTATCGGTTGGCAGGTATTTATGTGTTTTCATAAACATATAGCCAACAATAAGGCCAATGCCTATACCGCCTGCCAGCATCCACACAAAGCTTAAAGCAGCCTGATGCCAAACAAAGCTGCCGGTTGCCACCGCTATCAGCGCAAAGCGGAAAATGATGAGCGAGGACGCATCATTTAAAAGACTTTCACCTTCCAAAACATATGATAGCCGCTTGGGTACTTTTACAAATTTTAAAATGGCCCCCACGCTTACCGCATCCGGCGGCGAAACTATTGCCCCAAGCAAAAAGCCCAGGGCCAGCGTAAAGCCGGGAATAAAATGATTAACAACCAACGCTACCGCCAGCGCTGTAAAAAACACAACCAGGAAGGCAAAACTTCCGATAATCCGCCGCCAGTGCCAAAGCTCTTTCCATGAAATATGCCATGCCGCATCATATAGCAGCGGAGGTAAAAACAAAATAAAAATCAGTTCCGATTCGATATGCAAGGTAGGCAGGCCCGGGATAAAACTGATCCCCAATCCGGCCAATACAAGCAAAACAGGATAGGCAACTTTTATTTTCCTGCTTAGCATGATTAATAATAATATCACAATAACCAAGCATAAATAAAACGGAAAATCGTCCAGCATTTGTACAGGAGTTAAACAATGGACCAATTTATGAAAAATGCCATTGTGATTTATGGCTGGTAAACAATTTCTGTTAACTGGCCGGTCTTAATTGAAAACAGCCAGGCCTCCGTACGTATTTAGTTCAATATAATAAGTTAGCGTTATCTTTAACCGGGCATTTTTATCCCAGTGTTGATTTAAATAGCAGATTGCTGCTTAAAACGACATTAAGAATTTTAAGCCGATATGCGATGACAACCCTTCTGAAAAAAAATATAAACACGCACACCTCCCTTTCGGATGCCGAAATGGAATCGTTCTGTGATTTGTTTCAACATAAAACCATTAAAAAGAAAAGCTTTTTATTACGTGAGGGTGAAGTTTGCAAATTTGAAGGCTTTGTTGTGAAAGGGCTTTTTCGCGTTTATCATATTGATAAAAATGGCTTCGAACAAATACTATATTTTGCAATGGAAGATTGGTGGATAACGGATATTGACAGCTTCACCAATGGTTTGCCATCTCAACTTTATATTGAGGCGCTGGAGGATAGTGAAGTGCTTTTAATTTCTAAAAAGGATAAGGAATTTGCCTACATAAATTTGCCTAAAATAGAGAAGCTGTTCAGGGTGATGACCCAAAAAACACATGTTGCCTTACAACGCAGAATGATTGACAACCTGGGTAAAACCGCCGACCAGCTTTATCTTGACTTTATCGAAAAATATCCGGGCCTGTACCAGCGCCTTTCTAACCTGCAAATAGCTGCCTACCTGGGCATCAGCCACGAGTTTTTGAGTAAAATAAGACGGAAGATTGCCGGTAAGAAATAAGCCTTATTTCATTTATTGAACTTGTTCAATGTTTTTGAGCTGTGGATGATAGCATCTTTACAGCATCATTAAAAACGATAAAATGAAACGCATTATTTATACAATATTCTTAACAATCTTAATTTCATTCAAAATGGACGTACAAGCACAAAGTTTCAAAACTATTGAAACAGGCAGTTTTAAACTCGAGGTTTATAACGCATCAGAAAACAGTTTTGGAGTAGCATCAGTCATCGTATCGGGAAAAACCGACGCGGTTTTAATCGATGCGCAATTTACATTGGAAGATGCCGAAAAGGTTGCCGGCGAAATTAAAAAATCAGGTAAAAAATTAACAACTATTTATGTTTCCCACGGCGATCCTGATTTTTATTTTGGCCTGGAAGTATTCAAAAAATATTTCCCCGAAGTTACCGTTTATGCGGCGCCAGCAACAGTTGAGCATATTAAAGCTACAGCACAAAAAAAATTGGAAATTTGGGGCGAGCGGCTGGGTAAAGGCATTACATCCAACGTTGTTTTGCCGCAGGTATTAAAAGGCAACAGCATCGAACTGGAAGGTGAGAAATTAGAAATTATCGGACTGGAAGAATTTCCTTCCAAAACCTTTGTCTGGATCCCATCGGCCAAAGCGGTTGTGGGTGGCATTAACGTATTTGGAACAACTTTCCATCTTTGGATGGCCGATGCGCAAACAGCCGATGCCCGTAAACAATGGATAAATGTTTTGGATAAAATTGAAGCGCTGCACCCGGCCATCGTGGTTCCGGCGCACGCCAAATCTGAAAGCGCATTTGACCTGAACGCTGTGCAGCATACTAAAAGTTATATCCAGGCATATGAAGAAGTTTTAAAAACCAACAAAACTTCCGAAACATTAATTGCCGCCTTAAAAGCAAAATATCCCGCGCTTACTTTTGACATCGCCTTACAAATAGGCGCAAAAGTAAATACCGGCGAAATGAAATGGTAAAATTAATAATCATGTTAGGCCTGGCGATGCTTTTGGTATGGCCGGCTATTTTTTAAGCAAACAAAAAATGACAAATCTTGAAATTATAAAAAGCACTTACGAAGGCAAAACTTCGGAAGAGAACGGAAAAAACCTGGCCAAATATGTGGCCGATGACCTGGCCTGGACAGAAGCCAAAGGCTTTCCGTATGCCGGAACTTATATCGGTTTGGCAAATGTTGAAAAAAACGTTTTCAGCCGTTTAGGAAGCGAATGGGTAGATTATAAGTTTACGCCCGAAGATTACGTGGCCAGCGATGATAAGGTAGTTGCCTACGGCACGTATACCGGTACGTACAAAATTACCGGAAAATACTTTGAAGCAAGGGTAGCCCACGTTTGGAAATTAAAAGATGGAAGAATTACGAATTTTGAACAGTTTGTTGATAGCCAGCCGGTAAACAATGCCCTAAAATAGCAGGCCAACTATCTGCCATCATTTTTTGGCTACAACAACAGTAGATTTGGATACACCTTACCATTTTCTGCGACGGAACTTTGACCTAACAAAAACATTACGACAATGAAAATTATAGTAACAGGTTCGTTAGGACACATCAGCAAACCGCTCACAGAAATTTTGGTACAACAAGGGCATTCCGTCACCGTCATCAGCAGCAAACCCGAAAAGCAAAAAGACATTGAAGCATTGGGCGCCACCGCGGCCATAGGCTCGCTGGAAGACGCCGTTTTTTTAACAGCCACTTTTGCAGGTGCAGATGCAGTGTACACCATGATACCGCCAGCCAATTACTTTGACCACAACCTTGACCTGGCGGCTTATTGCGACACAATAGCCAATAGCTATGTGGATGCTATTGAAAAAGCAGGCGTAAAACGTGTAGTCCACCTCAGTAGTGTTGGCGGCCATTTGGATAAGGGCTCCGGCATTATCGTTACCCATCATCAGGCAGAAGTTATATTGGGCAACCTGCACGATGTTAACATCACTTTCATGCGGCCAGTTGGGTTTTATTACAATTTATATAGTTTTTTAGCTACCATAAAAAACAAAGGCTTTATCGCGGCGAATTATGGTGCCGATGAAGATTTGATATGGGTTTCGCCTATAGATATAGCCGCCGCGGTAGCCGAAGAATTGCAAGCCCCGGATGGCAGCGGCAAAGTACGGTATGTAGTAAGCGACGAACTTACCGGCAACCAAACCGCAAGTATTTTGGGCGAGGCTGTCGGCATCCCCGATTTAAAGTGGATACTGATTGGCAATGAAGAAATGCAAAGCGGGTTAGAAGCAATCGGCATGAACCCGGCCATTGCCGCTGGCTTAACAGAAATGTTTGCAAGCCAGCATAGCGGCGTATTAACCGAAGATTTTTATCGTAACAGGCCAAAGGTTATGGGCAAAGTAAAGCTGGCAGATTTTGCAAAAGAATTTGCGATTGCCTTTAATCAAAAATAAGTATCTTGTATTATGCCCAATATGCACCCGAGGCGTTTTAAAACCATAAGCGAATTCCACCGGTTTAGGGAATTGCCTAAGCCTGCGCATCCGTTAATCAGCGTGATAAATATGGAAACAGTTGGGCAGGTGCCTGCCGGTGAAATGAGTTTAGTAAAGGATTTTTATTCTATCGCACTGAAAAGGAATTTTAATGTGCGGATGAAATATGGGCAGCATGAATATGATTTTGACGATGGGGTGATGTTTTTCATGGCGCCTGGCCAGGTTTTCAGGATCGAGGTTGAGCCTGATACTACATTAAAACAGTCGGGGTGGATGTTACTGTTCCACCCTGATTTTTTATGGAACACGCCTTTGGCCAAAATTATCAAGCGGTACGAATATTTTGATTATTCGGTAAATGAGGCCCTGTTTCTGTCAGAGAAAGAAGAAACTATAATCACAGGCATCATGCAAAACATTCAGCAGGAATATCAATCAAACATTGATAAATTTAGCCAGGATATCATCATCGCCCAAATTGAATTGCTGCTCACCTACTCCGAACGGTTTTACCAGCGCCAGTTCATCACCCGTAAAATTGCTAACCACAAAATCCTCGACCGGTTGGAAGCCATCCTTTCCACGTATTTAAATAGCGACACCCTTATCCAAAACGGATTACCTACAGTGGCTTACGTTGCCAGTGCATTAAATGTATCGCCCAATTATTTAAGTAGCTTATTAAAAGTATTAACGGGACAAAGCACCCAGCTGCATATTCACGATAAGCTGATAGAAAAAGCGAAAGAAAAATTATCCACCACCAATTTATCAGTCAGCGAAATTGCCTACGAATTAGGATTTGAACATCCGCAATCGTTCAGCAAATTATTCAAGACAAAAACGAATGTTTCGCCTTTAGAGTTCAGGCAGGCGTTTAATTAATCTCAGTAGGTTATATCTGCCTTATGTCCCTATCTCAACTGGCTGCAAAATTTAGCCATCGATTTGGGTGTCATACTCCAGTCAGGAGCTTTAATGCTGCCCCAGGCTTTGGGATTGTCATATAAGTTAAAGTAGCATATGCCAAAAACATGCGGATTGGCATTTATTGTTTTGGCGGCATCGGCAAGCCACTGGTCCTGAAAACTTTCTGGGCCTTTAACGCCAAACTCGGTTATAAATAAAGGCTTATCCAAAAACCTCATCCTGAAATACTTCCGGTTAAATATGGTACTGAATGCTTCCTGCTTATCGGGGTCGGTAATGTTTTTATCGGGCAGGCCATAAATGGCAATACTTATATAATCAACAACATCGCTGCCGGGCCAAAAATCGGCCGATCCTCTGTCGCCCGCGGGGCCCCAAACCTTTTTTACATTTTTGCCAGGCCCGCCGTTAAACTGCATAAAATAACGGTAGGCGGCAATGTAGGTAACCGGGTCCTGGCTTTGCCATGCATAACGGTGAATTGGGATCTCCATTTCGTGCATCCATCGCAAATAAACCGTTTGGCCTGTGGCCGAAATGATGCTGAATAATTTTTTAATCTGCGAATCAAAAGTACCATTCAGTATTCTTTCTAAAGTAAGGGTATCGGCTTTGTGGGCAGCATCTTTCCAGGGTTCCATGGTAACAATAACGTCATGATGCCGGCCGGTAGCCTCCAAAAACTTCTTTTCAAAATCGCCACGTTCTACCTCGCCCAAATCGGTAAATAAATGCTCTGCGCTAATAGCTTTTTGATTAAGCAGTCGTTTATTTGGGTCAAATACACCAACCATCAAGGCTTTCCTTATAGGTTTAATTTTGCAGCTATCTACATAATTACTATCTGAGTATACCGTTTGGCGATATTTGTTCACGTACGCTTTCTCTTCGGCCAACCACGATGGTTGGAACGCACCTTTTGTAATATTCCCAGCATCCGCTATTAATACCGGCTTATTAATAAACCGTAAGCGGTGCAGTTTTTGCCTGATCATTTCCTGTGGCGTTTTAGCAAGCGGATAATAACTAACGCTATATTCGGATTTGCTGCCAAGGGTGATGCTTACATAATCAACATATTTATTGCCAGGCCAGTATTCGGTATCGCCGGGATAGCCAGATGGGGTCCACACCACCTTAGCACTGGGCGCATATTGCTTTAGCTTTTTTGCAAAATAATTAAACGATGTGATATACGACCCGGGCGATTGGTATTGCCATGGATAAAAATTTGTGGGCACTTCCATCTCAGGGTTCCAGCGGATGTATGCCTGGTGCGGCGCTTTTGAAACTATGGAGGCTAATTCACGTATCTGATCATCAAATTCCCCTTTTTTTAATTCTGTTAAAACGTTGGCGTTGTAGTTAACGCCGGATAGCCAGGTTTCTACAGTTAACATTACATCGTGCTTTGCCAGCTCGTTTTCGATGTCGCCTTTGTCTGTCCAATGCGCGGTATTCCGCCAAACAGCCTTGTATGATGCTACGTTACGGGGTTGTGGATCGCTGCCTGCATTGTTAGCGTAAAAAACGGCAACCAAACGCTCATCTGCCGGGTAATAAATATTAAGATAATACGACCGGTACCAGGGGTTAAGCAGCCAAAGGGCCACAACAAGCAATGCAATGCCCAAACCAATAAATAAATAACGTTTTGAACGGGTACTTTTCAAGGCTGCTAATTTTTAAGTGGCGTATTTAGCGTAACATAATCGTCATTAACATTATTGCCGCTTACCGCTATCATGTATAAACGGTAACTGTTGTTGTTTGGCGGTATATTAACATACACAATGGCACCTTCGCCAACCTTGTTCATGTTTGTAGCGGTACCAAGGGCATCAATTTTAACCAGGTACCATTCAAAACGCAGGTCGGTTTTTAAATAGGCGGCAATATTCCATTTATTATAAGCGTATACCAATGCGCTATAAGGCAATGATGCGCCCGCATTGGTTGTTAAAGCAGGTTTCAAAATCCTTACAGGCGGCAAATTATTAACAGGTTCGGTACCATGCCAGGTTGTGCTTATTTGATGAACATAGGGTTTATTACGGCCCCATACATCTTTTAAACCATCAAAAGTGGTAATTGAGCCACTTTGCTGATCCTGCCAGCTGGCATAAAAAATGCCTCCCTGCGGCCATATAACATCTTTTAAACTTTTTGGATTGGCATTGCTAATAAAGTATGGGGCGCCAATATCGGCGGTAACATATTTTAACGATCTCTTATCGTCTATAATAAGTCCAAAGGCATCTATAGCCGGTATTTGCGCGTGCAGTAAATTTACAGTTGCGGCCAATGCCGGTACCGATAACACATCAAAAGTTACGGGCCTGGCCGGATCGGCAAGTTTTATGCTGGTAACCAATTGCTTTAACCACTTAATATAGCGGTATTGCGCATAATATAATTGGGGTGCGCGGTAAAACCGGTTTAATTGCTGATAGCTGCTATTGCTCAAATTCCAGGCGGTAATGCTGGCGTTATCTTTATTTTTGTTTACCGTTTTTAAAATAAGCCTGGCTATATCATTTAAATTATTGGTATCATCAATAAAGTTTTGGGCATCGGGAATCCAAAAACCGTAATGAATTTTAAGCCCCCGCTGCGCGGCGGCATCAAAAGTTGAATGGTCATAAATATTGGGGCCATATATTTTTACGGTGTTTACACCGGCCTTACGCATCTCCGTAAAATCGTCAATAATTATTTTTTTTGTGAGCGGCGATATGTTTTTATACCAAAAGTGCCCTTTGGTATAAATGACACCCCTAACATCCGTAAAAAAATGCGGGTTTAGCAGCATGTTTTTAACTTCGGCAAGCTTGTCCTTTTCAGTGTTAGCGCTATCAGCAGGTAACAGGGCCGGCCTGGCAACCGGCGCATATAATTTGTTTTGATTAACAATTTGCCATAACCCTGCAGTATCTGTGGTGCTATTTTTTATAATGGAGTTTTCGCCGTTGTGCAAAACTCCGTAGCCGGTCCCGCCATTATCTGCAGCATTGTCTGTATTTTCGTTTGAAACATAAATGCTTATGCAAATAACAAGTACTGTGAGTATCAGGCTAACTTTTCTTACCCCGGTATAAACTTTCCTTCTTAGTAACCAAAAATATTTTTTGCCTGTTTTTAGGTTACTTGCTATGTTGAACATGGTGCTATGGTTGCCCAAATACATTTGCAGCTTGAGCTCAGAACTGGCTATAAGCATAAATACCATAAACATGCAATTAAGCAGTGCAATTGCCGACATAAAAAAGGTAAACGGGCTCCAGTCGGTATAAAGGCCATAAGCGATAGCCGCCAATGAAACTACCAGCACCATGATATTGGGCAGGTTGTTTTTCAAATTTTTCTCGTCCTTAACATCCTTCGGGGTAGGAATATACGGCACATTTTTACGGATGATGGTATAAACAAACCCCAATATAAAAATCCACCAGGTTCCAATAAGTAAAAGCCCGCCAACTGCATGAAATCCCCTTTCGTTATCCTCCATTACCCATTCCTGCACAAAGTGCCGTATTAAAACAACCGAAGTAATAAACGGGACGCTGATAACCAAAAAATCCGAAAAATCAATTTTTAACGGGTATACGTTCATAAACAACGATAATACCGGGATTAAAAAATTGATTAAAAAAATAAAGCCCGATAAATAGAAAAGCGGCAACAACCCGTAATGGATTTTTTGCCGCCAGGTAAATTTTGTAAACAGCTTAACGTAGGAAGTAACCAAAAGCTCGAACACCCCGCGCGACCATTTTATTTGCTGTTTGTAATAGGCTGATAATGTAGCCGGCACCAGGCCACGGGCCAGCACCTGTGGCACGTAAACAGATTTCCATTGTTTGGCGTGTAGCTGCATAGCGGTATGCATATCTTCGGCCAGTCCGGCAGCATGCCCGCCAATTGACTCCAGCGCGGTACGTCTGAAGGTACAGTTGGCGCCAATTGCCTGTACGGTACCATAGCTGTTCATACACATCATCATGGGGCCGTAAAAATGGTAGGTTTGTTGAGCCGCGCCCTTTGATATCCAGCCAATATGTTGGTTGTAATATGCCTGCACTACCTGCACATAACCTATTTCCGGATTATCGAAATGCGATACGATGGGATCAAGGAATTCCGGGAAAGGTACGTGATCAGGGTCGAGCACCAGGCACAACTCGCCTGACGATTGCGCCAAAGCATTGTTGATATTACCTGCTTTGGCATTTGTTTTTTTTACACGGGTAACATGGTGCACCCCCAGTTGCTCACAAACCTCCTTCAGGTACGGATCGTTGGCTTCATCGCATAAATAGGTTTCATGGGGATAAGTTATATTTTGGATAGCAGTAAGGGTTTCCAAAATCATTTCATAAGGTTCGCCCGCGCAAAATGTTGTGAAAATATCTACCGTATATTGCCTGGTTATGGGTGGTGTATTCGGCACGCTGATAGCCCAATAGTGGTACCATTCATAAATTACTTTAAAAAAGGTGTAAACAAAAGTTACAATAAGCAGCCAGTAAAGTGGCTTATAACCAATAACTGATGTCTGGAGTAAGCTATACATGAAAAAAAACATGCAGGCCAGCCCTATCATTATCATTAGCCTTAAATTAAGCAGCTGCTTTTTTGAAGGCGGTTTTATATTACTACTATTCATGGATTATTCAGCACGTAAAAAGGCGTATTAGCAGTTGCAAAATAACCGTTATTATTATAAACGTACACGTATAAACGGTACGGCCCCTCATTAACAGGCGTTTTAAACTTTACCATCCGGCCGGTATTTTCAATAAATGAGCCTTTGATATCTTTGGGCGGTTTTTCGCTAAAAATACCATTTGGCTTAAACCAATCTTCGGCAAGCAGTTGCCATTTATACGTTAGTTTAGCGGTATCCGTTCCATTCATATAAACTTTGGCATAACCTATGGCTTCGGGGGCCAACAAAATATTATCGCGCCCGCCTTTATCGTTCAACAGCATATATTTTACATCCGGCGCCTTAGCGGGCGGCTTTTTACCCGTCCATAAGTATTGCATGGTATTAACTATTTCGGTTTGGGCCCCGTGCTCATCAAAAAAGCTGAACCAGGTTGGCGTAAGCTCCTGTTTTTGCCCCCAGTAAAAAACCATCGAACCTAAAAACCTTGGGTTATCTGCCGGCATATAATCACGGTAAGTGGCTAAATATTGCTCGGCTTTTTTTGTGCTGCTATCTTCAACGTAAGCGCCCCATGCATTTTGCTTGGCGGCTACCCATGGCCCTTCAATAGACCATTCGGCTACTAAAAACGGACCGCTCCAAAGCCAGTTATATTTTTGCAGGTCCCGCTTTAAGGTTTGTATGGAGCCAAAAATATTGAAGGAAATAAAATCAATATTTGTACGATACCTTATATTAAAGATATTTTGTTTTTGAAAGGTCATAACCGTTGTGGTAACCGGGTGCTGCGGATCATTCTGGTGAATAACATCAACCAGCTTGTTAAAAACGGTATAAAACCTGTTAAACCGGGGCCTCAAGGGGAATGTAAGCTCGTTACCCAGGCACCAGCACAAAAGCGCCGGATGGTTTTTATATTTATTAATTACAGCAGTAATCTGTTTGGTAAAAACAGTGGCCTGTGGAGTATTGTAAAACTCATCCATCTTTAAGCTTGGCGGCATGGGCAAACCCACTATTACCGCTAAATTGTTGGCCTGTGCCGAATCTAAAATATTGGCCAGGTGCACGGTATCCCAAACCCTTATGGTATTGCCGCCCGCTTCTTTTAAACGTTTAAGATTAGTATAACCAGCCGCCCCTTTTACCAAAAAAGGCTCGCCATTGCGGTATAAGGTATATTTACCATTTTCATTTTTAATGTAAACTGTTTTACCGGCATTATTAACAGGTTGCGTGTTATTACAGGCAAAGGAAAAAAAGCATGATACTAAAATTAAATAAGTGACTACTAATCTGAAAGAGTAAAATTTCATAAATTTTAGGCCAATACGCTTAAAAATGGAGTTTTGGTTGGTGATTAAGGTTGATTGCAGACGTTATATTTTTGAAACTAAACATACAGCTTTTTACGGGATTTAAACGTTTTATGTTGTGATCGGGTTTTAGCTGCGCCAATGGTTTTAAAAATTCAATAGCGGCCGGTTCAATACCACAATCTGTTTTTTAATTAAACAGGTTGCTACAAAACACTTACGCCAAAATAAATCAACCGGTTTTCATCTTAAATAGCTTAATTTTAAACATGATTTTCGTACTTAACAAAACCAATACTATTGCCAACCAGTTTTTGGCCGAACTACGCGATGCCGAAATACAGCAGGACAAAGCCCGCTTTAGGCGTAACCAGGAAAAACTGGGCGAAATTTTGGCTTATGAGCTGAGCAAAACCCTGCATTACCAACCTAAGGAGGTGCAAACCCCTTTAGGCATAGCCAACATCAGTACCCCTGCCGACCAGCCCGTGTTGGGTGTCATCCTGAGGGCCGGGCTGCCATTTCACCAGGGCTTTATGCATTATTTCGATCAGTCGGAGTCGGCATTTATAACCGCCTATCGTAAGGTAAAAAGAGGAGGCTCGTTCCTGATCCAGGTAGACCACATTTCGACCCCGAACCTGGACGATAAAATCCTGATCCTGTGCGATACCATGCTGGCTACAGGCCAAAGCCTGGTATCTGTTTGTAAGGAGCTGATGGCACAATACAACATTAAAGAGCTGCACATTGCCGCCGTAATTGCCAGCACTGTGGGCATAGCGCATGTACGTGCCAACCTGCCTAAAGCCAAACTATGGGTGTGTGCTATTGACGAGGAAATGACCAGCAAGGCGTATATAGTACCCGGCCTGGGAGATGCCGGGGACCTGGCATTTGGCGAGAAAGTGTAGGGGGATTTCGGGGCTGCAATTTTCGATACCAGCCCGCAAGTTTAATTATTACTTTGCATAACTCAGCATCCATTGAATGCCGAATTTATCAGTAAGCATACCAAAAAACGCTCCCCAAAACTGGTGTTCCACCGGCAATTTTTATTTCGACTTAGAACTTAAGACTTTGGGCTAATACTGGCTTACCTTAATTATGACAATCGGGATTATTGTTTAGCCAAACCAGGTTAATATCCCCATCAAAATAAACTTAATTTTGATTTTGGCCGACGCCCTTAATAACCAATTATAGCAAGTTAAACAGGCCTGGGAAACATTTTATTTTATTACCTGACAACCAATGGAAACTCACGACGATAATTTTTCAAGGCGCAACTGGTTAAAAACAGTTACAAAAGCATCCGCAGGCGTCGGCATGGTTGCCGCCGCGCCTTCATTTTTACATGCACAGCCTGCAAACATTCAAAAAGCCGATCCGCTGTTGGGCGCCCGCGTTTACAATATTATTGATTATGGCGCCAAAGGCGATGGTGTAACACTTAATACCAAAGCGCTGCAGGCAGCCATTGATGCCTGTAATAAAGACCAGGGCGGCACGGTGCTGGTGCCGGCCGGGGTATTTGTTATTGGCACAGTTGAGCTGAAAAGCAATGTAACCCTGCATATTGCCCAGCAAGGCAAATTATTGGGCAGCGCCGACGGTAAACAATACTATGCCGCCCAGGCCATCCCACTCAGCGGCGATACCACATTAAATGATGGCAATGTAGGCCTGTTATTTGCCGTAAAGGCCGAAAACATCCGCGTTGAAGGCCCCGGTACTATTGACGGGCAGGGTGCGCAGTTCCGCAGCCCTACAAAAGGTGCGCCATCGCCGGCCGGCCGAAGCGGCAATAACCGCCCCTATCACTTGCTTTTTTACCAATGCCTAAACCTTATCGTTAATGATATATATCTGAAAGACTGCGCCTACCATTCTGTACGTATTATTCAAAGCAGTTATGTAAAGCTCGATGGCATCCACATCCGTGGCCGGGTAATCCATAATAACGATGGTTTCCATTTCATCAGCTGTCAATACGTTCATATGGTTAACTGCGATGTGCAATCGCAAGATGATGCCTGCGCGCTGTTTGGCAGTTGCAGGTTTATTACTATTACCAATTGCACATTTAGCACGCGCTGGTCAGTTTTTCGCTTTGGCGGCGGGGTTGCCGAAAATATTACCATCTCCAATTGCATCATTTTAGAAGCTTACGGCTGCCCTATAAAAATGCGTTGCGAACGCCACTCGCGGATGGAAAACATTTCATTCTCCAACCTGGTGATGTATAAGGTAACAGGCCCTATATCAATCGGAATGGGCTCGGTAGATGATCCGGGTACTGCCCGTAATATATCCTTCAATGGTATTCATGCCAATGTGGTTGTCCCGGTGCAGCTTGCTGATGCCGAATTTACCAGCAATTATCATCCCGGCGAAATTAAATCATGTATAGCCATTAACGGTGCCGATGGCTTTTTGCTCGAAAACATCAGCTTTAACGATGTTCATATCACCTTTGCGGGAGGGGGCACAGCAGCAGATGCGGCCATACGCGATGTGCCTAAAAACGCGGGCGAATATTATGCCGACGACGTTTTCCCGGCTTATGGTTTATATGCCCGTTATGCTAAAGGCCTTACACTAAATAACGTAAGGTTTGAAGTTGCCACGCCCGAATTACGGCCTGCCCTTGTTTTTGACCAGGTAACAGATGCAGCGATAAATGGCCTCAGCGCACAGGGTAATAAAGATGCCGAATCGGTACTGCGAATGATTAACGCGCAGGATGTTTTACTAACCGCAACGCGTGTACTTAGCCCGGCAGCCGTTTTTATGCGGGTTGAAGGCGCCGCCTGCAGCAATATTAAAATAGACGGGGGCGATATTTCAAAAGCCGGCAGCCCCTTATCGTTCGCGGCCGGGGCTACCAAAAATGCTGTAAAATTGCGCGATTAACTTTTTTAATGTGTTTCGTCACCGGTTGCGTTGAAAACTAACTTATGCCTTTTACATATTGGTTTAGTTTTTCTATATTTTGCTTTAATCCTTCGTCGGCCTTAAAGGTTTTTACCACCTGTATAAATTGTTCGTGTGTTTCAAACAGCATATGCCAGCTCAGGTTTGTTTGGTCGCTCTTTGCCTCAAATTCAATAGTGGCAACAAACTTAGGGCTGCTCACATGCTCATACACTATTTTTTTAAGCGGGATAACCTCTTTGAATATGCTTTTGTTTTTATAATCGGTTCCGTCGGGGCCATGCATTACCAGGTCCCACTCGCCTCCGGGTTCAACATCCATTTTACTAATGGTGTTGGTAAAACCATTTGGGCCCCACCATTTGGCAATATGATCTGGCTGTGTCCATACTTCCCATACCAGCTCAACGGGGGCATCTAATGTCCGGGTTAAGCGTAATTCGCGGTCGGCAGTGTTACTTTTTGTGTTTTCCATTTCGTTCATTTTTTAATTGTACTACATATTTTTCAAGGTTATCTAATTTGCTTTCCCAGTGCTGCCGGTACTGATCTACCCATACCGATACCTCGCCCAGCTTATCAAGCCGGGCTTCGCAAAACCTGTCGCGCCCATGCTGCTTCACATCAATAAGGCCGCAATCGGCCAGGATCTGGATATGCAGCGATATGGCCTGGCGTGTAACATCGAAGTTTGCGGCTATAGTGTTCACATTATGCGGCTGCGTAGCAATCATGTTAATTATCGCTCTTCGGGTGGGGTCGGCAATGGCCTGGTAAACGTCTCGTCTGGTTTTCATGATTTGCAAGTACTTACTTGCAAATACAAGCGCAAGCGTTTACTTGCGCAAATTGTTTTTGAATTAGATTTGAGATGTCAGATATTATATTTGAGACCCCTCGAACAGCGGAAATCTACGGGCAGCGACCTGAAAACACATGCCATTACTAACTGTGCATAACCACCACGCAAATCATTTTTGACCTTTGAATTTTAACTTTTGACTTAATAATGGCGTACGCCGCCGGTAGAAGCGGCGCCAGGCTTTCTGTTCATACTGCACAGGCATTAGCCACATTGGCCGGTATCCACGCCAATCCTTTACGCGAGCTGCTGGTATACAAAAACACCCGGATGAGGTTAAACATCCGGGTGTTGCATATTCATTACTTAGCATGGCGTTTACCTATCAGCGGGCCACAAGGCTGGAGCGGCAGCGACAAAACGCTTGCGGTAGCTGGGGTTTATCTATCAGCGGGCCACAAGGCTGGAGGCTTGCGGCAGCGACGGACAAACGCTTGCGGTAGCTGGGTGGTAGCGATAAAGCTGCTTTTGATAAGCAAACATTAAAGCTTATCGATGAGATCGAAGAACTCGAACCTTCCGTTAAAGACAAACTTATTTTTCTGGCTAATGCCATTATCAGGGATGCCAAAACAGGTAAGGCTTATGCCCATTAAATAACAAAGCCCGGCATCGGCCAGGCTCTGTTTATTCTACAGCTTTATATTATCCAGCAAGCACCCTGCCTTGCATGAGTACCACAGGCCTGGAGGCCTTCGGTATCGTTCAAAAAGCCCTGGCGGCAGCTGGGAGAAGTCTAACCTAAATTTAATTTGACTTTTATATTATCAATATTATCAATTACAGAAGTATTTAGAATATTAACTCTTCTCTCCAGTAGATCCGCCATTTCTAACGTCGGATTTGCATCAAATGGATAACAATTTTCTAATGATTGGTTGTTTTTAACATGTTGTACCCAGTCTGATGCCAATTCAGTATAAGATTTTAATACTTCCCTTGTAGTATCATCCTCATGAACGTTTAAGTACATCATTGGTAAGTCGCCTGCTATTACCCATAAATAAGCGTTCTTACTACTAGCGCTATTATCAATTTTGAAAAGATATAAACCGAGTTTTGAACCAAGATTAGTATAAAGTGCAACATCTACTATCTTTCTACACCAGTCAAATCCTGTTAAAAATGAACTAGCTCGATTATAAACCGATATCATCTCGGAATAGTATTTTACTTTGGGACTGAAATCCTTATAATTTATTGGATATCTCATTAATGATCTTTTTTATTAGTGCCTCTTCTTTTTGCCCATTCTCTAAAATCACCATTATTTTTATGGTGGGCCGTATGGTCTTGTGCCGCTTTCGGTTCTATATTGGGATAACCGTCATACCCGCCATTAGCAAGTGGCTCCGTATGGTGAGCAACTTGCTTTTTATTGGGGTTATTTGGCTCTGTGGGCCATGCTTTACCTTCTCCTTTTTCCCATTCCTTAATAAGCCGCTCGGTTGATTTTTTTCTTGGGGTGCCGCTTCCTGCCGTTCCTCCCTTGTCTTCCCCATTTCCAGTTACTATATTGATTATAGCATTTTTGATTGTTAAACCACCATGAGTAACAACTGCGGCTCCAATTGCAGAGACCGATAACGATAAGCCACCTGTCTCGGGTGCGGCGGCAACACCTGCTGCTGTCATAGAAGCTCCTCCAGAGACCTCTTCTCCACCAGCAAACATTGCTGCGACATGCCCGATTTTTCGCCCTAAATTATAAGCTGCGGGGCTCAAATGATGGGACATAGGAGCATTGGTACTTGTCACATCTGAAGCAAAAGCGTTCACAGCTCCGCCCACGATATCATTGGCCGTATTTAGAACATCACTCAAACTGGGCCACATTCCGTCAGGATCGGTAAAACGCATCGGATCATCAAAAGCATAACCGTATGGGGTTTCACGCCTGCCTTTCTCCGCCAGCGGGTCTACACTCGTCCACCTTGCAATCACCGGATCATAGAACCTTGCACCGTAATCGTAAAGCCCCGTCTCGTCCTGCAACTCCTTGTGATTGTAAAGATAATGATTTGGGGAGCTTGGCAAAGAGCCTATCAAACTTTGTATGGCATAACCGAAAGCGTAATAATCATTCCGTTGCGAGTTTAGTGGGGTAAGCTGGCTTACGGAATCTGCGGGAGCCCAGGTGGTGGTCAGCCTGGTGTTGCCCAGATGGTCCTTCAGGTCGTACTCATACTTGTAAACCGAGCCACTTTTCCTCGCCCGTCCTTCCTCCGTTTGGATAAAGGAAATCTTGGGATATGTCCCCAAATACTCGTACTGGATGCCGTTTACATACTCGGTAACCGTGGTCGTGGTGCCCATGGTCGACAGCTTCCTTAGTTTCCTGCCGGTGGCATCGTAGATATAGGCAACGGATACGCCGGACCTGACCGCCGTCTGCGGCAGGTTGAGCATGTTGTACGCCTGGGTAAGCCCCTTGCTCAGGTCGGTAAGCTGGTTGCCGTTCCCGTCGTAGGTGTATTCCCCCGGCTGGCTCGCGCCGTTGGCAAAGCCTGCGGAAGTGCCCAGTTCGTCAATCCGGTCGATCCTGTTGCCGCTCACGTAGCTATACGTCAGGCTGTCTATGGCGGTACGCGTGCCGTTTAACTTGTCATACCGGTTCAGCTTCGTGATGTTGCCCATCACATCGTAGGCCACGTTCTCGTTGTAATAATTGTCGCTGGTTGTCGTAGTGGTGCTTGCCGCATTGGTCAGCCTGTTCAGCTTGTCGTAGCTGTAGTTATAAACCAATGCCGGGTAGCTGATGCCCGACAAGGCCGTCGTCTTTACCGCAGTGCTGCCGATGTTGCCGTTGTATTGAGGCGTGGCCGCGTTGTCGTACTTCAGCTCCATGCCAAACTGGTCGTTGGTATCGGTGTTGGTAATCCCGCCATCGGCGCTTAGGGCGGGATTGTTGATGTTCGTGAGCCATCCCCGCGCATTGTACCTGTAGTCCACATTCTGTAAAAAGTTGGACGTTCCGTTGATGGCATGCAGGCTTTTTTTAGTCAGCTGGCCAATTTCGTTATAGCTGGCCAGCGATACGCGCATTGCGCCCTGGATGGCATTGAGACTGTCCTGCAGCTGGCTGGCACCCGACCTGCGCCTGCCCATATGGTCGTAGGAATAAGCTTCCGACGATAAGAGTTTCTGGATCCTGGCAGTTTTGGCGGTGTTGGTGATATAGTGCAGCCGGTAATTGGATGTCACCTGCTTTACGAAGTTGTACCCGGTTGTCATATCGTCGTAATTGTACTGGCTTAGTGCCGACGAGCCGCCCACGTAATGCTGTGTAAACGTGCGGATCACCTGCCCGTCCTCGTCGTAATAAGGCACGCTCCACAGGTAGTCGCCCGCGGTGTTGAGTACCAGCGTTTTGGTAGCGGTAATCAGCCCCGTTGTCCTTTTGCTATATAAGGTATTGCTTAGCTGATTGTACATTGATGGCAGTAGGGGGATATTGGCATAGGTATCGTAATAGGTTATATTCAGGGTTGTGGTATACGTTCCGGGCCAGGCAACAGAGGTATATCCCGTACTACCAGTGGCTTGCCGCGCTTCCCAGTATTTTGTGGCCGTGTCGGCCAATGCCTGCACCGATACGTGGTTATCGGTACCTGAACTACCGTTCTGCCATATGCCTGTTATCACCGGCCTGCCCATGGCATCGTATTTGGTAATCGTCCACTCCTGGGTTGCCTTCATCCGCTGCACCGAATCCTGCGTGGCTACAGGCTGGTCGAGTTTATTGTAGATTATAAACTCCCAGCCCTTTCCCGGCACTTTCTTTTGGGTCAGCCGGTTCCGGCTGTCGTAGCGGTACTGGTAAGCTTTGGTGTCTATCGTTGCCTGTGATATTGCAGCTGTCGAGTCTGGCTTGGTTCCCGGCGGTAGCACGAAGCACAAGTTGCCCAGGTTATCGTATACATAATAAGTGCTCAGCATCTCGGCCACAGTACCCTTTTTATTGTAGGTGCGCTTGAGCACCACATGCCCTTCCTTGTCCTTGTATTCTTCGCTGGTGCCAAAGCAGCCGTCGCTGTTTTTCCAGTTCTCGTCCTTAATGATGGTTACCATGAGCTGGTTGGCGCTGTAGGTGGCCGTATTCCCCGTCCTGCCCAGGCTTCGGCTCCAGTTGGCATTGGCATTAATAGTAGCCGTATATAAAGCCGCCTTCCTGCTGCCCAGGTTGGCCGATGAAACATCCCCGGTGTTGAAACTGCTGCTTTGCTCATTGTTGCTAATGTTGATGCGCTGGGCATGATCATTAGCCGGCGTTGCAGACACCTGCCAGGCCGCGCCGGGCGCCCCCTGCTCGGTCACCCGGTTCAGCGGCGAAGCCTCGAACACGGTGGTGGCATAGGGGTATTGCGTCAAAACAATGCCGTTGGTTTGTTTGCCTTCCGTTGAGGCGCCCGTAGGGTTGTAAAACTTGGCTACGCCGGACGTGCCGCTAAGCGC
The DNA here is from genome assembly GCF_056404995.1 of Mucilaginibacter sp. P2_A5. Taxonomy (NCBI): domain Bacteria; kingdom Pseudomonadati; phylum Bacteroidota; class Sphingobacteriia; order Sphingobacteriales; family Sphingobacteriaceae; genus Mucilaginibacter; species Mucilaginibacter sp. P2_A5. Next base: position 295,783 of record NZ_JBFUCY010000003.1, read on the forward strand.
GTCGGGGCGGTAGCTGCCGTAACTGGTTGAGGTGTTCACGTATGGCAGGTATTTTACCGCCTCTCTGCCGTACTGGTCATAGGTTAGGGGCTGGATAATATCCTTGCCCGAGGGCGAGGCCTGCTGCTGCACCGTCTGAATCGGGCGGCCCAGGCCGTCTACATATTGAATGGTGGTCATCACCGAGTCCTTTACCGGCGTCAGCTGGTCAAGCCGGGCATTGGTGGTGATGCCGGTGCGCGGCACGCGGGTACGCACATAGTTTTGCGTCGCCGTTTGGCCGTTCGCGGCATTGATGAGAAAAAATGCCCCAGCTATCAGCAGTAGGCTTTTATATATTCTGTTTGGCAATTCCATTTGTTCGTTTGAATAAGTGTTTAAGGTTATAGCATGATGGAATTATTATATTTCAGGATTGACAGCTATGTATCCCGTGCCGGGCTGCACCGTTACCTGCGTAGCCGGCGTATAGCAAATCTGCTTGTCGGCGGCGCCGAAGCATCCCGATATGATGATCGATCCAGTGGTGGCCTGGTTGCTGCCAGCAGCTATCGTGATCGTGGCATTGGTGGTCGTTACCACCGGGTTCGGCGTGCGGCCATCAGCATAGCTTGCGTTGGTTACGTAACTGTAATTGATGGTAAGGGCAACCGGGGCATTTACCAAAACAGTACAGTTGGCATCGCTGTACGTATTGAACTTCAAGGTATGGTAGGTCAGCCCGTTGCTCACGCTCGTGCTGCCTGTTGTCTGCTGCACGTAAACCGTTGCTGGTATTTGACAGGTCGAGGTATTGATGCCGTTGCTCACCCATCGGGTCTGATTGTAGGTGGCACTGAGCGGGTTGGTGTCTGTTTCCTGGCGCTCCTGCTCTCCGGTGGTCGAACCTGCTTTGCATCGCCTGCCGGTATTGTCAACCCAAACCGCCGCCTCGGATGCGTAGTTGTAATCATAATTCTTCAGGATCCTGCCGTTTTGGTCTTTTACGTTCAACAGGCGCTGGAAACCGTCGTACTCGTAGTTCGTGGTCATGTTCTTGTTGTCGGTGCTGCTGGTCATGCCCACGAGCGGCAGGTAGGTATAGGAAGTCATTTGCGCATCGGACGGGTGGAGCCTCGCATCGTCGAACCATACCTTGGTTCCTCCGTTCAGCGCGCCGTTGTTGTCAACCCTTAGGGTTATCTGCGTTACGTCTGCGGGCACAAGGTAGTCCTTCTCTATGTACGTCCACTTCCCGGTTACCGAGGTGGTGACATAGTCGGCGTAAGTTGTATAACCCGTTTCCCCGGCACGTTTCATGAGCAGGTACAGGTCGGCGGTAGGCCCGTTGCTGTATACCCAGGCCGAATAATGGTATTTTTTTGCTGCCGTTTGCGAAATGGTGAGCCAGCTGCTGTTTTTGCTCGTGACTTCGGTAGTGCTGGTATTGTCTATCCTGCCTGAAGAAAGCCCGGTGCGCTTGAAGGCGGTGTCATAAGCTGTCAATTGGTTGTCCCAGGTTCCCTTTTCCTCAAAGCTACTGAACATGATCTCGTTGCCCTTCGCATTTGTGGCCACGGCTATGGGGTACTGGCTGTTATACCCCCAGGTGTAGGCCATCGGCGGGGCGTTCACCTTTTGCTGCTCCAGGATGTTGCCGTAGATATCGTAACTGTTGAATTTCGTGGGTGTCTCTATCGGGGCTGCCAGTACCTGCTCGTCCACGGTTTGCGGCAGCAGGAGGTTGCTGTTGCCAAACCAGTCGTTGTAGTTGATATTGGCCAGGGCCAGCTGTGTTCCGCTCTTGAGCTGTTGGAACTTCACGGTTGGCGAAACGATGTTGCGGGTGAGCATCTTCTGGTACACGTTGGTGCCGGAAGCCAGGTCGTGCGGATACTTGATGACGTTGGTCAGCGTCTCGTTCCGGCTGTTGAAGGTTTCCGTCTTCGTCGGAAAGACGTGCGTCAGGTCGTCGTAGTAGTTGTTCCTCATCGTCACGAATTTGTTGCCCGAATCGTCAAAGGTGGTATCCGATTCGGATTGCAGCAACATAACCCCTGTATAAGTAGGAACCCGGCCTATGAAGAAATGCGTGTGAGAACTGCCACCAGGGGAGTTTGGAGGGCCGTATCTTGTGTTCGGATTGTTATTGGCCCCGCTGATAACTTCACAACCTCCCTGCATGATATACGTCGGTTTTATTTTAAGCCCCAATAAAGTGTCGCGGCGATAAATCGAATAGTTGAAGTTCTTTATGCTCACCGGACTATAGCCCGATCCGCTCGATTTATAGATGCTCTCGCTGGCCATGAAACCGTTCTTCCAGGAATTGTTGATCAGCCAGATGCCGATAGACCCGTAATCCGTAGAAGGAAGGCCTGCCTGGTCGTCATAGATCGGATACCCGAAAACGCTCTTTCCGCTGGGGTTGCCGTTGGCGTCCACGTCGTACTTGGTTACACCGTTATATAAAACCGGGCTGCCGCTACACTGGGTGGCGGGATAGACGCTTTTGGCGTGGTAAACCACGTCGATGTCTCCCATTGACTCGGCACATGCTACCGCGATCCCATAGGCATATCCCATTGAATAAAACAGGTAGTCGTAGTTGACCGCCAGGTAAGAGGAACTGGTGAGCAGTTTTCCCACCCCGTCGCCGTTATACTGGTAGTTTTCCTTGTTGATGAAGTTACCGTTATTGTCATAGTTGGTGATCGAGCTGACCCGCAGTCCGCCCCCGCACCTTATAATGGTTCCGGTAACCGGCACGCTCCACGACACCGTGCACGTCGCCTGCACCCTTGAGTCGGTGCTGTAAATGTTGGTGGTTATCACGTATGTATGGCCTGTAGTCAGCGTGATTGCAATGTTGCTGACACTGTAGGACTGGCTGGGGTTACTAACGTTGTTGACCAGGAAAACGGTCTGCCCAGTCGTCTGGTCGACCATCTTGACCTCCGGGTAGCTGGTTACGCCAGGATAGTTATACGCTGACAATGTTGCACTGTAGCGGAACGCGGTTTGGTTCGCGGTGACTGTGAAGGTCGTGCTGTTAGTTGCCTGGACGCTACCATAGGCGTCACAATAGACAGACTGCAACTGGGTCGTCTGGTAATCCAAAGGGTAACGGTGTGGCTCGAATGCAAAAACGCTCCTGCCTTTCGTAGGGTATTTGATCGACTGTAGCATACAGGCCTGTACAAATGTGTTGGTAGAGTCTGCATCCATATTTGCTTCGCCGATTAATCGGTATGCGCCCTGCCACAATACAGTCTGCTGGGGCATTAGTGAAGGATTGTCATAGTGCCCGTTGTTGAACCCCCAGATATCCTGCCCGAAGGACTCGTTCGGTGCGATGGGTGTATTGTTGTAGGTCATGCTGTATTTCTGGGGTGGTAAAGTGGAGTTGACCGGAAAGAAGGTCACAGAATCCAGCCGCAGCCTGTAGTTGCGGTAATCGGGCGTTTTTCCCGAAACCGGGTTACTATAAAAGTATGACTGGTTCAGCTTGGTGTCCTTAATCAGCTGGTAAGCCCCGTTGAGCCGGGAGTACACCTTCACGCTATCGAGGCGCAGTTCCGTGCTCCTGTCGGTACGGTCCTGCATGTTTTTTAACATTACTTTTCCTCCGCGCCAGTCGATCTGATTGAGAAAGAGCGATGCGTGGGACATCTGGGACATGGAATAATTCTCTCCCGTTGCATCCGTTGTCTGGGTTGGAGCCTCCGAATTCCCGGCCAGTTTATTGCCAAGAGTATACGTATAACTGAAGCTCCGTTCTATCGTTCCGCTATTCGCCGTGTATTTGAAATAAACCGTGTCAGCCAGTGACGGATCTATTATCTTGGAAACCTTCCATGTTGTTGCATACGGCACAGCCGCGGAAGCGGTAATCATGGTAGTTGCTTCCTGCTGATCGTAAATGTATATAAACCCTTTCTGGTCCGTTATCTTGAAGTTGTTACCGGACAGTTTCTCTATTTTGTTATTAGTTACCGGAATCTGCATGATCGTTCCGTTCGGCCTGTAGATGAATTTTCCGCTGCTGCCATTCAAAGAGTAGGAAAATACGTCGGGTTCGGTATCTGCCTGATTATCCCTCACGTTGTACATAAACTGGGCGTATCGAAAGTTCGCATCGAAACTATAATTAACGCCTGAATAATAATTAAACAGCGAATCCAGCGGCACGGCAGACAGGTAACCGCCATTGCCTTCGTCAGGCAGGCCCACCATGCTCCGGGTTATCTCGGGAATACCGCTCAAGGCCCAGCTGGTGCCGACACTCGATGCGAGTTCGTCAACCCGTACGCCGCCCCCGTGATAATCGAGCGACAAAGGGAGTTTGATTGCCCCTGCGGCGATTTCATACAGTGGAATTGTCACCGAGGGAATTCCGGTAACATAGCTGACTGGGACATTGCCGAACTTCCCAAGACTTGCAGAATTGGGGGAAACGGTGCTTACCTGCACCAAACTGCGGAATTCCGGGGCGGTTTGGGCACTTGCTTTTAGCAACGGCATTAATGCCATGATTGCGAGAAGGATCTTCTTCATTTTGAATAGTAGGTATGTGCGCTATTTCAAGCGCTTAATTATATAGCAGATAAAGGATTATTAATTGGAATGAAGAAGCGTACAATGCACTACCGATCCGTTCAAACTGATGTTCATCCCGATGGAATCGGCGTAAACGGTTCCGTCGTGGTACACGTCAAGCCCGTTCACGGTAACCTTGAAGTGCAGCCCGGCGGTATCCAGCCTGCCCTGGTCAATCGGAAACTCGCCAAGCGGGCTTGCAGCCGTACCTGCAACAGAATCGCCGATGAGCATAAAATTATAGGTTAAAGGGTAGGCGGTGCTATCGGCCTGCCGAAGGGCGCCGGTCCATTTGCCGCTTAAGTTACTTGCGGCAACAAAGCACAATGCAAGGCAGCCGGATAATACGGTGGTGATAAGGATTCCTGGTTTCATTCAGTTAAAGGGGTATCAATAATTTGTGGTTAAATTAATAGGATCAGAATTATTTCACAATAGGTGTTTTCACCGGGAGGCACCCCGTTAAAACACGGGGTGGCAGGGGCGTTTGGCAGCTCGGGTTAACTTTGTTGACAGCCAGCGCCGTTTTCGGGCTTTCGGAAAATGAATAGCGAAATTAAATGCTAACCCGTAAATCCCTGAACCTCGCCCCGAACCAAACCGGGACAGTATAAATTTACAGTGCGTGGTCGAAAATAGTGGCAACACAACCTAAGCAGCTTATTATCAGATTGATAAAACCCACCGTTAGCGCAATCCGGCATGTTTAATTTAATCCTGGGGTTTTTATTTACCCGCCGCCCGCGTTAAGGATTGGCGTGAAAAGCCCGGAGCATGCCTGGCCTGTGCGGGCAATGGCCTGTGAGGACTTGGAACAGAAAGCCTGACCGCCGCTTCTACCAGCGGGGGTAACGCCATTCTCCCGTTCATTGGTTCATTAGTTCATTGGTGAAAAGTTCATTACCGACAAGACGGTTATTGAATTGGCAAAGCTGAAAACAACGCTTTACTTGCCAGCTCTATCCCGCCATCCCGCCAATGAACTAATGAACCAATTAATTTGGGTATATGTAGTTAACTACGTAGATCTGTACATAAATTAATTACTATGAATACTTCCCCACTTGCTGCCGCAAGGTTTTTTCGCTGCCGCAAGGTCCAGCCTTGTGCGCCCACATGCTAAGTTTAGGCCATGCCTTTAGGAAAATCAACAATGTTTGTTGTTAAACTTAATGCTCTTGTATTACGCTTTTGCTCCGCTTAAAAATACAAAATCCCGAATGAAACGTGCACCCGGGGATTTGCATATTCATTACTTTGCATGGCATAGCAGGCCAATCAATAATTGCTTAGCTCAGGATTTTAAATTATCTCAGCCTAAAACCAGGACATAAGCTAAACAGATTATTTCTTATAGTTGTTCATAAAGGTCTCTATTTGCAAAACATCATCTGCTGTAAGGTTCACCCGGCGGCCTTCCCATTCCCATTTTTTTTGCTCGCCCTGGTATAGAATTAAATACCCCAAATAAGCTTTCTCAAAATCCTGGTCATGTTTAATAACAAGTGCTGGAAGACTTTGTTCCCGATGCTTTCTGAGCAAAGACTTTTTTTCTTCATCCATATAATAGTCCAGCAAATCTTCTTTTATTAAATCCTCATAAACATAAGCTTTAAAAGGAGGATTTAATGATGGCATTTCTTTGGCCTGCATTAAAACAGGGCTTATAAACAAGTACCGCTCCCTGCCATTCGAATTTATAGTAAAGTCAATTAAATTAACCATTGGGACTTAATATTCTATTTGACAAGATACGTTTTTACCGGATAAAAAGGGACGTTTTCAGCCCGTGGCAGGCACAATTTATTTGTGCTCTACTATAAAATAAAATTCAATTTGGCTATATGTAGTCAACTACGTATATTTGTACATAAATTAATTAATATGAACACTTCGCTTGAAATTACCCCGCTTGATAATGCTTACTGTGAGCAGATTATTGATATTATACTGCCCATACAGCAAATTGAATTTAACGTACCCGTAACGCTGGAAGGTCAGCCCGACCTGCTTGATATTGAATCGAACTATCACCAAACCGGCGGCAACTTCTGGGGCGCCAAATATGATGGGCAGCTGGTGGGCACTATAGCCCTTATTGCCATTGATGGTAACGCGGGAGCATTGCGCAAAATGTTTGTCCGTAAAGATTACCGCGGCAAGGAATTGGGCATCGCACAGCGCTTGCTTGATGAGCTGATAGCTTATTGCAAACAAAACCAGATAACTGCCATATACCTGGGCACGGTTGATATGCTGAAGGCCGCCCATCGTTTTTACGAAAAAAATGGCTTTACGCAACTGGCCAAACAGGATTTGCCGCCATCGTTCCCGCTGATGGGCGCCGATAATATTTTTTATGAGTTACATTTGAATAATTAACCAACGGCAGATGAACGTAATTGATGAATCGGGCATTTTGGCCATCAGCACCCGGCTGCAGCGCCTGGCCGATACGCTGCGCAAGGATGGGGTGCTGATTTACAAAGCCAACAATATTGATTTTGAACCCAAATGGTTCCCGGTGATATATACCCTGCATTTTAAACCCGTGCTAAGCGTGGTGGAACTGGCAAACGAAATTGGGTATACCCACCCCTCCACCATCAGCCTGTTAAAAGAGCTGGAGAAAGAAAAACTTATCCGCTCAAAAAAAGACAAGGCCGACGAGCGCAAACGATTGATCCAGCTCACCGCCAAAGGCCAGGAACTGGTAGACCGTATGCGCCCTGTTTGGGAAATTATAAAAGCCGCCGCAACCGAACTTACCGATACCCAAAACAACCTCATGAAAGCCATAGCCGAGGTAGAAGAGCAAATAGCCAGGCAGAGCTTTTACGCCCGGGCGCTACGGCTAAAGGAGGAAAAGCAACAATTGGGATGATCGTATTACATAAATCCGGCCGAACATAAACCGGGCGTGCCTGTTGTAAGTAGAGATAAAAAGATGATGATCAACCACTGTTGACATACTGTTGTCATTATTGATGGCTTATTTTGATCTGTAAACCCCATTGCGGGATTATTTGTATTTTTACATTACACATGGATTTTAATTTAACTTCCCAATACTTCCCCACCGGTGATCAGCCTGAGGCCATCAGGCAACTGGTTGAGGGCGTAAACAACGGCGATCCGTTCCAGACACTTTTGGGTGTTACCGGGTCGGGCAAAACCTTTACGGTGGCCAATGTTATCCAGCAAACACAAAAGCCTACGCTGATACTGAGCCATAATAAAACCCTTGCAGCCCAGCTTTATGGCGAGTTTAAGCAGTTTTTTCCGGAGAACGCTGTTAACTACTTTGTATCCTATTACGACTATTACCAGCCCGAGGCATTTATACCTACCACTAACACCTACATTGAGAAGGACTTACAGATAAACGAGGAGATTGAAAAGCTGCGGCTGCGCACTACGTCGGCCTTGATGTCGGGTCGCAGGGATGTTATTGTGGTATCCTCAATATCGTGCATTTACGGCATGGGTAACCCGGAGGATTTCGCCCAATCTGTATTCAAGTTTGCCGTAGGCACCCGCATTAGCCGGAATGCTTTTTTACACCGGCTGGTAGAGATCTTGTACGCCCGCACCACTGCCGATTTTAAGCGCGGCACTTTTAGGGTTAAGGGTGATACGGTTGATATTTTCCCGGCCTATATGGATCATGCTTACCGCATCTCTTTTTTTGGCGATGATATTGAGGAACTTACAACCTTCGATGTAAGCACCGGCAAAACCATCGAAAAAATGACCCATATGGTGGTTTACCCGGCCAACCTGTATGTGGCACCGCGCGAACGCTTTGTGCAATCCATCTGGGCCATACAGGAAGAACTGGAAACCCGCAAAAAGCAATTCATAAACGATGGCCGTTTCCTGGAAGCCAAACGCCTGGAAGAACGGGTTAATTACGACCTGGAAATGATCCGCGAACTGGGCTACTGCTCGGGTATTGAAAACTACTCCCGCTTTTTTGATGGCAGGCTGCCCGGTGCACGCCCATTCTGCTTATTGGACTATTTTCCTGATGATTACCTGATGGTTATAGATGAAAGCCACGTTACGGTACCCCAGATCAGGGCGATGTATGGTGGCGACAGGTCGCGCAAAATGTCGTTGGTTGACTATGGCTTTAGGCTGCCGGCTGCCCTGGATAACCGCCCATTAAACTTCCAGGAGTTTGAGAAGCTGGCGCCGCAAACGGTTTATGTAAGCGCAACACCCGGTGATTTTGAGTTGGAAAAATCGGAAGGGGTAGTGGTACAACAAGTTATACGCCCTACGGGACTATTAGACCCTATTATAGAAATCCGCCCGGTAATAAACCAGGTGGATGACTTACTGGATGAGGTTGATCGCACCATAAAAATGGGCGATCGCATCCTGGTAACTACCCTCACCAAACGTATGGCCGAGGAACTGGCCAAATATATGGACCGGCTGGGTATTAAATGCCGTTACATTCACTCCGAAGTAAAAACCCTGCAAAGGGTGGAGATTTTGAGGGGATTGCGCCTTGGTGAGTTTGATGTACTGATAGGGATTAACTTATTACGTGAGGGATTGGATTTGCCGGAAGTATCGCTTGTAGCTATCCTGGATGCTGACAAGGAGGGCTTTTTACGGTCGGAACGTTCATTGATCCAAACCATTGGCCGCGCCGCCCGTAATGATCGTGGCCGGGTTATCATGTATGCCGATAAGATAACTGATTCGATGCAGATAACGATGGATGAGACCAACCGCCGCCGCGAAATTCAGATCGCTTATAACACAGCACATGGCATTACACCAACCACGGTAGGCAAATCCCGCGAAGAAATTATGGAGCAAACATCGGTTGTCGACTTTAAAGGCGGGGTACAAAAGGCTTATGTAGAAGCTGATATGGCAACGTTAGCGGCCGACCCTATTGTTCAGTATATGACCAAACCTGATCTGAAAAAATCAATCGACAACACCAAAAAAGAAATGCTTGCCGCAGCCAAAAACATGGACTTTTTGTTAGCTGCCAAATTGCGTGATGAGATGTTTGCTTTGGAAAAAATGATGGAGGAGAAGTTTTGATTTGAAAATTTGAGGATTTGAAGATTTGAAAATGAGAAGGAACAATATCTTCAAATTTTCAAATCGCCGAATCTTCAAATTGAATTGTTATTTTTGATTAAAGTTTAAGTTATGCAGCTATCTGATCTTGATCTTACTAAAAGTTATTCGTACGCCGATTACCTTCAATGGACGTTTGAGGACAGGCTTGAATTGATTAAAGGTAAGATTTTTAAAATGACGCCCGCCCCGGCCCCCCTCCATCAACGCATATCATGGCGTTTATCAGGAGAACTATATAGTTACCTTAAAAATAAGTCGTGCCAGGCATACGCGGCACCTTTTGATGTCAGACTCCCCCGTAAAGGTGAGAATGAGGACAAAAAAATATTTACCGTTGTGCAACCAGATATATGTATCATATGCAATCCGCTACAAGTTGACGGACGTGGCTGTACGGGCGCCCCCGATATTGTTATTGAAATCCTTTCTCCCGGAAATAATCAAAAAGAGCTACGTAATAAGTATGAAGTATATGAAGAAGCCGCTGTTAAAGAGTATTGGATAGTATCCCCTCAGGATAAAACTTTTTTGAAATATACGCTAATAAACAGTGCCTATCAGCCATCAAAATTAATGACGATAGGCGATATCATTACAACTGAAATACTCCCGGGATTTGAATTAAGCCTTGAAATAGTTTTTGCAGATAATTAATTAGTAGATGTGCAGATTTCAAATGTGCAGATCAATGCCGTTTACTTAAGGATTAAAGTTGTTTATAATTCATGGATGGTGGTTTTTTCCGTCCTTTTTTTCTTGGCACCTTTCTTCCTGGTCTGACAATTTCTGTAGTTCGGGATAGGACATTATCAAAAGCGGTCAGGGCTTTTCGTATCAACTTTCCTTTGAGAAAGTTAATAGCCATATCACGCACTAACGCTACTGCATTTACACGATTGATCTGATG